>JAJDDE010000154.1 GCA_029260475.1 Phycisphaerales bacterium | reverse complement strand
CTCCATGATCGCGCCGAGGAAGACAAAGGTCAGCGGGCTCAACAGCGCCATCGGCAGCGCCGCCCACACCAGGCACACGCCGTACTTCGCCCAAGGCGTCTCCGGCCCCGCGAGGCACATACCTTCGCTGATCGGATCCCCGCACTCCGGGCAGATGCTCGCACCATGTGTGAGCGGCGAGCTCACGTCGTACCCGCAGGCGGGGCAGTGCAATGCGTCCATCAGAACTCTCATTTCAGCCAATCAATGAACGCAACGCCGCACCCACCGCCGAGGACGAGGCCCAGCGCGCCGATCACGAGGACGATACCCCCGACGCTCCATTTGTTGCGATCGCCGAGCTTTCGGCGCGCGTGCATACCCGCGAAAAGGGCTGCGATCGGCGAGGCGAAGGGTGCGCCAAAGGTGAATATTTTCGTGATAAACAGGCCAGTCATACCGATGGGATCGCCCGGTGCGAAGCGCCCGACATCCCAGAACGCGGCGTACAGCATCCCGGTGGTGAGCCCGTACACCCAGAGCCAGATCACCCATCGCAGTGCGATACGCAGGCCTCGATCGTCCGGCGCGACATCCTCGATGGAGACTGCCCCGCCGCACTCCGGGCACACCTCAAGCCCGTCAGCGAGCGTGGCGCTCACGTCATAGGAGCACCTTGGGCAGTTGAACTGCGACATCAGTAGTGCCAACTCGTCCACGAGATGATGTATGCCAAGGCGATATAGATGCCAGCCGTGATCACAAGGCTAAGAATCCAAATCACAGCGACCACCCGTAGGAAGACCGCGTGCCGCCAGTAGACCATGCGGCATGCACAGGCCACGGCAAAGCCCGGCAGAGCGAAGAACCCAACGATTGAACCCCACTGCCCAACATCGAACAGCGTGAGCGCCCAGTCCGGTGCGGGGATGTATGGCTCATCCATTCCTTGCAGGTTTGCAGGTAGAAACGCCCAAAGCAGCACCGCCATAATTGCTGCGATCGCCGCCATGATTGCGACCAACACCACACACGATCGTGCGGCGTTCGGTTTCCAGTCCCAACCGCGAGAAACCACTGTCCGCAATCCTGTACCGCACTCTGGGCACTCCTCGATCTCGTCGGCGAGCGTGGCGCTCACGTCGTACCCGCACGCCGGGCAAGTCATCGCGGTTTGCTCTGCCATCAGATCACCCCCATCACAAGCAACCCCACCAGCAACCCGCCCACCAGTGCGCACCCGCTCAGAACGATGAGCCCCGCGAAGACCGTCATCGCCTTCAGCACCCGTCCCGGCAGGACCAGGCGCTCCACCACGAACCCCGCGCCCGTCGGCCAGCCGAGCAGGCACAGCGTGCCGCCGGTGTACGCGATGAGGATGCCCAGCACGCTGCTGAGCTGGGAGCGCTCGCCCAGGCCAAGCGGCCCCAGCAGCATCGCAAACACGACCGTCGCCATCGGCGCCGCGAAGGACAGCGCGAGGTACCACATCGCCCTGCGCAGCCCGGCGCCCTGATCGAAGAGCAGCCACGATTCGGTGGCGCTGATCCCGCCGCCGCACTCCGGGCAGCGCGGGACCTCGTCGCGGAGCGACGTGCTCACGTCGTACCCGCACGCCCTGCATCGCGGCGTCGCCTCCATCACGCCCACCCCGCCCCTCGGAGCACGATCACGACACCGATCGCGTACGCGCCGGCGCACGCGATGAACCCCAGCGCGCCGAGCACGGGGAAGACCCGCGCCGTGCGCGGGTCCGCGGTCCGTGCGCAGGCGCGCTGCCATACGTTCTCTGCCCCGCGCGCCGCCATGAACACGCCCGGCATCGCGACCACGAACGTGGAGATCACCATCATCGCGGTGAACCCGAGCAGCCCGACGCCCAGCCCCGCGACCCCGCCGCCGATCGCGCAGCGCGCGAGGTACCTCCGCGCGTCTCGCTTGAAGGCGTCGGACCAGAGCGGGGGGTGACAGTTGCGCTCGTCGATGTGCCCGCCGCACTCCGGGCAGGTCTCTTCGCCGCGATGTATGAGGGTCGCGACGTCGTAGCCGCAGGCGGGGCAGTGCAGGGCAGTTGTGTGAGGGGTTGAGGGGTCCACGCGGGTCTCCTTCACAGAAGATACGCATCGAGAGCGGGACGGATCGGCGTTTACACGCGTGCGATGTTTAATGCGGCGATCCACACAACCAGCAGAAGCCCGAAACCAACGCCCCGCAGCGCGAGCGAGGGCCATCGGGCGTGCAGAGTGCCGACCCGGCGACGCACGCGCTTCACCAACACGCCGTGCGTCCCGATCACGGGTCCGAGCATCACGCTGTACGCCGCCAAACGCAGATACCAGGGCGGCGGTCCGGGTGGAACGAGCATCAACCGGTTCGGCCCCGTGGGTGGGGGTGTGTTGCCCGAGAGGGCGATGTAGATCGGATCGCTGCGCCACAACTCGTACAGCAGCGCGCCGGCAACGCCCGAAACGAGAGCCACGATGACCATGATCGCGACGTCGTTCCGCATGCGGGAACGCTGCGGCGGGTGGCACGCCTCACGATCGATCGCACCGCCGCACTCTGGGCAGCGGTCCACGCCGTGCTCCAGCGGTGAGGAGACGTCGTACGCGCAGGCGGGGCAATGGAGGACTTGGATGCGGGGTGTACGAGTGTCCACGCAGGTCTCCTTGACGCACCCTACGAAGCGCCGCGCTGTCTCGTTCCTGATCGGCCTGCTCAGCCCCACAAGAAGGGCCGCAAGACGTGAAACCCGGCGATCCCACCGACCAGCACACCCGCGAATCCACCGAAGAATGTGACGACCACCGCGAGGAGGATCCAATCGGGGTTGACCTTCAAGGCGATCCCACGCCCCACGACGCTCGCCACCGCGAGCGGAGGCCCTCCGAAGAAGATCACCACACAGGCGATCGATACGAAATCAAAACTAGGGAGCCACCACGCGTCCATGCCGTAGTAGGACGGATTGGAGAGAAACAGCGCCATACCCGCCGCGAACGCGACAACCAACAGGCCGAAGCACCCGATCGCGGTCCATCTTCGGAGGCTGCGGGCAGCGAACCGAGCGATCGCATCATCTTGAGTAGATGAGCCGCACTCCGGGCAGATGGTCATGCCATCGTTGATGGACGTGGAGACGTCGTACCCACAGGCGGGGCAATGCAGGGCGGGGATGCTGCTGGGTGCATGGTCCACGGGCGATTCCTCTTGCAACGGTACGTCACGAGGGTTCGAACTAAGTCACTGTAAGTTATTGCAGATAAGCAATCAAAATACACTGACGGTTAGAAGAGGAAAATTCGCAGGAACATGCCCGCAGGAAATCCAACCATCATGCCTACGAACGCAATGCCCCATACGGTTCCGAATTGACTATTGAGCTTGAAGGCCTTTGGGTTTTTGCGTACGTCCTCTACGCTGACACCCCTGCGTGCGAGTTCTCGACGCTCAAACCACACCCCCAACAGCCCAATAGCACCGCACGGGATCATCCAGCCCAGAAACGTTACAACCAACGAAGGCACACCCAGAGACACGAGGATCGCATAGCCAAAGACACCGCAAAGTCCCACGCCAAAGCCGATGAGCGCCATGTAGACACCGATCATCGCCATGTCTCGACCGTACGAGCCCCGAGCAACAGGACGCTGCACTTCGTCCTCTACGGTTTTCGCTGCTTGCTCGTGATCATCCATCATCACACCAACCGCTCACCCAACCAGTGCGCGACCGCATCCAGCCCGATGCGCTCCTGTTCCTGCGTATCACGATGGCGGACGGTGACGGCGTGGTCGTCTTTCGTGTCGCCGTCGATGGTGAAGCAGAAGGGGCAGCCCGCCTCGTCCATGCGGGCGTAGCGCTTGCCGATGGACTGCTTCTCGTCGCACTCGATCAGGCCGGTGTGCCCGAAACGTGCGCGCAGCTCGCGGGTGAGCTTCTGCGCGATCTCCGGCAGGCCGTCCTTCTTCACAAGGGGGAAGACGCCCGCCTTGATCGGCGCGAGGCTGGGCGGGAACTTCATGTACACCTTGCTCGCACGGCTCTCGTCGGGCGTGAAGGCCTCGCAGAGCAGCACCAGCACGCCGCGGGAGAGGCCCGCCGCCGGCTCGATGACGTGCGGCATGTACCGCTCGTTGCGCTCCTGGTCGAAGTACTCCAGCTTCGCGCCCGCGTTCTCGCGCTTGGCGTGCTGGGTGAGGTCGTAGTTGCCGCGATGGGCGACGCCCTCGAGCTCGCCGTGCCCCGGGCTCGTGAAGGGGTACTCGTACTCCACGTCGCTCGTGCCCGCGCCCTCCTTGGAGTAGTGGGCGAGTTCGTCCTTGTCGTGCTCGCGCATGATCAGGCGCGATGCATCGATCCCCAGGCCCTTCCACCAGTCAAACCGCGTCTGGCACCAGAACTCGTACCACTTCTCCGCGTCGTCGGGGTGGCAGAACCACTCCATCTCCATCTGCTCGAACTCGCGGCTGCGGAAGATGAAGTTCCGGGGCGTGACCTCGTTGCGGAAGGCCTTGCCGATCTGCGCGATGCCAAAGGGCACGCGCACGCGCATCGTGTCCAGCACGTTCTTGTAGTTCAGGAAGATGCCCTGCGCGGTCTCGGGGCGCAGGAAGGCCTTGGAGTCGTCCGACTGCATCGCGCCGACGTACGTCTCGAACATCAGGTTGAACTCGCGCGGCTCGGTCAGCGTGCCGGCTTCCTTTGTGTCCGGGCCCACGACGTGCGCATAGTCGGCGACATCCATGTCCGTGAGCGCGATCGTCTCGACGTCACCCGCCGCCACGTCGCGCTTCGCGTACTTGCCGAGCATCTTGAGGGCGCGGTCGGCGCTCTCGTCGTTGTTCTCGACGAACGCGTACATCCGTTCGCAGCCGTCGAGCTTGTACACGATGATGTGATCCGCCCGGTAGCGGCTCTTGGTCTCCCGGCAGTCCACCATCGGATCACTAAACCCGCCCACGTGCCCGCTCGCGACCCACGTCTTGGGGTTCTGCACGATCGACGAATCAAGCCCGACGATCGACAGTTCCTCGCCATCAGGGCCGGGCGGCGGGGCGAGGACCATGTCGCGCCACCAGCGGTCGCGCAGGTTGTTCTTCAGCAGGATGCCCAGCGGCCCGTAGTCCCAGAAGCCGTTGATGCCGCCGTAGATCTCGGAGGCGGGGTAGATGAACCCGCGGCGTTTGCAGAGGGAGACGAGTTCGTCCATCGAGATCGCGCCGGCGGGGGCGGGAGAGGCGGTCATTGGGAGGCTCCAGCGGAGAGGCGTAAAGGGGCGGGTTCGGGGGTTCGGGGTTCGGGCGGGCATCATAGAGGGCTCGATCGCGAGGGCCCCGCACGCAACCGCGACGCCTGCCGGTCGTATCCAACGGGTAGGCTTGCCCACGAACCGAGCCCGAACACCCAACCGCAGGACACCGCCCATGCGCACATCGGCCGCGACGCTTCTCACCCTGTGCATCACCTGCAGCGCCCTCGCGTTCCAGCAGGAGAGCGCCGAGCAGCCCGCCCTGGTCCGGGCGGCGATCGAGGGCGACGCCCGGAAGATCACGGCGCTGCTCGAAGATGGCGCGGACATCGGGCAGAAGACCATGACCTTCGACGAGGTCCGCGGCTGGACGCCCCTGATGCACGCCATCCGGCACCGCAACGCGGACGCCGTCCGCGTGCTGCTCGACGCGGGCGCCGAGCTGACGCCCGAGTACGTCATCGAGACGGTCTACGAAACGACCGACGTGATCCACGCGGAGATCGTCGCAGCGCAGTACGCCGATCGCGCGATCATGGAGATGATCATCACCGCGGGCGGCGACCCCACCCTCGAGCGCAACGACACCGACAGCCTGCTGCACAACGCCGCGACGAACTTCGATCCCGAACTCATCCGCTATCTCATCGACGACCTGGGCCTCGACCCGGACCAGGCCAACGAGGCGGGGCAGACGCCGCTCTTCTTCGCGTCGAGCTGGCTGACGCTCGAGTCGCTCGACCCGTACATCGAGGACCGCAGGCCGCGCGATGCCGAGCTCGAGCTGAGCCGCCTGCTGGTGATGAACGAGCTCGTCGCCTCCGGTGCCTCGGTGAACCTCTTCGACAGCTCCGGCTACACGCCGCTGCTGCTGGCGTCGGGTCGCGGCACGCTCGCGCAGGTCCGCTTCCTGCTCGAGAACGGCGCCGAGACATTCGATGACCCGGCGGAGGAGTACAAGACCCAGGTGCGTGGCGGGCCCGAGGTCGAGCGTCTGCGCACGATCATCCCCGTCTGCATCGTCGCGGCGGACGCGGGCGACCCGGGCGTGATCTCGCTGCTCGCGGAGTTCGGTGCCGATCTGAACGCGACCACCTCGCAGGGGCGCGATCTCCTGCAGGTCGCGGTGGACAAGGGCAACACGAAGGTGATCCCGGAGCTCATCGAGATCGGGTTCGACCCCGAGATCGTCGATCCCGCGGGCCGATCGCAGCTCATGCGCGCCTGCCTCGTGCGCTCCGACACGTCGCGCCTCCTCGACCAGTGCCGGGGGCACGTCCCGACGGCGCGGGTGCTCCTCGGCGCGGGGCTCGACCCGAACGCGCGCGATGATGCGGGGCGGACCGCGCTGCACTACGCCGCGGGCTCGGGCGTGCCCGAACTCGTCGAGCTCTTCCTGGAGGCCGGCGCCGACCCGAGCGCGGAAGACAACGCGGGCCTGACGCCTCTGGACTACACGACCG
Organism: Phycisphaerales bacterium; assembly: GCA_029260475.1. Lineage (GTDB taxonomy): Bacteria > Planctomycetota > Phycisphaerae > Phycisphaerales > UBA1924 > OFTM391. The sequence continues at coordinate 1,675 of JAJDDE010000154.1, read as the reverse complement.
CCAAGGCGCCGCGTCTGGCACGCTTCCGGCTCTCTTCGGCCCAGCGGGCGCTGGGCGCGCCGCTCCTCGAAGCGGCGCTCGAAGCCAAAGCGAGCGAGCGCGACGAAGAGGCCGACGCGACCGACCACGTGACCGACAATGGACAGGCGCCGGGGTGACCCTCTACGCCCGCCCGAAGTTCCGCCCAGAGGGCGACCCACTCAAGCATGCGGCCCGCGCGTTCGAGGCCCATCCCTTCGCGACGCTCATCGCCCGCGACAGATCGCAGGGCGCCGAGCGCATGCACGCGGTCCACACGCCCGTGCTCGTCGCAACAACTGGTGACACGCTCGCGCTGCACGCCCACGTGGCGCGCGCCAACCCGTGGTGGATGCGCGTAGAAGAAGACCCCACCGTTCTGGCGATCGCCCAGGGCCCGCACGCCCCCATCAGCGCGAGCTGGTACGCCGAGCCCTCCGCGGGCACCTGGAACTACCGCGCCACGCACGCCCATTGCGAAGCGCGCACGATCCACGACGAAGCCGAGCTCCGCCCCTTCCTCGCCCGCCTCACCAGCGCCTTCGAGACCGATCCCGATTACCAGCCCGACCCGTCGGTCGTCGATCGGCTCATCAAGGCCATCGTCGGCGTGGAACTCCGCGTGCTCGACGCGGTGTCCACCGACAAGATGAGCCAGAACAAGGACGACCAGACGCACGCGAACATCGTGGCGGGCCTCGAATCGCGTGCGCAGGGCGACGATGCGCAGGTCGCCGCGATCATGCGCGCACAGCGATGACCTCCCGGGGTGTGGTGCGCTGTGCGCAGCGTTAGAAGGGCAGGTCCAGCGAGAAGCTGAAGAGCTCGGACTCGTCCGTGTCCTCGTCGATCAGCGGGATGCCGAAGTCGAAGGCGAGGGGCGCTTGGCCGAGCTGGGGGATGTACAGGCGGACGCCCACGCCGGCGCTCACGCGATACTCGTCGAAGGAGAGGTCGTCGGCGATCGTGCCCGAGTCCACGAAGAAGACCACGGACATGATCTCCTGCCAGACCGGCTTCTCGATTTCGGCGCCGAGGAAGAAGAGGAAGTCGCCGCCGACCTGGTCCTCCCCGGGGCGACCCGTGCGGTTGTTGATGCCCACGGGGCCGATGCCTCGGAAGTCGAACCCTCGGAAGGAGCGCCCGCCCAGGTAGAAGCGCTCGAAGATCGGTGCCTCGTCGTCCTCGGGGATGATGCCGGCGCGGGTCTTGAACGAGAGCACCGTGGCGCGGTCGAACTCGTCGCGGTCGATGGTCAGGAAGGTCGTGAACTCGCCGTCAAGACGGGTGAAGTCGTAGTCGCCACCCAGGGCGCCGACGCGGTCCACGACGAACTCGGTGCGTGTGCCCTTGGTGGGTCGGAAGCGGTTGTCCACCGTGGTGCGCGCGAGGCTGAAGCCAAGGCTCGTCAGCGTGCTCTCGCCCTCGACCTCGAAGACGTCCACCGGCGCGTCGGTGTCGATGTCGGAGATGTCGATCTGTTCGGCGCGGAGGGCGAGCGAGCCGACCCAGCGCGTGCCGAAGCGCCGGGAGAGCCCGATACGCCCCGAGGTGCGTCCCTCGTCGTACTGGTTGAAGCGGCGGTCGCGGATGAAGCCGCCCACCGAGAGCGAGTAGTCCTTATCGAAGAGCGCGGGCTCGGTGAGCGAGATCGAGT
>JAJDDE010000153.1 GCA_029260475.1 Phycisphaerales bacterium | reverse complement strand
GCCGAGCACTTCGGTGAGGGTTGCGCGGGGCATCTCGGAGAAGCTGAACGTGTTGAGGGCGACGTCCGCGCTCGTGCTCGGGTGATCAGGGAGCGCATAGTTCGGGAGGAGCGTTGCGCCGGGGGAGGTTGGCGGGTTGGCAGACTCGCCGTGCAGGGTGACGCGCGTGCCCGGGTTGGCGCAGATGAGGTAGTAGGCGGCGAGCACGAGCGTCTCGGGCAGGTCGAAGTCGGTGTAACGGATGTTAGTGTGGTCGCGGAGGAGGTAGTGGGCCATGCCGCAATAGCCGGCGCCGATCTCGATGATGGAGGGCTCCGGGTTCGTGCGCACGAGCTCGGCGCACTGCGTGGCCAGGGCGTGGAATCGGGTGGCCTTGGGTGCGACGAGCACGCCGTCGATCATCAGGCCCCATGGCTCCCCGACGGGCGGTATCGCGAGCGCTTGAGTGGGCCGGTCGAAGACCGAGCGCCAGATCGCGTGGTTCCTGGGCAGGCGTTCGAGGAAGAGATCGGTGCGCGGTTGTGCACGCTCGATGAGCTGCGGGTAGGACGCGTACTCCTTGACGATCAACCCGAGTTCGTTGCGCCAGAACGAGCGGAGCAGGTCGGAGGCGAGCGAACGGTCGTCGGAGATCATCGCGCCGTAGAGCGTGCGCCGTTCGTTGATGTAGCGTTCCCACTCTCCCCCTGGGTGATAGAGCGGCGGCACCACGCTCCGCTCGCCCACGCAACGGCGGTACATCTCGGCGACGCGTTCGACGGCCTGGGCGTGCTTCGCCTCGTCGATCTCGTGCGTACACGGCGCGAGCCCCGCATCGAGCGCGTTCGCGAGGGTGTCATCGTGCGGCGTGGTGACGCTGGGTGTGAGCACGTTGGGCTCCGTTGAGGCGGGGGGGCAAGGGGTCAGGCGGCGAGGGACAGGAATCGTTCGAGGAGCGCGAGGCCGGCGCGCTGGCTCTTCTCTGGGTGGAACTGAACGCCCATCACGTTGTCACGCTCGACGGATGCGGCGAATCGCTGTCCGTGCGTGCTGTGTGAGGTGGCGTGCGCATCGTCATCGGGAACGAACGCGTACGAGTGAACGAAGTAGGCGTCGAAGGGGGTGTCGGAGGCGAAGAGCGATGAGGCGCTGCGGGGCTCGACGTCGTTCCAGCCGATGTGCGGCAGGCGGTCGAGCCCGGTTGTGCGGAGCTGATCGACGCGCCCCGGGATCAGGTTCAGGCACTCGGTTCCGATGCCCTCGGAGCCGGAGGTCGCGAGCGCTTGCATGCCCACGCAGATGCCAAGGAGCGGCTTGCCGCTGGCGGCGAAGTCGCATATCGCGTGGTCGAATCCAGCGCCGCGGAGTGATTCCATGACGCGCGGGAGGTTCCCGACGCCGGGGAGGATGACGGCGTTGCAGGCTACGAGCTGCTCGGGGGTGTGTACCGGGGTCGTCTCGGCTCCGAGTCTGCGCAGCGCGTGGCGCACAGAGGCGATGTTGCCGCTGGCACCTTCGATGAGTCCGATGACCGGGGTCACGCCGCCGCCTCGTGGGTAGACGAGGTGTCGATGATGCTGAGGGCGTGTTCGATGATGCGGCGGGCCCCCCGCCCGTCGATGAGGTTCTTCGATGCGCGGTGCGCAGCGAGCAGGGTGGTTCGGTCGTCGTGGAAGCTCTTCAACAGGGCCGCGGTCCGGTCGAGGGCACTGTTGAATGGAGCGCCCGCGTGCCAGGCGACGCGGTGCCCGACGAGTTCCTCGATGAGGTAGGCGTGCGCGTCGTCGTCGAAGAGGTTGATCGACGGGAGGCCCGCTGCGGCTGCTTCGTAGGTCACCGTGCCGCCGGCGAGGACGGCGACGCTGCACGAACGCATCACGCGCCACATCGCATCGGTCGTGCGTGCGAGGATGACTTCGTGGCGCCGATCGGCGCGGGCGCTGGCGATGAGTTCGTCGTAGGAATGCTGGTAGCCCTCGCCGAGCAGCACCCAGAAGAGCATCGGGCGGTCGAGCGTGCGGAGGCGCTCGAGGACGCGGAGGGTTTTGTTGTCCGCGTCGCCGCCGCCCATCGAGATCGCGACGCTCAGTGGTGCACCCGGATCGATCGCGTCGCGGTAGAGGTTCTCCGGGATGCGCGTGCAGGCGTCGCGCACGACGGCGAACTCGAGCCCGCGCTTCCAGCTCTCTCTCGCGGAGAGGGGGTGGACGCTCGTGCGGTGGTAGAAGAGCTCGCAGCGTTCGAGTTGATCGAAGACGGGGGAGAGCGAGGCGGTGGCGGAGACCCGATCGAGGCGGTCGAAGTGGTCCGCGTCCATTGACGTGGTGTCGATAAAGCAAACACTCGGTGACCACGATTCGATGGCCCGGATGGCCGATTCGTCCTCGGCGTACAGATCGAAATCGGTGTCCGAAGATTCGAGCAGTGTGTGTGCGGCGTCGTCCCCGACGGCGAAGACGTGCGCCTCGGCGTCGGCCCCGGCGGCTTCGGCGACGGCGCGCGTGCGCATCACGTGCCCGAGCCCGACGTCGGTCGAGCCCCTGCAGAAGAAGGCGAGACGCGGGGCGCTCATGCCAGCATGCCCGGTTCGACCGATTCGAAGCGGCGGATGGCGCGTGTCGCCTTGGCGCCGATGACGATCGGCAATTCGTTGGGCGACATGGGGCCCTCGGGGCGGACAACGACGAGGTCGGTCTCGGTGATGATGTCGCCGGGCTGGATGTCGCGGGCGGCGTGGATACCGCGCCGGGCACGGGGCTTGAGCAGCGATTCGCTCTCGCGCAGCTTGAGCGGCGCGGGCTTGAGGGCGCTGATCGCATCGCCGATGTCGCGCACGTACCCCTTGAGCATGCCGGGTTCCATCGCGTACGCGTGGTCAAATCCGTCGGCGGCGCGGTCGTAGGTGTGGTGCTTCTCGAAGAGGCGGGCGCCCAAGGCGACGGCCATCGTCGCGGCGTGCGAGGTCTCGGTGTGGTCGCTGAGGCCGACGGGCATGCCGAAGGCGCTCGAGAGGGCGGTGATCATCCCGAGGTTCATCTCGCGGAGCGGCGCGGGGTACATGGAGACACAGTGCAGCAGCCAGATGTCCTCGGCTCCGGCGCCCGTGAGGTCGGTGAGCGCACGCTCGATCTCGCCGAGCGTCGCCATGCCGGTGGAGACAACCAGCGGGCGGCCCGTCTCGGCGCCGATCTTGAGCAGGCGCGAGTTGTTGAGGTCGCAGGAGGCGAACTTGAGGTAGGGGGCGTCGATGGATTCCAGCAAGCGCACGCCGCGCTCGTCGAAGACGGAGGCGGACATGGGGATGTGGTGCTCGCGAGCGTAGTCGGCGAGTGCGCGGTAGTCGTCGTCGGAGAGCATCATGCTTGCGCGCTTATCAAAGACCTCGTTGCGCGCGTAGCCGCCCTTGGTCGGGGTCTCGGGGAGGTAGAGGCCCTCGGGGTAGATGATCTGGAACTTGACGGAGTGCGCGTGCGCATCGCGGGCGATGTCGATGAGGCGCTTGCCGAGGTCGATCTGCCCGGCGTGGTTCGTGCCCGCCTCGGCGATTACGTGGAAGCCGTCAGCGGCGTGGAGCATGTTGCGGTCCTGGTGATAATGGTGGGAGAGGGAGCGGTGTGGTCGCGTGTGTTCTGGTCGGCATGGTGGCGCACCGCGGTTTTGAACTCGGTGAAGGCGCGCGTCATCACCGTGCGGAGGTCGTCGCGCACGGGCCGGGTGAGCTCCGCGAGGGTCGGCAGGCGGTCGAGTTCGTCGAGGCGAGAGCGGACGGTCTCCACCGCGGAGCCGGACATCAGATCGACGTTCCACTCCTCGAGGCCGATCGTCTCGATCGCGCTCTGGGCACGCTCGTCGTAGCTGATGTTGACGAAGGGCGTGCCGAAGGCGAGGCAGGGGATCGCGGCGTGGAGGCGGAACGTCACGCATAGCTTCGCGTGCTGGAGCAGCGCGAGGAAGCGGTAGACGTCGCCCGTGTACACGTACTCGAATCCGGGAAAGCTCGCGGCGAAGGGGATGTCGCGGTGGTCATGGCAGAGCAGGCGAGGGCGGCTACCGGTGCGCTCTTCGATTGCGCTTGCGAGTTCGAGCACCGTCGTGCGCACGCGGGCCTGCGCATCGAGGGGGATGTTCATCAGTGACGGGTTGCGGATGCTGAGCAGCACCACGCCGTCGTCGTGGTCGGTGACGCGCGGCAGGCGCTCCGCGGCGTCGCCCAGTGTGATCGTGGGGCAGCCGCCGAGCACGACGTGCTCGCAGCCGATGCTCTTGAGGTGATCGAACGTCGCTTGGTCGCGGGCGACCGAGCACATCGAGGCCTCGTGCAGCGCACGGAGGCGGTCATCGGGCATCACGTCGGTGCGGTCTACGAGGTTGCCGGCGCGGTTGAAGATCCTGCCGCGCGAGAGGCTGAAGAGCATCATGGGCGGCTCGAGCGCCTTGAGGGCGTTCGTGTCCATGTCGAGCTGGGCGTTCTCAAAGAGATTGCCGCCACCGACGATCACGCCGTCGGCGTACTGGTTGATCTCGTGTACGACGCCAGGCGTTAGTCCCGCTCGCCCGTGGCTCTCGAAGCGGCTCGTCGCGGGGATTGAGATGACGTTGACGATCTCGCCAAAGGCATCGTCGAGCATCGCCCGCAGCGCGATGTGGATCGCGTCGTTGCCGATATTGAACCCGTGTGGGTGTACGCAGAAAACCGTCGTCACGTTTCGCTCCTCGCCTCGGACCATTCGATCAAGCGTCCAAGGGTGGTTATCGGCCATTCGGGGCCCACGTCTTGGAGATAACGCGTGAAGCGTTCGAGGTCCTCGGGCGTGTCCACGGTGGCGCGGAGATTGGCCCATGCGGGGTCGCCGCCCGGCACGTGCGCGATCCGCTCCGGTGCGAGCCGCTCGTACAGGGGGCGCGTGACGTGCTCGCGCGTCGGGTCGTCTGCCGGAAGGGAGTGCAGCACTCGGGCGAGGGCGTCGATGCGGACCAGTTCGACGGCGACGCCGTACGGGAATCGCCTAGATACCAGATTGGAGACGAGATCGATGTCGAGTGCCCGCAGAGACATCGAGCCAGCAAGAAGCGAGGCGTCGGTGTGCGGCGAGTCTCCGTTGACACGGAATGCCCATTCGAACCTGTGCTCTATAGCGGCATCAACGAACCGACCGGCCACGTCGTTCAAGGGGCGTGAGGACCGAACGATTGGCACGCCGGAGCGTCTGGCCCAGGATTCCAAGGGATCATCGATTTGGCGTACAGTCGTAGCCAGCACCACTGGCCCGATCGCATCCGAGGAAGCGGCGAGTCTCTCGACGAGGCGTGTCAGGAGCGGCACACCCGCAGCGTCAGCGAGCACTTTGCCGGGGAATCGCTCGGAGTCGAGGCGCGCGAGGATGATGACGCCGACGTCGGGCATGCCCTTGAATCGGCGGATGCCGCTCTCCTCGGTGATTCGTTCGAGCACGAAGGGGGCGTTGACCGCCGCCGGGTTGAGGCCTATTGTGCCGACCTGATTGCGGGGTAGAGCAGTCTGGTAGCTCGTCGGGCTCATAACCCGGAGGTCGTTGGTTCGAATCCAGCCCCCGCTATTTGCTTTCATGACAAGGACTTGCGAGACATCGCAGGTCCTTTTTTCATGGGCTTTTTCAGGGTCGCGTCACCTAGAACGTGACCCACGAATCCGCCAATGATCGAGGGCCCGCTCAACCGCGGAGGCCACGCCATGGCCAGCCTGATCAAGCGTCACGGGAATTTCCACATCCAATGGTACGAGAGCGGCACGAAGCGTCGGAGGAGTCTGCGGACCGACTCCGAGCAGATCGCCAAAGAGAAGCTGCGGCAGTTCGAGTCTGCACAGTTCCGGGGCGATCCGACACCCCTGCCCACACGCACGCCCATCGGAAGCGTCGTCGAGGCCTACATCGAGCACATGAAGGCCCACCGGCACGAGCGATCGTGGAGGCGAGACCTGTCGTATCTGCGTGAGGCGTTCGGGGAGTGCTGTCCGGAGCTGGAGCTGCAGTCGAGCCGTGCTCGGAGGTGCCGGGCCCTCAGGAGGCCGGACGACAAGCGGTGCAAACTCTGGCCCATCCGTGCCGCCTGCTTCGAAGAGATCACGACCTCAGCGGTCGCGGAGTTCATCGCCGACCGGGTGCGGGCACGTGGGCTGGCGCCAAAGACGGCGAACCGCTACCGCGAGGTGGTGGCGAAGGTCATCAACTGGGCGATGCAGACGGAGCGGGTGCGGATGCCGGGCGATCGGAACCCGGCCGCGAGGGTGGCTCGCTACCGGGAGTCGGCGCCGGAGATTCGACACCTGACAATGGAGCAGATCGGCGAGCAGTTCAAGGCGCTCGAAGATCGGCCGCAGCTCCGCGCGATGGTCGCGATGCTTATCTACGCCGGGCTGCGACGGGAAGAGCTGGTTTGGCTCCGCCTGGACGACCTGGCCCCGCCCTCAGAGCAATCACCAAACGGGCTTATCCGGGTCCAGGCGAAGACAGTGGGGGGTGAGCACTGGCAGCCGAAGACGAAGCGGAACCGGGTGGTGCCGATCAGCCGTGAGCTTCGGCGGCACCTTGATGGGTGGGAACCGAGGGCGTCGGATCACGGGTGGCTGTTTCCGAGTCCGCGCGGGACGCGTTGGAATCTCGACAACTTCTCGGCGGCACTCCGATCAGTGAACCAGGCACAAGGGCTTGCTTGGTCGTGCTTGGACTATCGGCACACCTTCGGGAGCCAGCTCGCGCAGCGGGGCGTAAGCCTCTTCCAAATCGCAACGTTGATGGGGAACAGTCCAGAGATTTGTCGGCGGCACTACGCGGCGTTGGTACCGGAAGCCTTGAGCGAGCTTGTTGAATTCGGAGTTGCTCCAAGCGATGAACTCGTGGAGCGGAAACCACAGCTACTCAGCTGAGTCCTGAGAGGTCGCGGGATGGATCGCTCGTTGCAGAATTTTCGCTACTTCCCCCGGTCTGAATGCCACATCCGAAACCCAACGCCCGAACTCCCCTTGTTCGGTCACAGCCCCGCACCAGCGCTCTAATGCCCTGCGTTTCGTCTGTGCCTGCGGTGAATCCTCACCCTTGACCTCAAGAATAAGTGTGGTTCCGTCGACGAGCTTGATCAGGTAGTCAGGCCGGTACTTCCTGACTGCGCCACGAAATAGATATTGAATTTCGAACCCAAGATGCTCGTTCTTGGCCCACGCGGAGACGTATTCGCCGGCCTCTTGCCGATCGAGCATATACGCTTCAGACGCCTCCCACGTGCTGTCGTACACGCAGAAGTTGATATGCGATCGCTTAGTCGGCTCGCATGGGCGGCTCGTGAACCATGTTCGCATGTCGTCGGTGCTACGGATCGGCCGGATCTCATCGAACACCAGCTGTCGGGATTCGATTTGGGTGTCCTCGATGTATTGGCGCACGTGGGTCACAACGCTCGACATGCTCATCGCAAGCACAACGCGGCGTCGGAGCTCGTCGTGCATGAACAGCTGGGGCTCGATGCGCAGTTTGTCCGACTGGATGAACCGCTCGATGTGCCGGATCAGTTGCGCCATCAAGAAGTCGTCGTCGCCGCGCCAAGAAGGGCGTTGGACCGCAAATACGCTACGGGCTGCTTCGAACACGAGGCGCTGGTAACGGTACTCTTCGCCGAGCTTACGAAGGTCTATCGCCGAGATCCGCGCTGGATCGGGCTTGCCTGCGACGACGGGCGCGAGGTCGGCGATCTGGCGGATCTCCATGGCGTTGATCGCCAGCACGTCCATCTCCGATACATCGAGCGCCAACCTCGGCACCAGTGTGTTCTCGATGCGCACGATGTTGGGCCACTGCAACGCAAACTGCGCCTTGTTCGGATCCGGCTGGATCATGGTCTTCGGCGGCGGCGGCGGTGGGGGGTCTGAGTCCGACTCGTGCGGCATGAAGGTAAACGGAACGCCGAATACGTTGACGTATTCCGGCTTGAACAAGAACGGCAGTTCGCCGCCATCGTCGCCTCGCCGTGCCCGGTCTTCTCGATGTCGTATGTCGTTCGGCGGAGCCCTCTCCCGATCACCTGCTCGCAGAGCAACTGGCTGGTAAACGCGCGCAGGCCCATGATGTGCGTCACGGTCTTTGCGTCCCAGCCCTCCGAGAGCATCGCCACCGAGATCACGTTTTGGATTTGCTCGCCGGGCTCGCCTTGCTTGCCCACGGAGTCCACCATCTGCCGTAGCAATTCCGCCTGCTCGGCCTTGGTCAATTTGCGGTCGGGACCGCTCTCGTCGTCCTCTTCACCTTCGTCGGACGCGAGCGCGATAGCCTCATCTTGCTGCTCGGCCTTTTGCAGCACCTTCGAGTCGATGTGCAGCGTCTTCTCCGGCGCATTCAACTCCGGGATGAGGATGCCGCCGGTATCGAACGCATGCTTGATGCGGGCCGCCGTTTCGGTGCGGTTGCAGACCGTGATCATGACCGGGGGGATCGTGTGGCCCTGCGACTCCCAGCGCCGCTTCGTCTCCAGCCAGTCTTTGCCGAGCAAGAAGTACGCGTTGTTTACAAGGTCGGGCAGCGGCTCTTCCGGGAGCGCCTTGCGGTTTAGGTCGTCCTTGACCTCCTGGTCGTTGTAGATGTGGTACAGCTTCGACTTGTACGTCCTGGCGTCGGGCACGCCGTCATCGCGGACCACGACGCGCGGAGTCTTGACCAGCCCCGCCTCGATGGCATCGTTCAGCCCAAAGTCGCTGACGATCCAACCGTACAGGCGCTCTTCCTCGGTGCCGCGGCCCGACGGAATGTAGGGCGTGGCGGATAGGTCGAAGCACGTAAGGATCCCGCGAGCCTTGTGGATGCGATCGAGTCCGCTGACCCAAGCGGTAGCCTGGTCCTTCTCGGCACGGTCGATACCGGTCGTTTCCGTGCTCGACGCTCTCCAGGCATGGTGGGCCTCGTCGTTGATGATGAGCAGGTTGCGCGACCGCGCCATCTCGCCGAGCACCTCACGGACGTAAGCCTCGTCGCTCTTTGCACCGCGTTTGTCCACGCTCTTCTTCTTCGCCAACTTCTCCTCAGTGTCCCACTGGAGCTTGTGCCAGTTAGCGATGCGCACGCGTCCCTGCCGTAGCCGCGGGACCAGATCATCGGGCACGACGCGGAACTCGTCGAAGTAGTTTCCGTCCGAGTCGGGCACGAGCACGCCCAGCCGCTCTCGAACAGTCAGGCCGGGGGCGACAAGAAGCACGTTCCTCGAAAAGCGTGCATCGTTGGACGCTGCCACCTTGTTGAGCACGTGCCAGGCGATGATCATCGACATGATGATCGTCTTGCCGCCGCCGGTAGCGAGCTTTGTGCACAGGCGTTGGAACTCGCCGCCATCAGACGGGATGTCGATCCCGGCCTTCTCCGCAGCGGGCGCTTCGATCAGCCAGATGAGCGTCTCGATCGCTTCGAGCTGGCAGAAGAAGAAGCGGCGATCCGACGGGCGTGCGTCTTTGTCGTTCCAGTGCTCCAGCAGTGCGCGTGTTGTCGCGGTCACACCGGCGTATCCGCTCGCGCGCCATGCGTCGATACGTGGTCGGATCTTATTGACCAGGGCAATCTCGACGAACACGCCGGGATCGTCGAACGTGCCGGCGCTCGCGCCGGGCGTCGCCATGACGTAGCCGGCGGACCGCCGGCCCTCTTCAACCTGGAACCGACGCGATTGGCGGTCGTACTTCCAATGCCGCTTGGGCACGGCGTATGGGTTGTTGATGATCAGGTGTTTCGGTGCGCCGGCCATGGCTCACACCCCATCCAGCGTGCGGATCGCCAGCGACTCGATGCCCCGGTCGTCCACGATCTTGACCGCGATGCGCTTCTCGGAGCCTGCTTCGAAGGGGAGCGACACGGTGCCGCGATATGACTCGATGAGTTCCTCGTCGATCTCGGCCTTGAGGTTCTTCGCCAGGCGCGACCAGCCGTCCTTTGCGCCGGACATCGGGAAGAAGACCTGCTGCGGATACACGGCCCGGCCGTCGTAGTTGGTGTCCAGCATCCAGCAGGCGATGCGCTCGGTGCCGCCGGGCTCGACGGTGCCCTTCTTGGGGTTGTAGTAATCGAAGCCGTGGACTTCGACGGTGTAGCCATCGTCCGTATTCGACACCATCACGTCGGGCTGGCCGATGAGCCAGAACGACTCGTTGCTGGAGCGCTTCTTCTTGAGGTCATCGGTGAGCAGGTCGCCGTTCATCTGGGCCTTGATGAGCGTGACGCCGGGATAGTCCATCTCGTCGATGTCCTTGGCTGCTTCCGGGTCGAAGTGGAAGGCCGCGAAGACGATCATGCCGGGCTTCGGCACGAGCTTCTGCGACTCCTCGATGGCGCGGGCGACCTGGCGCTGCTCCATCGGCGCGTGCTCCGGACCGAAGGAGATCACCGCGCGTGCACCTTCCTCGGCACCCGCCTTCACCTCCGCGTCGGCGTGCAGGAAGGTTGTGGGCCCGAGGAGTTCAACGCGGTTGAATGTGATGTGCTGGCCGCCGAGGGCACGGATGCCGGTTTTGAGCAGTTCCTCGCGCCACTGGGATTGGCGGGCGGTCTCGCCCGTACGGGTCACACTTGCATCCGGTTGGAGCGTGTCGCCGTCTGGCATTTCCGGGAGCCGGCCCTGTGCTTCCCACTCGATCTGCTCGATATTCTTCACTTCGGGCACACCGAAGGCCTGGGCGGGTACGGCCTCTACGGTGAACGGACCGGTGATGCGGGCCTTCTTCGGGTCCTTCTTCGGTTTGTCGCACAGTGTCTCGTGCGGTGCGTGCTTGGTGATCGCTTTATCGATCTCCGCTCGCGACATGCCTTCCTTGATGTCCGGATTGTTGGCGATTTTCCCAAGTGTTACATGCGGTACCGTTTCGTAGACGAACCCGCTGCTAACGCCTTCCGTCGGATGAGCAAGTTCGAAAAAATCGAACGTTGCGCTCATAAGGCGTTGCTTTGCGAGAGTAGTTGCAACTCGCGAGGTGTCGCACGTGATCCAGCGGCGGCCCCACCGTTCGGCGACATACGCAGTTGTGCCAGACCCGCAGGTCGGATCGAACACGAGGTCGCCGGGATCGGTTGCCATCAGCATGCAGCGCTGAACAACAACTGGATTTGTCTCAACCACGAACCGCTTCGTATCTGTAAACCCTCCAGCCGTATCGTTCCAGATGTTGGCCATTTCAAGGACGGGATAGTCATTGAAAAATAGTTTGTAATAGAGCTTTCCTCCGAGGACAAGAAGTCGATTCGCCACGATCAGCTTGTCCATTCCAGCCTGATTTGTTTTCCAACTCTTTCCTTGAGTCGGGTGATATGTCGACCCGGCGAATTCAACGGGAAAGACGCATGAAGGAGTCAGGCCCGCTGAGGACAGATCCAATCTCCGAAAAACTCGCTCATTTCCTTTTGCGGCCGCATCTTCTCCACGCATCCGCCGGTGACTTCCGTCCTCCTGTTCAATGAGCGTGAATTCCGTTCCTGCGCCGTCATTCCGTTGTGTGTACAGCTTGCGAAACTTGATCTTTGATTTGTCCTTGGCGTACCAGATCAAATAATCGCAGATTCCGGCTAGTCCGCTTGTCCGAAGCGGAATTTTTGTTTTGAACGGGATGATCGCAAAAAGATTGTCTGCACCTAGGACTTCATCCATCAACTGTCGCACATGATGAATGTTCTCATCACTGATTTGCACAAACACACTGCCGGAATCGGTTAGGAGTTCGCGGGCAAGTAATAGTCGATCGCGCAAATACGTCAAGTAGGAGTGGATGCCGAGTTCCCACGTGTCGCGGAAGGCCTTGAGCGTCTCGGGTTCTTGGGTAAGGTCTTCGTCCTTGCCGTCCTTGACATCGCGCTTGTTCACAAACGGCTGAAAGTTAGATCCGTAGCGGATGCCATAGGGCGGGTCGATGTAGACCATCTGCACCTTGCCCGCCATGCCCTCTTTTTCAAGCAATGAATTCATGACCAACAACGAGTCGCCGGCGATAAGGCGATTGCTCCAGTGGTCGCGGTGCTGATAAAACTGGATGTCCTCGCGCAACGGACGTGGCTGATCCCACAGACCGGGTTCTTGCTCCGTGCCGTTCTTCGTCTTGACGGCCTGAAGGATGGTCTGCGGCCGGATGCGCTCGTGGACGTGTAGCGAGACGGTGGGAACCTCAAACGACGTGTACTCGGCCTTGCCCGCCCAGACGAGCTGCGGGTCGAGGTGTGGGTCGTAGGCGTAGGTCTTCTTCATGCACTGGTCCGGGTCGGTCTCCGGCGTCACAAGCCCAACGGGGGGGTTGTTTGCCCGGTCCGCGTCCGGGTGGTCGTACGGTTCGATTTTGCGCTTGCTGGACTTCTTCTTGCTTTTGGTCTTCTTCGCCATGAACTGCGAACGATACCGGCTTTGCGATGGCGATGCGAGTATCCCGAGCCCTGCGGTCGGACCTCTGCCAAGGTTCGCATTCCATGCGACCGCCCCGGGCGGACTTGCAGAACCCGGGGCGGTAGCGAGGTAGAGATTTGTCGGCCGGTCAGACCAGCCGTGAGTGTTCGTAGTGTTCCACCTCCTCCCTCAGGTAACGGACCATGCCGCGGACGCCGCCGCCGAGGTAGACGCGGCGGATGCCGTTGCGAATGGCGATGCGGTCCACGCTGGACCTGGCGCACCGCCAGCGTTCGGCGAGCTCATTGGGTGAGAAGTAGGGGGAGGGCTGGTGCTGGCGATCGCGTTTGGACATGGTCAGGGGCCTCCAACGCCGAGGCCCGAGACGATGCGGATGGGTTGGCCTGCGGCGGACTGAATGGCTCTGATCGCTGCGGGGATCGAGGGGGCGTGGAGGGTGAGCTTTGCCCGCTTGCCGTCGCAGTCAGCGGCGAGGTCGGCAATAAGAGCCTCGCACATGTCGAGACGAGCGAGCCAGCGACGTGTGATGTTCACCTGGCTCTCGTCGGTGCCGAGCTGGTATGTCAGCTCGAAGAGCATTGAGTGCTCGCCGCACTCCGCGATCCGTTCGGCATAGGTCCGAGACACGGATTTGCGTGGTTTAGGGTTTGGATTCGATGGCTGCGGCTCTCGGTTCCACAACCCGCGGCTCGCTTGGTATCGCGGGACGCGCTTGTCCTTGCCCATGCGCATCACCCACTCGGGCCAGCCGTCCGCAGGGGTCTTGACGAGGTACTTGGTGGCATAGCGCCCGGCATGCTCGGCGCCGCCGTGAAAGTGGGGGACTGAGAAGCGGGTCATGCCGAAGGCGGGGCGGTTCGGTTCGCGGGGCGGTGCGTCATTCGGGCGCAGCTTCGACCAGGCGTGGTCGATGGCCTCTTTCGGAACGCGAGTGGCGTCGATGAGCACGTGGAAGTGTGCTTGCTCGGTCTTCTTCTGGAACTCGACCACGTAGAAGTAGCGGCGAGTGTGGAGATACTCCTGATGATCCAGGTACCGCATCAGCCGAGAGATGCCCCGCCGATTGCGGACGTACTCGTATGCGTCTTGAGGTGTAGAGAAGAGCTGGGGATCGATGGTCAGCGTGAGCATCATCAGGCCGGTGAAGGTCTCCAGCACGGGGATGAGCTCGGCCCGCAGGTTGTACCCCTTGCGCTCGCAGCAGTCGGGGCAGTACCAGCAGTCACACCCGCACTTCACGACCTGAAACGTGCGGGTGTCCTCGTCTGGTTCTGTCACAACGTTCTGAGAGTGTTCAAGTAAAGAGGAGGCGGCTGGACGGCCCGCGGGTGCGTCGCTAGCGCGACGCCCTCCGCTGGTCCGTCCCTCCGCCCTCTCTCTTGCTCCGGTGTCAGATGTCGATGAAACAACAGCCATGGTTGCACTCCTTCTGGCGCGGTGTGGCGCCGGTTGGAGGCCCATGGCTGGCGTGCTCATACGTGAGCGGCTTGCGTTCGGGCCGGGATGTGGATGAGATCAGGCCTGGGCGAGGACCTGTAGTGCTCGGTTCTTGATCGCTTCAGACGGAAGTACAAGACGCATGCCGGCCTTCTTGGGGCTCGGTTGTATCTCCCGGATTTCGGCAGGTACGCCCGGCCGAAGTCGCGCGAGGCAGACACCGAGTATGCCGCAGTCCACCAGCTCAAATCCAATGTTGTTCGGCAGTCGGGCTGTCGGCATTACTTCGATCCTCTCATCTGCTCGGCCTCGATATTCTTGAGGTCGATTCGTGGCTTGTACTCAACTGGAATCTCAGGCTTTGTGAGCGCGTCTTTGATTGCTTGAGCGAGTGCCAGCGGGCATGACTCGGCCATTTGCCGTAATGCTCTTCTTTCGTACTCTCTCAGATGGCTGACTTCCACGGATTGTGGAGTGAACTGGTCATGCCACTCCGGTCCCCCATGGTCGAGGGAAATCCTGCCCGCGCGAGCCGAATAGTGATGGGTATCCGTATCAGAGGCGGCATTGGTGGAGTCGATTCTGATTTCCGCGTCTGTCGCTAGCTTCACGACTTTGCGCGCCAGCTCTGCCACCGCATCAGATTGAGGCGGCGCGGCATTGATCGTGTCTGCGGCTGCTCGAATCGCTGCGTCGCGGATGAACTTAGACGGCGACACGTCTGCAATCTGTGAGGCTTGCTCTACAAGCTCTCTTTGTGTCTGACTCAGCCTGGTGCTGTAGGTCGTCGTGGTGTTGTCGGGTCCTCGGGTGCCCGTCTTCTTTTTGGTTGCTTTCTTTGCCATGCCGTCCTCCTGTGGCATGAGTATACACGGTCTTCGTTTGTTTACAAGCGAAAGCATACGAAATTTCGCCCTCAATCTGTGTCAACGGAGGTGCGTGAGGTCTCACTTCGGGCGACCAGGGGCCTCCACCGGCCGGACCCTGGACCCAGGCCTCCCCCCAGAAGGGCGTAAAGAAGACTCCCGAGGGTTCTCAGCCCGGAGGTAGTGCGTAAGTCCTTTGTTTTGCAGGGCGATTTTGTCACCTAAAGCGTGCCCTATGAGGTGCAAATATGGGCACAAATGGGTAACATGGGCACACCTCGGCAGATGACGTATCTGCTGTGCAGCACGTAAGTTCCGTCGCGGCAAGAAATAGCAAAATCCGGGTCTGAATCGCTCATAACCCGGAGGTCGTTGGTTCGAATCCAGCCCCGGGAATTTGGGAAGAGATTCTGTTACTGCCGCCAGTGGCGAACAGGCAGGTCAGGTACTGAGCGTGCGCATACAAAGATGCCCGCTCTGATGAGCGAGCCTTGTGCAGTTGCGGGGGGGTGGTTACTGGATGCAGTCGGTGCGTCCAAACTGGGCTCCGAACACGCCGAAGTCACCAAGATCTACGTCGTCGTCGTTGTCGTTGTCGGCGGCTGGGTTGTAGTTCATGTCGCCGACCATGGAGTTGAACGCGGCCCCGAAGATGCCGAAGTCGCCCAGGTCTACATCGCCGTCATCGTCGAAATCGGCGGAGCAGCCATTGGCTGGGAGGGGGTTGGTGATGGTGAGGATCGCAGACTGAGCGATCGTGAGGACTCTGCTGCCTTCAGACGAGGAATTGGCGATGACGAAGTCGATCGTCGAGCCGTCGAGGAGCAGCGCCTCGAAGACGAGCCCGTCACGGTGTTCGATCTCGAAGGGGATCCCGGGTGTGAGGGGAATCTCAGTGCCGTCGATCCAGAGGCGTGTGGCATTGATGTTGGCACTCGCTCCGAAGTACAGCTGGAGTCGGTAGGCGATGTCGCCGCCTGAGAACTCAAACCCGTTGCTGCTCCCCACATGAGCGAAGTCGATCGTGCCTCCGGTAACGTCCACGGAGGAGCCGGTGTAGTACGCGAAGACGGCACCCGTCGTCCCACCCGCGATCTCTACTGCACTGGCACCGAGGGGCGAGATGCTCCCGTGCGAACCGCCCTCGATGCGCAGCGAGGAACCCGCGTGGGTGTTGATGGACCCGATGTCGCCGCCCTGGACGGTGACGACGCTCCCGTTGAAGGTCTCCATTTCTCGGCCGACGGTACCGCCCGTCATGGTGACGGTGCTGCGTGCGATCTCGAGGTCATCGCCGATCACGCCGCCATCGATCTGCAGCGTCGCGTCGATGATCGCGAAGTTGTTCCCGATCTCGCCGGTGTTCGAGAGCGTGAGCGATTGTCCGGCCCGCAGTCCGGGCACGGGTGCAGGTCCCGCGCTGAGCAGGATGGGGGTGATGTCGACGGGGTCAAGCGGTGCGGCCTCGAGGGTCGTGGCCCCCGGGGGCAAGTGCTCGCGCTGCCCGGGTCCGTAGGAGTCGTCACCGCTCAGGATGATGGGCGTGCCGTCCGCGAGAGTGCAGGCGAAGAGATCGCCCGGACCGAGCCCGTTGGTGAGTTGGCTGATGGGCGCGCCGTTGAGCGTGAACTCCCCTCCCACGAATGTGGCGAAAGCGTCAGTGTCCACGAGAAAACCGTCCCCGAGGCGCCCGCCGGCGATGCGGACACTGGCGCCGCTCTCCGCGTAGAACTCGTTGCCGAGCGTCCCGCCGAGCATCTCGAAGTGGCCCCCGTCTACCTCGAATCTTGCCCCGATCATCCCGTTCTGAATCGTGAGATCGCTCGACAGGAGCAACGACCCGGTCCCGATGGTGCCCCCGGTCATGAGAACGTCGGATCCATTTCGGAAAAAACAGAGTCCGAGCAGGGCGTCGCCCGTGATATCGATGAGCGAACTCGCGAGGGTGACCCCGCCGACGGTCCCGCCGTTGAACTCGAAGGAGGCATCACCGCCGTTGACCACAAAACTGCTGAAGTTATCGTTGAGTTCCCCGCCGTTGACGATCAGCGTTGACCCGCTTGTGGGTCGGACTGTGCCGTCGATGAGGCCGTCGTTGAGCGTGAGCGTGCTGCCTGTACTGAGATTAACGAACCCGCCGAGGCTTCCGCCGTTCATCACGACGTCTGAGCCGAGCAGTACGTCGAGGCCCGAATCGATAGTGCCCGATTCGAGGAGGATGGACGAGCGCACCACCGTGAGATCGCGCCCGACGGCCCCGCCATCGATGACGAGCGTCGCGTCGGCTATTCCGAACCCGTCGCCGATCGTCGATCCGCTCAGGGCGGTCAGCGATTGCCCCGCGCGGAGGCCTGATCGCAGCGCGGGCCCGGCGCTCACGGTCATGGGCATCGTGTCGGCGGGCGCGATCAAGACCGGTACGAGTGTGATAGCGCCGGGTGCGATCGTCTCATTAAATGGCCATACGAACACTGTGCCGTCGGCGAGTGTGCAGGTGAAGACGTCCCCGCGGACCCCGCCCGTGAGGTCGGTGATCGGCATGCCGTTGAGCATGAACTCGTTGCCCATTAGGGTGAGTATTGCGTCGCTGTCGAAATCGAATCGTCTGTTGAGCAGGCCGCCCGAGATCATGACGTCCGAGCCGCTGCCCAGGTCCAGGTCGGAGAAGTCGCCGCCGGTGATCGTGCCCGACGCGTCTGTTTGGATGGCGACAGCGTCTCTGAAGAAGCCGCCGCTGATCGCGAACGTCGCGTCGATGAGGCCGATGGACGCGGAGATGAAGTCGCCGCCGG
>JAJDDE010000152.1 GCA_029260475.1 Phycisphaerales bacterium | reverse complement strand
CGAGGCCGACATCGTCGCGCAGTACGAGGCGTACCGCGACGACACGCCCGAGGACAACGCGTACGGCTTCTCGTACCGTCTCGGCGACGCCGCGAAGTTCGAGCTGCTCATCGTCGATCGCCGGCTGATCTCCGACGCGATCGAGCTCGACCCCATCGAGCTCCGCAAGTACCACCGCGTGAACATCGAGAGCAAGGGCTACTCGAACGATTACCGTGTCGCGAAGTCGCGCGTCGAGCTCGACGTGCGCCGCGAGAAGACCGACGAGATCATGAAGTCGATCCTCGGCGCGGTGAACAACCAGCTCGTGAACGTCCAGTCGCAGCTGGAACGCGAGGACGACGGCCGGCGCATCCTCCCCACGGATTGGGCCGACACGCGCCCCACCTTCGAATCACTGGCGGAGACGGCGAACGCCGCCGCCGCGACACAGCGGATCGTGACACCCGAGCCCGTCGCACGCGTTCTGCGCTTCGACGACACGTGGTACACGCGTGAAGCGATCACGAACGCCGAGGAGATCCGCCTGCTGGGCCTCACCGTCCAGGGGCGCCGGGCGTCATTGGCCAACGCGATCATGCTCTTCCCCGAGTTCGAGCCCGTCAACGCGGTGCCCGAGGCACAGATGGGTGTCACCATCGGCGGCCTCGATAGCGGCAGCTCGCTCCGCCCCGGTGACGGCGGGTTCCTCCGCCTCCTGGACGTACGACGCGAAGGGCCCTCCACGAGCCTCGACGAGGTCCGGGAGGAAGTCGAGCGCGACGCCAAGGCCCTGCGTGGCTACAAGGCCCTGCTCGATCGTCAGGACGAATTCCGCGAGAGGGCGCTCGAGACCGAGCAGTACGCCGGCTACGTGTACGAAGTCTTCGACGACGAAGAGACCACGACCGTCGCGACCGGCGCTCTCGTCACGTTCTACAACACCGTGACACGAACCCTCGCACCGAACTTCATCTCGGGCGTAGACAACCCTGAGCTCGTCTCTGCGCTCAGTTACGAAGCGTTCGCGCGGGACATCATCGAGCGCATCACGGGGTTCGACCCCACGGTGCAGGTCGATTCGATCCCGAGCGAAGAGCGGTTCTTCGTGATCGAAGCGCCCAAGGCGCAGGCCCTCGCGTTCGTGTACGTCACCGGGCGGACGCCCGTGACCTCGGAGACGCTGCGCCTCGTGAGTCGCTCAACGACCGGGTACCTCGTGCAGCGCTTGCTCGAATCGAACCCCGAGGCCCGGTTGCGCGCCTCGCTCGATCGCATCAGCGTCGCGAAGAGGCTGGGGTATACCGGGTTCGACCCGGACTACACGCTCGTCAAGGACGAGGACGAAGACGGCAACCCGCTCAACTGAGATCGCCGCTGGCACGTTGCTCACAGCAGGCTGGGCAGTTCTCGATCGACGGTCGGGTGCGTCCGTCTGACGCTGGCGGCGTCGAATCGTTGTCGCACGCCCGCCTCCCCGTCGCGATCGATCACGAACCGCACCAGGGCCTCGACGACGCGCGACGGCGGGTGCTGCCCCTTCGCCCAGTGCTCGTAATCCACCCACGAGAGGCGGACGTCGCACGGACGGTCGTCCACGCCGACGAGCACGCGGAAACGCCAGCCGCCGGCTTCTTCAACTTCGTGCTGCACCGACACCTGTGCCACCGGTAGATACTCCGTGTGCTCGTTGTGAAAGCGCGTATCGTACGCGCTCCACGACCGTCGCCGATCGACGCCATTGAAACGGACCGCCTTGACCTTCCTCTTCGAGATCATCCGCCTGGGCCTCACGAACCTCCGGCTGCACTTCCTGCGCTCGGTGCTCACGGCGCTCGGCATCATCCTCGGCGTCGCGGCGGTCATCACGATGGTCTCGATCGGTGAGGGCACGAAGCAGCTCGCGCTCGAACAGATCGAGCGCCTTGGCGCCCGCAACATCATCATCCGGTCCGTGAAACCGCCCGAGGCGCGTCAGTCGGGCGAGAGCCGGGGCTTCCAGGTGTCGTACGGGCTCGTGCGCGAGACCTACGCGCACATCAAGGACGCCTTCCCCGACGCCGAGTCCATCGTGGCGTTGAAGGCGGTCGGCTCCGAGGTGATCCGCAACGACGTGAAGCGTACGAGCCAGGCCTTCGGAACGGTCCCCGGTTACCGCGAGGCCATCAACCTCAAGGTCGATCGCGGCCGGTACCTGACCGAGCAGGACATCGAGGAACGCACCCCCGTCGCGGTGATCGGTTACGAGGTAGCCCGCGACTACTTCCCGCTCGAAGACCCGCTGGGCAAGACGTTCCGCATCGACCAGCAGTCCTTCAAGGTCGTGGGTGTGCTCCGTCAGATCGGCCTCGCGGGCGGGGCCGGCGCGGCGCTCGTGGGACGCGATCTGAACTACGACGTCCACATCCCCATCACGTGCGCACGCGAGCGCTTCGGCGACGTCGTGCAACGACGCACCAGCGGCTCCTTCAGCGCCGAGAAGGTGGAGCTCTCCGAGATCGTCTACCAGGCCCCCTCGCGCGACCGCGTGCTGCTGGACGCGGCGCTGCTCGAACGCATCGTAGAGTCGCACCACCCGGGGATGAGTGACGTGGACATGCTCGTCCCATACGAGCTCCTCGAGAGCGCCAAGCAGGAGGCGCTGCAGTCGAACATCCTCCTCGGCGCCATCGCCGGCATCTCGCTGCTCGTCGGCGGTATCGGCATCATGAACATCATGCTCGCCTCGGTCACCGAGCGCACACGCGAGATCGGCATTCGGCGCGCGCTCGGGGCGACCAAGGCGCACATCGTCTGGCAGTTCGTCGTCGAAACGGGCGTGATCAGCGCGCTGGGAGGGGTCGTCGGCGTGGGGCTGGGCATCGGGCTCGCGCTGGGCGTCAACGCGTTCGCCGACGATCTCGCGAAGTGGGCCGGTGCGGACACCACGATCCGCACCTCCCTCACGAGCTGGTCGATCTTCCTCTCCTTCGGGATCGCGACCATCACGGGCCTCGTGTTCGGTATCTACCCCGCCCTCGTCGCCGCGAGGCAGGACCCGATCGTCGCCCTGCGGCACGACTGATCCGGGCCAACCGAGCGCCTACCCTTTGCGCCCCTGCGCCACGAGCGCCGTGTCGTCCGTTGACACCCCTCTTTGCCACGCCCGCCCCCCCCGCCCCACTCCAATCCTCGGAGCACGCATCCCTTGAGCGACCGACCACAACGCAAGCCCTCCAAGCACAACCGACCCGGCGGACCCCAAGGGGGCGGACGAGGTGGACACGGACACGGACGCGGTCGCCCGAGCGACGGCAGACCCGGTGACAAGCGAGCCGGCGGTCGCAGCGGCGGGCCCGCGAGCGGGCGCGGGCCCCAAACCCCGGGCGGACGCCCGACCCCGGGCGTGTCACCCGCTCGCGATGCGGTCTTCAAGTTCGTGGCGTTGCAGGCGCGCAAGTTCCCCGACTTCTCACTGGAGGAACTCCAGACCGAGGGCCTCTCGGATCGGGACGCCGCGTTCGCACACCACTTGTACGGCCTGGTCATCAAGCGGTGGTTCACGCTCAAGGACCTCATCCAGGAGCACCTGACCAAGCCTTGGGCCGAGATGCTGCCGCCGCCCAAGGCGGCGCTGCTCGTCGGCACGGCGCAGATCCTCTTTATGGACCGCGTGCCCATCCGCGCCGCGGTTCACGAGTCGGTGGACTGGGTGAAGACCAACGGCGGTCTGCGCGCGGGCGGCATGGTCAACGCGATCCTCCGCCGCATGAGCGCGCTCGTCGAGCAGGAGCCGGAGAAGGACCCAGACGCCGACGTCGTGATGCCCAAGCCGGGCGAGCGGTACTTCGGACCGGAGATGGAGCGCCACTACCGCGATCGCTGGACGGACAAGCTCGACGAGCTGCCGCTGCCGGACGGTCGCGCGATCATCCTGAACGAACCGACGATGAAGTCGGACCCCATGCGCCGCTTGGAGGCCGCGACGAGCCACCCGATCCAGCTCTTGCAATCCTGGGCCAAGCACATGTCCCTCGCGGACGTGCGCAAGGTGGCGATGCACGGCATTTCCAGCCCGCCCGTCATCATCAACACGACGCACGCGACCAGCGCCCTGCCGGCGGACGTGCTGCGGGCGCACAGCGTGCCCGGGCACCACATCTACACGGGCCCGATGTCCGACCTCGGACGCCTGCTGCGTGAGCGGACCGATATCTGGGTGCAGGACCCCGCGTCCACGCTCGCGGTCGGTTCCATCGCGGACCTCTCGCCCAAGGTGATCTACGACACCTGCGCGGGGCTGGGCACGAAGACCAGGCAGCTCGCCGCCAGCTTCCCCGAGGCGAAGATCGTCGCGACGGACATCGACCTGATCCGGCACGCCGGCCTGCGCAAGGCGTTCGAGGGGCACCCGCGCGTCGAGGTCATCAAGTACGACGCGCTGCGAACCCGCACCGACGCGTGCGACCTCGTCATGCTGGACGTGCCCTGCACGAACACGGGCGTGCTCGCCCGCCGCCCCGAGGCGCGATACCGGCACCAGCCCAAGCGCGTCGAAGAACTCATCGGCTTGCAGCGCCAGATCCTCGCGGATTCGCTCCGCCTGCTGCCCGCCCTGGGCAGCGGAGGGGCCGGTGCGATCCTGTACTCCACGTGCTCGCTGGACCCGCGCGAGAACGAGGAGCAGGCCCGCTGGGCACAGAAGTGGCACGACTTCGAGATCACCCGCGAGTCCCGGCGCCTCCCCGAGGGCGGGCCGGGCGAGCCCGATGAGCGATACACCGACGGTTCCTACGCGGTTCTGCTCACCCGCTGAGCCGTAACGCGGTACGATCACGCCCCACGACCGGCTCCCGGAGGAGCCCCAGAGAGTGCTTTCGCGATGGGATTGGAATGAACCTGCTCAATATCCTCTCAGCCGAGTGCATCAAGGTCCCCCTCAAAGCGACGGACAAGAAGTCCGCGATCGAGGAACTTGTGGACGTGCTTGCAGCGGCCGGCAAGACAACCAAGCCCGATGCCCTCAAGCAAGCGGTCTGGACGCGTGAGACCACACGCACCACCGGCATCGGTCACGCGCTGGCGATCCCGCACGGCAAGTCCGACGGCATCCCCGACCTCGCGATGGCGATCGGCAAGCCGGCGCACCCCATCGACTTCGACTCCATCGACAACCGCCCCGTGCAGCTCATCGTGCTCCTCGCGAGCCCGCTGGATCGCACGAGCGACCACATCCAGGCGCTCGCCCGCATCAGCCGCCTGATGACCGTCGAAGAGTTCCGCACGCGTATGTACGAGGCGCCCAGCGCCGAGGACATCTATGCGATGCTCTCGGAGCAGGAACCCGCTGGCACCTGATCGCCAGCGGGCGCTCGTGCGTCAGTCACCCAAACTCGAGATCAACGCCTCGGCCTCACCGAGGGCGCGCTGTGCGCTGCCGCGCACGAGCGCGTAAGGCACCAGCGCGATGAGCGCGACAGTGAGCCCGAAGGCCGTCGTGACGAGCGCCTGAGCGATGCCGGCGGCGATCACGGGCAGTT
The DNA here is from genome assembly GCA_029260475.1 of Phycisphaerales bacterium. GTDB lineage: Bacteria > Planctomycetota > Phycisphaerae > Phycisphaerales > UBA1924 > OFTM391. The sequence continues at coordinate 5,425 of JAJDDE010000152.1, read as the reverse complement.
GCACTTCCTGGCCCGTCTCGCCCAAGGCCTCGAAACTCTGGATGATGCCCAGGACTGTGCCGAGGATGCCGAGCAGCGGCGCACCCGTGATGATGAAGCTGAGCGTTCCGCCGAACCGCTCGGCGCGACGGCGCACGCTCTCCAGCCCCTCGCCCGCACCGCGTGGCCCCATGCGTACGAGCGCGTCGATGCAGTTCACGTAGAGCGAGCCGGTGCGATGAACGAGCTTGGGCTCGAGTTCCCGGACGCCGCCCCCCCACCGCTCGCGGACGGTCCGTAAGGCCCTGGCCTTGGACGGCGCGTGGGCGCGGGTCCAGTAGACCAGCCGCTCGATGCCCAGCGTGAGCGCCAGCAGGCTGAGGGCCAGCAGGGGCCACATCACGGGGCCGCCACTCCGGAAGAGTTCCGCCGCCTTGTCGAACGCGTCTGTCATGGGTACGGATCGTAACGCCCATCGCGTGACGAGCGACCACAAAGGGGCTTCGCGTCGTCGAGGCTGTCCCCTATACTCGCCCCCTTCGATCCAACCCCAGGCGCGACAGCGAGTTTCACCAGTGACCAGCACGACCGAGACCACCAGCAGCATGCCCCCCAGCGACACCCTCAGCGACGCCCTGACCGCACCCGCCCAGCGGGTGGAGGCGTACATGGCCCGCTACCTGGGCACGCTCGGGCTGCCAAAGAACCTCGACGAGGCCATCCGCTACGCCCTCTTGGGCGGCGGCAAGAGGCTCCGCCCCATCCTCGCGCTGCACAGCGCCGCGAGCGTGGGCGGCAGCACCGAGGACGCGCTCGTCGCGGGCGGCGCGGTAGAGATGATCCACGCCTTCAGCCTTGTTCACGATGACCTCCCCGCGCTCGACAATGACGACCTCCGACGAGGACGCCCGACGCTCCACAAAGCGCACGGCGAGGCGATGGCCATCCTCGCGGGCGACGCCCTGCTGTCGCTCTGTTTCCAGATGATCGCCGATGAGGCCCCCTCGCCCGAGATCGCGGGGCGCCTGACCACCGAGGTCGCATCGGGGACCACCGCGATGATCGCCGGTCAGGTCTACGACACGCTGGGCGGGTTCGCGTCGGGGCTCAGCGACGAGCAGCGGCTGGAGCTCATCCATCGCAACAAAACGGGCGCACTGATCCGGGCGTCGTGCCGAGCCGGCGCGATCGCAGGCACACGGGGCGCCGTCTCCGAGGCCCACCTCGAGGGCATCACCCGCTACGCCGAGGCGATCGGGCTCATGTTCCAGATCGTGGACGACCTGTTGGACGTGGAGCAGTCCACCGAGCACCTGGGCAAGCGTGCCTCGAAGGATGAGGCGCTGGGCAAAATGACCTACCCGGTGGTCCTGGGCATCGAGCGATCCCGCGACGCGGTGGCGGCCCTGCTCGGGGACGCCCACCGGGCCCTCGAGCCGCTGGGCGAGGCCTCGAACCCGCTCGCGGAGATCGCGTCCTATATGGCTGTCCGCACGCGCTGAATCTCGGAGCCTCCTGCGCGGAGCCTTTCGGGGTGACCGTCGTAATCCCGTATGCTCTTGTGCTTCCAACTCCTATGACGCCGCACATCCCGCGCGTGTCCCGCGTATAGTCTTTCAGAGATCATTGAAACCATCCCGGGCGCGCTCAGACGCCCGTTTCCCACGGATAGGGAGTCCCTCGAATGGGCCTGCTTGAGCAGATCGAAACACCCGCCGACCTGCGCGCCATCCCGCGCGACCAGCTCCCCGAGCTGGCGTCTGAGATCCGCGCTGCGATCATCGACCAGGTCTCCAAGACCGGCGGCCACCTCGCGCCGAACCTGGGCGTCGTTGAGCTCACGATCGCGCTGCACTACGTCTTCGACTTCTCGAGCGACCGCCTGCTCTTCGACGTCGGGCACCAGTGCTATCCGCACAAGCTGCTCACCGGTCGCCTGCCGCTGCTGGGCAAACTGCGCACACGCGCGGGCATGTCAGGTTTCCCCGAACCGCGCGAGTCGGCCTTCGATCTCTTCGCCGTCGGGCACGCGGGCACGGGCATCTCCACCGCCGTCGGTATGGCGCGAGGCGACGTGCTGACCGGCGAGTCGTTCGAACCCAGCGAGCGCCCGGACGGGCGACGCGTGGTTTCGCTCATCGGCGACGCCTCGATCGTTAACGGCGTCGCGATGGAGGGCCTGAACAACGCCGGCACGTTGAAGCGTCAGTTCCTGGTGATCCTGAACGACAACGGCATGTCCATCTCGAAGCCGCAGGGCGCGATGTCGCACGCCTTCGATCGTGCGCGCATCCACCCCGCCTACACCGACATGAAGCGCCGCGCCAAGGACGTCCTGAGCCACCTCCCGGGCGGCTCGCTCGTCACCGAGGGCTACCACCGGCTGAGCGAAATGGCGAAGGCCGCGGTCTCCGCGGACACGTGGTTCGAGCACTTCGGCCTGCTGCACGTCGGCCCGATCGACGGGCACGACCTGCCGACGCTGATCGAATTCCTCGCCGAGGCGCGGGACATGGACCGCCCGATGGTGCTGCACGTCAAGACGATCAAGGGCAAGGGCTTCGAGGCGGCCGAGGGCGACGCGACGACGTTCCACTCCCCCGCCGCGTTCGAGTACGAGCCGGGTTCCTGCCGCGTCGAGATGAAGAAGAAGGGCCGCGCGTTCACCGCTGCCTACGCTGACGCGATGACCGAGCTCATGGGCTCCGACGAGAAGCTCGTCGCCTGCACCGCAGCGATGCCCGGCGGCACGGGCATCGACAAGGTGATGACCGCGTTCCCCGAGCGCACCTTCGACGTCGGCATCTGCGAGTCGCACGCGCTGGACATGATGGCGGGCATGGCGAAGACGGGGCTCAAGCCCTTCTTCGCGGTCTATTCCACGTTCGTGCAGCGCGCGTTCGACCAGGCGTTCCAGGAAGTCGCGTTGCAGGGCCTCGCGGTGCGCCTATGCCTCGATCGCGCCGGGCTTGTCGGTGGCGACGGCGCGGTCCACCACGGCTTCTGCGATATCTCCATCCTCCGCGTGCTGCCCGAGGCGGCGCTGCTGGCGCCGATGGACGAGCCCTCGCTCAAGGCAGGCCTCGAGTTCATGAAGCACTACGACGCGGGCCTCTCGGCGATCCGCTACCCGCGTGACAACTGCGCCCCGGACGTCCTCGACCAGCCCTGCCCGCCCTTCGAACTGGGCAAGGCCCGGGCGCTCATCGAGCACGAGGAGCCGGACGTCGCCCTGATCGGGTACGGCGTGATGTCGGTGAGCTGCCTCCGCGCCGCGGAGAAACTCGGACCCGAGCTGCGCGTGGATGTCTACGACGGTCGCTTCGCCAAGCCGGTGGACACCGCGCTCATCAAACGTCTCCTCAAGCGCGGCACGCCGATCGTGACCGTCGAAGACCACTCGATCGTCGGCGGCTTCGGAGCCGCGGTCGTCGAGGCCGCGAGCGACATGGGGCTCGACGCGGGGCGCATCACGCGGTTCGCACTGCCCGATGCGTGGGTCTATCAGGACAGCCGCAACGCGCAGTTGGAGGAGGTTGGTCTGGACCTCGATGCGATCGCTCGCCGCGTCCGTCGCCTGCTCGATCCGCGCTCTGATGTCGAGATCGAAGCACGCCCGGGCGCCCAGCACGCCACGGCCACGGACTGAGCCCGGCGCGTGTCACGCTCCGTACTGCTGCTCGTCAATCGCCACAAACCGAGCGTGATCTCGGCGCTGCCGAAGATCCGCGCGTTGATCAAAGCCCACGGCTCGATCGCGCGAGAACTCGACGCGGTGACCGACGGTCCCATCACCGATGCGCACGGCGCGGACATCATCATGGTGCTGGGTGGCGACGGCACACTGCTCTCCGAGATCCGGCGCACCGCGGGGCTAGGACTTCCGGTGCTGGGCGTGAACCTCGGGAACCTCGGGTTCCTCGCGCAGTACGACGCCGATGGCTTCGGGCACGACGCCGCGGTCATCCTGGGCGATGAGCCGCTGCGCCTCGCCGACCGCACACTGATGTCCGTGCGCCTGATCGACGACGACCAGGCCTCGCCGCGATGGGACGGGGTCGCGGTGAACGACGCGGTGATCACCGCCGGCCCCCCCTACCGGATGATCAATCTTGACCTGACGATCGATCGCGAGCCCGTGCCGCGGATCAGCGGCGACGGGCTGATCATCTCCACGCCCACCGGCACCACCGCCTACGCGGTCTCCGCGGGCGGTCCGATCCTGTCGCCGGACCTCCGCTGTCTCACGATCACGCCCATCGCCGCTCACACGCTCGCGATGAGGCCCCTGGTGGTCCCGGGGGACGCTCGGGTGGACGTGACCGTGTCCCGGGCCAATCGCGTGCAAACAGACGCTGACCGCCCCCTGCCGGCGGACCCGGGCGCACGCGGCACCACACTGGTCATCGACGGGCAGGTCATGCTGCCCCTGGGCGGCGGTGAGCGCGTCGAAATGACCGCCCTGCCCGACGCGACCCGGCTGGTCATGAACCCCAGGAACTCGTTCTGGGGCACGCTCCGGCGGAAGCTGCATTGGGGCGTCGCGCCCGAACGCGGCTGAAGTTGGGTCGTGTTCGGGTTGTGAGGAGCGCAAGAAATTGCACTTGCCTGTGTAATCGGACGTTGAAACCCGTGGACAGGCGGGTGTTTCCGTGTATTCTGTATCTGTTGAGTTGGGAAGCCCGCCCCATGGGCGGTTGGGAAGAGTCTCACCCTGCGTGAGACACGTCACACGGCTCGGTTAACGCCGAGCAGGGAAGAGGTCGTTTGGCCACGACCATACAACACGTCTGATGAGCGGAACCTGTGATCGCTCATCGCCCCCGCAAGGGGAGGTGGCCTCAGGCCAGTCACCGACTTACACGCGGATTCGTTCCGTGTGGCAGAAGCCCGGATCGGCACTCGCCGGTCCGGGCTTTTTTTATGCGCCGTACGTTGAGTGACTCATGCGATGTGCGCATGAAAAAGCCCGGCGTTGAAGCCGGGCTCGGGAAGGGATCGCGTTGTTGTCGTACAGCGTTTACGCGGAGCGACGGCGACGCAGCGCCGCGAAGCCCGCGAGGCCCAGCACGGAGAGCGCACCGGGGGTCGGGATCACGATGATGTCGTTCACGCCGTAGCCGGTGGCGAGCTGCGCGTAGCCAGAGACACCGTCGGCACCGATGGTGGAGATGCGGGAGAAGTTCCCGTCCTCGAGGAATTCGGCGAGGATCCAGCGGTTGTTGAAGGGGTCCCACTCGATCTCGTCGAGGGCGCCGGGCGAGAACCCGAGGCCCGTCTGGATGGTGCGGATGTCTGCGAAGACCGAGACGCCGGTCGAGTCGCCCGAACCGTCGATGCCGACGCGGTAGATGTTGCCGTCGTCGCGACCGCCGGTCACGAGCACATCACCCGTCGCGGGGTCCACGTCGATGGAGGTGGCGAAGGTGATGTCGTTGGTCAGCCC
>JAJDDE010000151.1 GCA_029260475.1 Phycisphaerales bacterium | reverse complement strand
CATCGACGAGGTCATCCTCCCCGAAACCAAGACCATTCCCGAGATCGCCAAATCTGCCGGCCAGTTCAAGACCCTCCTAGCCGCAGTCGAAGCCGCCGGGCTCTCCGAAACCCTCATGAGTGAAGGCCCCTTCACCGTCTTCGCTCCCACCGATGAAGCCTTCAACGCCCTCCCGTCCGGCACCGTTGAGAGCCTCCTTAAGCCCGAGAACCGAAAGAAGCTCCAGGAGATCCTCACCTACCACGTCGTCTCCGGTCGCGTCTTCGCTGACGCCGCGGTGAAACTCGATACCGCGAAAACCGTCGCCGGCTCGAACATCAACATCGCCTTCCGCGACGGCAGCCTCTTCATCAACCGTGCGCAGGTAGTCGCCAGCGATATTCAAGCCAGCAACGGCGTGATCCATGTGATCGATGCTGTCTTGCTTCCCTGATCTATCAACTCCACTGCCCCACGAACACAGCAATCCACGCCCCCGGTCGCTCACGCGGCCGGGACGCGTTTCTCAACAGAAAAACTGAATCCGCCCGCATCGGGGTATCGGGTTTCCGACGAACAGCGTGCTGGTATCCCCGCACACCAACGACCGCGATGCGTACGAGAGGCCCACATGGCGACCCTTCAACTCCCTGCGAAAGGGAAGATCGCTACGATCATGGGCATGACCCCATCGAACAGCGCACCAGAGCCACCGCGCTTGGACGAGCCGCTGCTGACCCGAGTCGCCCGTGGTGACAACGGCGCGGCAGAACGCATTTTGAAGCAGTACCAAGGCCTCGTCTGGTCCCTCGCACGCCGTGCCCTCGAGACCGAGGCCGACGCCGAGGACGCGACCCAGGAGATCTTCCTCGAAGTCTGGAAGAGCGCCGCTCGCTACGACGGCACCATCGCCTCCGAAGCAACCTTCATCGCGATGATCGCCCGCCGCCGCCTCATCGACCGGCGACGCAAGATCGGTCGTCGCCCCAGCGAGGAGGCGATCCACGAAGACACCGCGCCGAGTCAGGCACCCGCAACGTTCAGCCAGGAAGACCGGGAGACCGCAGACATCGCCCGCCAAGCGATGACCGAACTCTCCGAGGAGCAACAACGCGTCCTCCAACTCTCCATCTTCCACCACCAGTCGCACGAAAAAATCGCGTCGTCCACCGGCATACCGCTGGGCACCGTGAAGACACACGCACGCCGCGGCCTCATCAGGCTTCGCGGCATCATCGAAGAGCGCCTCCGCGCCACGCAGACGAAGGACGAGGTGTCAGCATGAGTTCGCGGCTGATAACCAACACAGACAACAACGGTCCCGACGACCACCTCATGGAGCTCCTCGCGGGCGAGACGCTCGGAGATCTCACCACCGATGAGCGGCAGGAACTCGACGCGATGGCCCCGGGCCTCAGCGAGCTCGACCGCACCACCATGTCCCACGCCGCGGCAGCCCTCGCGCTGATGACACCCCAGAACGAGCCCGTCCCCGCGTCCCTTACCGCTCGCCTGCTCGACGACGTCCGCCGGTCTCCCCTCGCCTTCGCGGATTCCAACGCCGCCGAATCCGCCTCAGACGTTTCCGAAGCCCCCCCATCACTCCTAGCCCTCAGCGGCTGGCTCGCCGCAGCCGCCGCCCTCGTCGCCGCGTTCGTTATCGCGGTCAACAACCCCGCCCCCTCCACACCGCTCACCACCGATCAGGCCTATCAGGCATTCCTCGGCGAGAAGCCCGCCGACACCGTCGAGTACGAGTGGACAAACGTCATGGTCCAAGGCGTCACGGGCAAGGTCTACTGGTCTGATGACGCCCAGGAGGGCTACATGGTCTTCGCGGGCCTCGCCGCGAACGACCCAACCCAGGAGCAGTACCAGCTCTGGATCTTCGATGCCCAGCGCCCCGACGCCACCCCCGTCGATGGCGGCGTCTTCGACATCGCCCAGACCGGCGACACCACCATCGTCAAGATCGACGCCAAGGTGCCCGTCCGCGAGGTCCAGTGGTTCGCGATCACCGTGGAGGAGCCCGGGGGCGTGGTCGTCTCCGAGCGCAAGAGCATCCCCGTCGTCGCCAACATGCCCGCCTGATCCGGCGCGCCGAAAGACATCGCGACCCGAGGGTGCTATCCTCCGTCCCCGCCCATCCGGGCGGCCCCGTACAGAGCGCGACCATCGCCCGGACAAGGCCAACACAGGGCTCCTCCGGGCTGTCGGTCCGTCGATGACCCACCGGACCGATCAGGAGAAGACGAACATGTCCGACATCAAAGCCAAGGACGTCATGGCCCTCCGCGCCCGCACCGGCCTCTCCATGATGGAGTGCAAGAAGGCCCTCGTGGAGACCGGCGGCGACCCCGACGCCGCCGAGGACTTCCTCCGCAAGAAGCTCAAGGGCAAGATGGACACCCGCACCGACCGCGTCGCGGGCGAGGGTCGCATCGCGATCGCGATCGCCGACAACGCCGCCGCGATCGTCGAGCTCGCCGCCGAGACCGACTTCACCGCCAAGAACGACGGCTTCGCCAAGGTCGCCGAGCAGATCGCTCAGATGGCCCTCGGCGCCGACGCCGGCGCCGTCACCCCGGACGACGCGATGACGAAGGTCATCGACGAGCTCCGTATCTCCACGGGCGAGAACATCTCCATCACCCGCATCCACAAGCTCACGGGCGAAAACGCCAAGTTCGGCACCTACGTCCACCACGACGGCAAGACCGGCGTGCTCCTCCACGCCGACGCCTCGGTCTCCGACGACGTCGCCAAGGACGTGTGCATGCACATCACCGCAGCGATGCCCCGCCCCAAGGGCGTGACCCGCGACGATGTCCCCGCCGAGGTCATCGAGAAAGAGCGCAAGCTCGCGATGGAGATGGCCATCGAGGGCGGCAAGAACGAAGAGATCGCCGCGAAGATGGTCGAGGGCAAAATCAACAAGCTCTACGCCGACCTCGCGCTCATCGAGCAGCCCTTCGTCAAGGACCCGGACAAGAAGATCAAGGACCTCGTCGGCGGCACCGACAAGATCCACGCCTTCCAGCGTTGGCAGGTCGGCGAGACCGCTGCCGGGGAGTAATCCGCTCCGACAACCCGATCCCACCAAACGCCGCGTCAATCGCGGCGTTTTTCATGCGCCCGCCATTCGCGATAGCCTTCCACGCTGAGGGGTCCGCATGAACCAACACAATGAGCAGCACACCATCAACCTCCGCTCGCCCGCCACAGTCGCGACGCTGCTGAGCATCGCGGCCATCGCACAACTCGGCGTCTTCTTTGTGCTCGGATACGGTCTCCTCGGAATGCCGACGCCCTTTGCGGCGGTGCTTGTTCCTGTGTTCATCTGGATCGCGATAGATCTCGTCCTCCTCGGCGTATCCGTGCACGCATCTGTGCGAACGAAGCGATTCAGCGTGTCGCCCGCCAAGATCGTCCTCTGTCTCGCAGCAACCGCGGGAACCTGCATCGCGCTCATCGCACTCAATGGCTGGCTCTACATCATCTAAAGCGTCAGGCGATACCTGAAAGCGCCATCCCCATATCGATCGTCGCCCCGCGCGGCGTGATCTCCCCGCTCGCCCCCCCCGCCTCGCGCAGCAGCGAGACCACGCGTGCCATGTCGCCGCGTAGAGGCGCGGTGAACTCGACCGGCTCGCCCGTCATCGGGTGCTTGAACCCGAGGATCGCCGCGTGCAGCGCTTGCCGGTCCATCACGTCCTCATCGCGAACACGGAAGACGCGCCCGCCGTACATGTCGTCGCCCACGATCGGAAAGCCGGTGTGCGTGAGGTGAACGCGGATCTGGTGCGTCCGTCCCGTCTTCAGCTCCAACTCCACAAGCGTGTAGTGCCCCAGCTCCGTGCGGTACCGCTCGCGCACACGGCAGATCGTCACCGCGTGTTTCCCGAGTTGATCGTGACGCACCACCATCTTCTCGCGCAGCCCCCGCACGCGCGACGGGTGTGGGCCGATGGGCAATTCGATCACCTCGACGTTCCGCTCGATCAGCCCTTCGACAATCGCAAGGTACCGCTTGTCTGTCGTGCGTTCCTCAAACTGACGCCCGAGCCGCCAGTGCGCCTCGTTGTCCTTCGCGATCACCATCACACCGCTGGTATTCCGGTCGAGTCGGTGGACCACGCCCGGGCGCGCGAACTCCTCCCCAACCCCAGACAGCGCCCCTTCGCCCTTGTGCTCGAAGTACCACACCAGCGCGTTCAGCAGCGTGCCCTTGTTGTGGCTCCGCGCCGGGTGCACGATGATGTCGGGTGACTTGTTCAGCACGAGGATCTTGTCGTCCTCGAAGAGCACATCGATCGGTATGTCCTCCCCCACGATCTCCTTCGAGGGTGGCGGCGGCACCACCACCGACACCTCGTCGCCGAGCCGTAGCTTCGTGGACGCCTTGGGCGCACGACCGTTGACATCCACCCCGCCCTCCTCGATCAGCCGCTGCAGCTGCGTGCGGCTCATGAAGGCAATACGGTCCTGGAGGTACTTATCGAGCCTTTTGTTGAGATCGCGGGTGAGCTTGAATCGGACGCGCCGGAGCCCGTCGTCCTCGAGGTCGAGCTCCGCCGCCTCGCGGATCGCGTCGGCATCCACCTTGCCGCCCTGCGCCACGAGACCGCCCTCGACGATCGAGCCGTCATCCGGGGGCGTCTCGTTGGACATCGCTCAGCCGCCCGGCGTCGCGGGGTCGGGATCGGTCGCGGGCTCGCCAGCGTCCGGCTCGTCACCGCTACCGTCGTCCTTGTTGTCATCATCCGGGAGGGTGATGACCTCGACATTGGTCTCACCCAGCGCGGGATCCGGCTTCGGGTCGTCCGCGCGAATGACACCAAGACCGTCGCGCTGGAAGTCCCCGGGGAACGGCAGGCTGGAGCCCGCCGAGCGCACCTGATCGCGCGAGACGATCATCGGGGCGTTCTGGAATTCGCTCCACAGCGAGAGACGCTCCTGAGCGAGCAGGGCCAGATCGGGGAACCCGTCCGCGTTGCCGATCTCGACGACCCGCTCAAGCAGCCCTCGAGCGACCGCAGCGTTCCCAAGGGACATCTCCGCCGACGCCTTGCCTGACAGCGCCTGAAGGAGCACCAGCCGCTTGGCGGGGTCATTCTCGAACCGCTCGATTACCTTGCCGAAGACCTCGCTGGACTTGGTGTACCGCTGCTCGCGGTCTTCACGGCTCAGCGTCTCCTCCGGCGTCGGGCTGAACACGTTCTGCGCCTCCAGCGAGACACCACGCGTGCCCTCGCTCAGGAGCATCATGCCGCCGTTGATATACGCGAGCTCCCAGAGGGCACCCTCGCCATCGTGCTCGTCTCCGAATTCGAGGACGGCACCGGGGTTGTTCAGATCGATGATCTGATAGAAGTCCACGAACGCCGTGTTCCGGGCGTTGTGCGCCCGCTGCGTGAGGAACTGATTGCCCTGGTACGCCGCCACGACGAACAGAACCACGATCAGGATCCGCAGGCCCCACTTGTTGAGCCAATCGATCAACTCGCGGTTGATCCGGGACTCCTCGAGCCCGGCGCCGATCTTGACCTGTTGCTGACGATCGTCCATGAAGAAACACCCGTGGGGTTATGCGCACACTCCCGCCCCGCCGGCACACGCCGAGGACCGAGGGTGATCAGACACCTTATCCGCGAGGGGCCACAGAGGCGAGCAGCGGATGGAACACCCACCGCTCCCGACCCGCCGCCCCGAGCACCGCTCCCGGCACCAAGCGTTCTCGGACACACCGGGACAGGGCCCCAACCCCTGCCCCGCTCTCAGCCGCGGTCGCCACTTCCGCTCCCTCGACCGCCCCGAGATCGCCTCGAGTGGAGCACCGGACCACATCGACCGACCCCAGCCAGGCCTCATCGAGCCAGCCGTGATGTGCATCCCCGCAATGCACCACCAACGCCGCACCCCCAATCTCCTCCTCAGCCAGCCGCCGCGCCAGCCCCTCCTCTGCCGAGGCCCCTTCCCGCACCCCCGGCGTATCGAGCCACCGCACCGTCAAACCGTCCACATCCAGAAGCACCCCCACGCGGTCCCGCGTCGTCCCCGCCTCCGGAGAGACCACCGACACCGATTGCGCCGCGAGCGCGTTGAGCAGTGTGCTCTTGCCGACGTTCGCCCGCCCCACCGCAACCACGGTGGGTGCCTCGAGCAACCGTCCGAGGTACACCGCATCCCGCTCGCTCAGAAGGGGCGCCTCTGTCTCCCACAACGCCACCTGCTCCAGCAGGATGTCCACGCACGACCCACTGGCGCACCGCGACATCACCTCGAGCGCGCACGCTTCAACCAGCGACCGCGCCTCCGGGAACCGCTCGCGGATGGTCGCCGTCGAGTCAACCACCGCACCCGCGTTCTTAAACGCCGCTTCGATCCCCGCGGTCACCACCGGTGCACCATGCGCCATCAGCGTCACCCGGGTCGGGTTCCAACGCACGACAACGCCCTCGTCCACACCGCAGAGCGATCGCAGCCCCGACCGGCCGACCTCTGGCAGACTGACACCCGCGTGCAGGCACACCGCGTGCAGCGCCGCCGCGTCGTCCGCCGAAACCTCAACACACGAGATCGCGCCGCGCACGCGCACCGCGGTGGATGTCCACACACGCACGCTCATCGCCCGACGTTGTACGCCGTCACGTTCGGATCACGCTCCATACGCACCAACGGCATCGCCATATGTACCAGCATCGCCAGCACGCTCACACCAACAATCAGCACCGGCGGCATCACCTGACCGCTCAGCAGCACCAGCACACCGCCGAAGAGGCCCGGGGCTTCGCACATCGCCATCCCGATCAAAAACGCCGTGATACCCGCGGGGGCCGCGATGCGGAGCTCGACCGACGATCGGGGCATCATCGCCCCGCGTAATACGAACGACAGGGGGATCGCGGTCAACGCGAGCCCGCATCCGATCAAGAACAGAAGTTCGTGGGCGGGGTCGATGCCGAGGAATCCGGGCGGAACCGGCGTCGCGTTCGAAGGAGCGGGCACCGGAACAGTTCCTTGCCCACCACCTCCGACCACCGCCCCAACCGCCGTGAGCATCACCACGCCCACGAGCAATGCGAACCCGATCATCCGCGATATCCGCCGCGCCGTCGCGAGGGCATCACTCCCGCCGGCCTCATCGCGCACCACGCTCACGCCTCCGAATCCACGCCAAGCGATTTCTCGCACGCGAGCGCGATGCCGCGCAGCACGAGGTCCGGCACGATGCGATCCACGAGCTCATCCTCGCCAAAGAGCATCGTTGCGTCCCCGCCCGTCGCGACGATCAGCGGATACGCCTCGTACGCCTCGGCGAACCGCTCGGTCATCAACCGAACCAGCCCGCGCGCCGAGTACACAACGCCGTGCAGCATCGCCCGCTCGGTGTTTTTCGCGAAGACCTCGTCGCCCGGATCAACGACGCCGATCTCGGGCAACGCGTCGGTGCCGGCGTGCAGCGCCGCGAGCCCCATCCGCAGGCCCGGCGCGATCACGCCCCCCTGGAACACGCCCGCTCCATCAACGAAATCCACGGTGATCGCGGTCCCAGCATCCACCACCACGCACGCCTGCCGGAGACTCTCGTAGGCCGCCATCCCCGCGAGCAGGCGGTCCTGCCCCGTCTTCGCGTCCGGATCAACGCCGCCCGAATTCGGCAGCCCGATGTCCCGCCCAACGCGGTACACATCGCACGTGACCAGCGGCCGCAGCGCATTGATCAGGGCATCGGAATACGTCGTGTTCACAGTCGCCACCGCGACCGCTTCCGGGTCGTGCTCCGCGCAGGCAGCCGCCAGCGTCTTGGCAACCTCAGCCGGAGCGTCCAGCGCGTGCGACTCCATGGTCCCCGCTTCGCGCCCGGTGCAGGGCGCGTACGTCAGACGGGAGTTCCCAACGCTCAACGCCAAGATGCGCACGCCCGAGTTCACAGCATCAGATTCATTCATAGCAGGAGTCTACGCCCCGTCGGCCTCGGATCCCGATCGAACCTCCGGGGGCGCCACCAGCGGCACGCCATCGAGCGCCTGCTCCATCCGATCCCGCACCTCGAGCGCCGCCTCCCGCTCGCTCTGCCCCCCCGGGGTACACGAGAGCGCCCGCGCCACACGCACCATCGAGCCCATCATCACCTTCTCGGGCGGACGGGCCATCGCGAACCGCTTGGACTCCTCGTCGGGCGTCTCCAATTCCGACAGCACGCCCTCTTCCACCAGCTCATGCAGGACATCGCTCAGCGTGTCGTGGTCCAGCCCTGTGCGGGGCCCGATGGACTCCGCCGTCACCGGCTCGCCCTCCTGGAACGCCCGGACCGCGGCCCGGGCGACGCCCGCCACCGCGCCCGCATCGAGCACCAACCTCGATCCATCCACCCGCCCCGTCAGCCCCGCCCGACGGATCGCTTGCGGCGTCACCTGCAACAGGTGCGTGAGTTCCAACCCGTACAGCACGATGAGCCACGTCAGGTACACCCACAGCAGCGACACCGGGATGATCGCCAGCGAGCTGTACACCGCCACCTGCCCGGCGAACGCAACGCTCACGAGCCCGGTGACCGAGTTCTTCAGCACCTCCCACACGACCGCCGCGACCAGCGCGCCGATCGCCGCGGGGCGGAGGTGCACACGCACCGCGGGGATCTGCGTGTACGCGAACAGGAGCAGCAGCCATGTGGTGCCAACGCCCATCAGCCATCGAAGCGGGAGACTCGCCCACGCGAGCCAGCCGGGAAGCTCGTCGAGCATGCGCGACGTCGAGTCGCCGATCGCGATCATCACCACTAACGCGAGCGCACCAACCGTCGTGAGCGTCCAGTAGTTCGTCACACGGCTGATGAACTTCCGCCGTCGCGATGCGCCGCACACCGTGTTGAACGCCGCTTCGATCTGGAACAGCAACGAGAGCGCGGAATAGATCAGCACCCCGGCGCCCACGATCGCGATGACACGCCCGTCCACCGACCGCACCTGTTTCACGGCACGATCGACGAAATCACGTATCGCCTGCTCAGCGCTGAACGTCGGCTGCGCCGCCTCTGCCCCACCCGTGAGAGCCCCCTCTGCCCCCTCCACTCCACTCGGGACCACCGTCCCCTCTCCCGCAGTGGTGATGGCATCAAACCCCAAATAATCGATCGTCGAATCGAGCACCTCACGGATGCCGTCCTCGCCATAGAACGAACGGAGCCCGACGAGCGCGAGGACCATGATCGGGATCAGGCTGAAGATCGTGCGGTAGGCCAGCGCCGCCGCGAGCTGCGGCGCCTTGTGCTGACGCAAGCGTGTCCCCGCGAAGCGAGCGGCGCTCCACGCCAGCGCGATCCGCTGCTGCGCTCTGCTGAGTTCTTCCTCGGGGTGCGAGATGCCCCGGAGCAATCGGCGCACCACGACCTTCCACCGATCGACGCGCGTCACGACGAGCGGCTCCGCGTGCCCCCGCTCCGCCCGGGCTTCTGTCGAGTGCGCCCGACGCTCCGCCCACCGTTCGGGCTCGCCGCGATGCGTTCACCCTTGCGCGCTGTGCGTTTCAGGAGCTGCACCTCGTGCTTCGTTAGCTCACGCCACTCCCCCAGACGCAGGCCCTTCAATTGCAACGGCCCCATGGACACGCGTGTGAGCTTCTTCACGCGGTGCCCCAGGTGCGCGAGCATGCGCCGCACCTGTCGGTTCCGCCCTTCACTCAGCGTGATATCCAGGATCGTGCGCTCCCGCTCGGCCCGCACGATCTCGAGACGGGCACCGCCCGTGCGCTCCGCACCGACGGTGATGCCGTCGCGCCGGTACGCGAGGTAGATCCCGCGCTCAAGCGTGCGCACATCCTCGTCGGTCACCCCGCCCTTCACGACAGCACGATACGTCTTGTGGACGCCGTACTTCGGGTGCGTCAGCCCGTTCGCCAACGCACCGTCGTTGGTCATCAGCAGCAGGCCCATCGTGTCGTAGTCCAGACGCCCCACCGGGTACAGACGCACGCCCGACGGGTGCTTCACGACGTCCGCGACGGTCCGGCGCTCATCAGGATCGTCCAGCGTGCTCACCGTGTTCCGAGGCTTGTACAGCATCACATACACGTGCCGCTCCCGGCCAGCGAGGGGACGGTTGTTGACGTGTACCTCGTCCACCGCGGGATCGATCAGCACCGGGAGGTCCGTCACGACCCGACCGTTCACACGGACCCTGCCCTCCTCGATCATCGCCTCGCAGGCCCGACGGCTCGCCACCCCGGATTCCGCCATGAATTTCTGCAGGCGCACGCGCTCCCCGCTCGGGTCCGCTTCCGGCTCCGTGGGGAGGTGCTCGGGGTTCTCGATGGGCTCGTTGGGGTCGTGCACAGCATGGATGCTAGGCGATCAACGCCCCGACACCCCCCGCTGGGCGCGATTCGGCAGAAACCGGAGCCGCACGCCCGCTCGTGCCGATAACCGCTGCGTCGGAGCGACGACAGACCACGCCAAGGAGGGCGACGTGACCACAACGAGCGACCAGACCCGTCTCCCGCTGCGAGGCCCCGTGGAGGTACACCCCGTTCGCGGGGTCGCCGGGGCCATCGCACCCAAGCCCGCCTCACCCGGCGCAGGGGTGTTCCTCTCGCCCCGCGTCATCGACGAGCAGGCCTTCGAGGACTACGCCGGCCGCCTCCGCTCGCTGCTGGACGAGAGTTCAACCGCCGCCAGCGACGCCCGATCCATCCTCGACGAGCTCCGCTCGCTCAGTTCCAACGACGCCGTGAAACGCCAGAAGACCCTCGTGGAGGCCGGCGCGAAGCTCGTGAAGGTCGTGGACGCGAAAACGGCCCAGCTCGATGGCACCCGGTCCGAGACCGAATCCCTGATCCAGCGCCTCGAAGCCGCCGCCAGCAAAGCGACTAGCGCGAGCAGCGACATCGACGAACGCCTCGACGCCGCGCTCACCCAGCGCACCGCCGCCTTCGAGAAGCGCATCGACGAGCGTGTGCGCACGCTATCGGCCGAGTTCGAATCCAAGATCGAGGCCCGCGTCAGCGCCATCACCGCGCAGCTCACGCGGGTGAACGAAACGCGCGAGGCCCTCGAGACCATCGTTCGTGACGCCACCGAGAACACCCTCGTTGCCCTCGACGACGCCCACAGCCGCGCCGCCAACCTCGCCGGTTGGGACCCCGTGGACATCGTGGACGGCGCTGGCGTTGGCCAACCCACGCGTGACTCCCTCGCCGACCTCATGCAGCGCGCAGAGGCTAAGCAGCGCGAAGCCCTCGGCGCGATCGACGCTCTGGCGTGCCTGAAGGACGACGCCGCAGCGCTCGTCGGCACCCTCACGACCTCGCTCGACACCACCCGCACGGGCCTCTGCGAATTAGACGTCGAGCGCGAATCGCTCGAACACCGTGTGGAGGCCGCGACGCTCGAAGCCCGCCGGGTCGGTGAGGGTGCGAAGGCGTTGATGGAGCTCAACGACCGTGCCGGCATCACCGCGAAAGAACTCGCTTCGCTGCTCGCAGAGTCCCGCTCGCTCCGCGAGCAGGACGCCGAATCCGAGGCACGCTTGCGAGACGCGGTACGCAGCGCCCACGCCGCCATCGCCGAGCTCAAACCCTGGCACGAGGTCTGCTTCACGTCCCCCGAAGACGCCCAGCGTGTGTCGCTGCCCCCTGTCCTCCAGGCGATCGCCAACCGGTTCCAGGACGGCCTCGCCCGCGACATCGGAGACATGGCGTCGGCCCTGCGCACCGTCGCGGACCGAGCGGGCTGATCAGTCGATCGTCCCCTCGTCCTCCGGCTCACGCAGCGTCAACGAAACATCGTCCCCTTCACCAACCGGCGTCACCTTCAGCCGGCGCTGTCGCACCAGCTCGAGCAATCCGATGAAGAGCCCCACCGCCTGCGCCTTCGTGCGCTCCGCGAAGATCGTCCGCAAGGTCGGTGCGCTGTTGTGCGCGCGCACGTAACGCTCCAACGTGTCAACAAGGTCCGCCTGGTGCAGTTCGATGGGCGTGTCGTCGTCCTCGACCTGATGCTCGCCCATGCGCTCGAACTGCACCGTCTCAGCAATCCGCCGGAAGGCCTCAACGAGGTCGTACAGCCCGAGGTCCTCAAGGTCCGCGCCCTCGTCCGGCTGCGACGCCTCCGACAGCGCCTGCCTGTCCATCGCCGCCTTGCCGCTCGGGTAGCGCTTCAGCCAGCTCTCACGGCGCAGTTCGAGGATCTCCCCCGCCTCGCGGTACGCCTTGAACGCCAGCAGTTGTTCGACGAGCTGCGCCGCGGCGTCCATCGGGCCGCTGGGCCCCTTGTCCTTCCGCTCCACAGATTCGCGCCGCTCATCGGGCGAGAGCAGGCGCGACTTGATCTCCACGAGGGTCGCCGCGATGACGAGGAATTCGCCCGCGTCGTCTACATTCACCGTGGACAGATCGGAGATGTGCTCGAGATACCGGTCCGCGACGTCCGCGAGCGAGATCTCCGTGATCTCGAGCTCAGAGCGCATGATGAGCTGCAGCAGCAGGTCTAGCGGCCCGTGGAACCGCTCCGTGTGTACCGTGTAACCGCCCTCTTGCGTCATCGTGGTCACCGATGGGCCTCCATGCCCGCTCCGGCGGGCCCTATCGCCCGCTCGGGCGTACCCTACCACCTCTGACGCGGAGCCAGACCGTGATCGATGACACACACGACCCACCGCCCCCGAACCCCGAGTCCGACCCCGCCTTCGTGCGGAGTGTCCTCGAGGCTGAGGCGGGCGCGATCTCACAGGCCTCCGCATCTCTCGATGACGATTCACTGAGCCGCGCTCTCGACCTCATCGTCGCGTGCGCCAAGGGCCCGGGCAGCCTGCTCATCTCGGGCATGGGCAAGTCGGGGCTCGTCGGTGCCAAGCTCTCGGCGACCTTCGCCAGCCTCGGGATCGCCAGCCACACCGTCCACCCCGCCGAAGCCGTTCACGGCGATCTGGGCAAGTTCCAGCCCAACGACCTCCTTCTGGCCCTCTCCTTCTCAGGAGAAACCGAGGAACTCGTCGCCCTCACGGGCCTCGTCCGCCAAGACGACCTCCCCGTCCTCGCCATCACCGGTGGCGACGGCAATTCTGCCCTCGCCAAGCTCGCGACCGTCGCCCTCCCCCTCGGGCGGATCCGTGAGGCCTCCGATCTCTCCCTCGCCCCGACCTGCTCCACCACCGCGACGATGGCCCTTGGTGATGCCCTCGCCCTCGCCGCCGCCCGCCGGATGGCCTTCACCTCCGACGACTTCGCCAAAAGGCACCCGGGCGGCACGCTGGGCGGGCTCATGCGTCCCATCACCGACGCCCTGCGCTTCCGCGTGGGCGACAACCTGCCCCTCGTGCGCACGGGCACACCCCTGACGGAGGCCCTCTCCCACGCCGAGTCGCTCGGCAGACGCCCCGGCGCGATGCTCGTCGTCGATGAACGCGACCGCCTCGTCGGGATCTTCACCGATGGCGACCTGAGAAGGCTCGTCGCGACCGCCCCAGAACGCCTCAAGGAACCGATCGACCACGCGATGACCACCTCTCCCCGCACGCTCCCGGACAGCGCTCTCGTCAGAGACGCCGTGCGCCTCGTGCGCGAGCACCGGCAGGACGAAATCCCCGTCGTGGACGACCAAGGCACCCCGGTCGGCCTGCTCGACGTGCAGGACCTCATCGCGATGCGGGTGGTCGCCCGATGAGCCTCCGACTGGTCGGCATGCTCATCGCCGGGCTCCTGCTGGGAACGGTCCTCGCGGTCATCGGCATCGCGGTCATCACCGCGCCGCCCAAGGTGATCCCCGGACAGGCCACGCCGGGCGGGAACACGCCCCCCTTCGCCCAAGGGCAGGGCGTCCAGACGCCGGACCTCCCGGACATCCCCGACCCGGGCGAAAGCACGCAAGCGCCGACGGACATCAACAGCATCGCCGGCGACCCCGGCGCGCCGATCCAGAGCGTCGCAGCGTGGCGTTACCGCTTTACAAACGCCAAAGGCGAGCGCCAAGCGGTCGTCACCGCCGCAAACTTTGATCCCATCCAGAGGGGCGTCTACGAGCTCATCGACGTCGAAGCGACCATCTTTCGGGAAGACCGCGTCGTCCGTCTCATCGCCGACAAGGGTGAGATCCGGGGCCAGCGCGGCGAGCAACCCGAGTCTGGCCTGCTCTCGGGCGATGTCTCCGTCAGCCTCTACCCGCCGGGCGTCACCGAGGACGAGGCCAAGGCGCACGAATCGGGCGAGGGCGGCGTGCCTCCCGAACTGCGTTTCACGACCAACGCCATCCGGTTCGACACCACGCTGGGGCAGGGCGTCGCGCCCGGGCAGATCGGCATCACCGCCCCGGGCCTCCGCCTCGACGGGCGAGGCCTGACCCTCCGCTTCGGCACCGACACCACCTCCGACGATCCGCGCCTGCTGCTCGTGCGACTCGACGAGTCCGACGGCCTCCAACTCTGGCCCGACCGCCTGCCCACCAATGACAAACGGCGCAGCGGCTCGCGCGATCGAGATGGGGCCCATCAGCCCGCAGCGGCGCCGGACGCCGAGCCCGCCATGCCCACCGTCTACCGCTTCTCGATGACCGACAGCGTGACGATCGCCCGTGAGAGCTACGCCGCCCGCGCGGACACACTCCAGGCGTACGCACGCCTCTTCGACGGCGAACTGAGGGCCGGGGCGATCAAGAGCCTCAACCTCAGGCGTGACCAGGCGACCGACAACCCCGCGACCGGGGCGACTACCGCACCCGGGGACTCGCCGACCCAGAGCGACCCGCCGATCCTCGTCACCTGGAACGGCCCGTTCGAGCTGATCCCCCTGCTGAACCCGCCAGGCGTGCTCGATTTCGACGACGTCGTCGTGCGGTTTTCCAGCGACGACGAGGGCAACGTGCGCATGGGCGACGAACTCGCGGGCGTGGGCCTCGAAGCGCGTACCGTGACCTACTTCGCGTCCAGCGCCTTCTTCGAGGCTCGAGCCGAGACGCCCGGCGGTGTCGCGCTCAAGGCGCAGCGCGTCGCGGACCTCGTCTGCACCTCACTCGACGTGGACCTCTCACAATCGCCCGCGCTCCGCACCTTCATCAGCACCCCGGGCGACGCGACCGACGTCCAGGGTCGCTCGGTTCGGTGGAGCCAACGCGCCCAGTTCGACGCCGACCTGTCCTCCGATCGGCTGCTCGCCAAACAGCTCACGCTCGTCGGGGATGTCACGCTGGATTCGGGCGACCACGAGGGCGCCACCGCGACGAACCTCGCCATCGCGTTCGACGGAGAAGGTCGCCCGAGAACGATCAGCGCCGAGGGTGACGTGCGTGCACATCAGGTCGAGCGCGGCCGGACCATGGAGGGCGATCGCGCCCTGCTGACGCTCGAACCCCTCGACGGCAACGCGTTTGCGCTCACGCAGGCGACCGTCAGCGGCAACGCCCGCGCCGTTGAGGGCGAGCGCACCTTCGAGGGCGACAACATGACCGCGACGTTCACCGACGGTGAAGTGGTCGGTGTGAACGCGACGGACGGTGTAAACGTCACACTCGAGAACGGGCTCGCCGTCGCCTGCGACACCCTCCGCTCCGATCGCGTGCGCGAGTCCATCGACCTCGTGGGCACCGACGACGAGCCCGTCACGGTCACACGCGAAACCGACGGCATCACGCTCACCATGACGGTCGGCTCTGCGCGAGTGGAAGAACCGCGCCAGCGCATCACCGGCTTCGGACCAGGCACGGGCACGCTCGTCGCCGCCGATGCGAGCGCGCAGTACGAGAGCGCCGAGCTCATCTGGGGCGGCGGCTTCGTTTTCGACGGCAAGGATCAGAAGCTCGAACTGCTGGGCGGCATCGGCATCGAAGCGAAGAAGGACGAGAACGAAACACACCGCGCGAGCGCCGAACGCGCGGAGATCGATCTCACCGGCGTCGATTCGGGAGACGCACGCGTGATCGGCGCACGCCTGTACGCCGGCCCCGGGCTCGACGGAGTGGAGATCCCCGCGACCGCCGAGGCACGCCGGACGATGCCGGACCCCGAGAATGATCGGGGCCGGTCCCTCGAGTCGCTCCTCGAGGTGCGATCCAGCGAGCTGCTGGTCGATGTCGAATCGCAGCGCGTGGATGCGCCAGGCGCGGGGCGCCTTGTGGTGGAGGACCGCCGCCCCGATGAAACCCGAGAACCAACCGACGCCCAGCACGCGACGCTCAGCGGCCGCGGCACCAGCGTCTTCAACTGGTCAGGCTCCATGCAACTCGCTCTCAGCGAGGGCAGGGCGACGCTCGACCGCGACGTCCGTGTCCGCTATCTACCCAGCGAGACCACCGAACTCACGCAGCTCGATTGCCAGCGCCTCGACGCCTTCTTCGAGAAATCCGCCTCCTCCTCTGAGGAAGGCGGATTCACCATCCAGCGGCTCGACGCCCGCGAGTCCGTCTACGCGAACCACCGAGGGCTCGAACTGATCGCCGACACGCTGGTCTATCGCGCCAGCACCGAGCAGATTGTCGCCAGCGCGAGCGCCGGCAACCGCGTCACCGTCTTCGACCCCGCCCGCTCGGGCCACTACAACGCCTCGAGCGTGCTGATCGACCTGGTGACCGGCAACTGGACGAGCGAGAACGCGACGGGGGCGGGCGGCGCGCCCTAACGTCCCGTCGCCCACACGGAGACCCCCTCGCCCATGCGCACACTCGTCGCGATCCCTGTCTACAACGAACAGCGGTACGTCGTACCCGTCATGCACCGCGTCCTCGAGCACGCCGAGAACGTGCTCGTCATCGACGACGGTTCCACCGACGCGACCCCCTGCCTGCTCCCCAACTTCCCCGTTGAGGTCATTCGCCACCGCAAGAACCACGGGTACGGGCGGTCGATGCTCGACGCGTTCCGCTGGGCCGCGATGGACAACTACGACTGGGTGGTCACGATCGACTGCGACGAGCAGCACGAGCCCGAGGCGATCCCTACGTTCCTCGAGGTCGCCGAGTCCGGGGAGTTCGACGTCATCTCCGGCTCGCGGTACATGGACAATTCGGACGACGCGGACATCCCCCCCGCCGATCGGCGTCGCATCAACATGACCATCACCGAGATGCTCAACGAGCGCTTCGGACTCCGGATCACCGACGCGTTCTGCGGCTTCAAGGCCTACCGCGTGGACGCGATGCGCAAGCTGGAACTCGACGTCCCGGGCTACGCCTTCCCGATGCAGTTCTGGGTCCAGGCGGTCGCCAACAACCTGCGCATCACCGAGATCCCCGTCCGGCTGATCTACAACGACCCTTCCCGCACTTTCGGCGGCCCGCTCAACGACCACGAGATCCGCCTGAAGCACTACATGGACGTCTTCGATCGCGAGATCGAGCGATGTCGTGACCGCCTCCCGACCGGTGCCGGCGCGGGGTGACCGACGCGCCCACACCGATCGTCCGCGACCTCGCGCCCGACCGGGGCTGGGGCTCGTTCGCCCGCAACGCTTCCCATGACGCGGTCGCGACTCGCGCGTCGCTGGGTCTGCCCACCGACCGCCCGATCGTCATGACCGGTCACCACGCGGAGTGGTGGCACCCGGGGCTGATCGTGAAGTACATCGCGGCACAACACCTGGCTCGGGCGCACGACGCCGCGTGGTCGTGGCTGCTCGTCGATCACAAAGAGTGCGATCCGTTCCGTCTCGATGTCCCTGTGCTCGACGAGCTCGGCGTTCTGACCCGAGCCACGGTCCGCATGTCCGACGCGCCCGATGCAGGCGTGGTGTCGTCTTCTCTCGCGTCGGCGCACCCCGAGCAGAGGCCTGTCTCGGGCTCGATGCCAGAGACGATCCGAAATGGGCTTGAGCATGTGATCCGCGCTATGGAAACGCACGCCGACGCGCCAACCGCGCTCGATCAGTGGATGCTCGGCATGCGTGACACGCTCGCTCCGGAGATCGCGTTGCCCGATCCCATCTACGCCACACGCCTGCTCAACGCGCCCGCCGTCCGCACCCTGATCGAGCGGATGCGTGACGAGCCCTTTGCATGCGCCCTCGCCTACAACCGCGCGGCTGAAACCGTCCCCGAAGCGGGGCTCGCGCCGCTGCACGTCGGCGTGGACCCCGGGGCCGTTGAACTGCCGCTGTGGTGGATCACAGACCAAAGCACGCTCGGGCGCGTCTTCGCTGGCGACCTCGACGCGATCGCCCCCGATCGCCTCGCGCCCCGGGCGTTGCTGCTCACCGGGCTCGCACGCTGGCTCCTGTGCGACCTCTTTATCCACGGCGCCGGCGGCAGCGTGTACGACCGCGCCACTGAACATTGGTTCGCTCGATGGCTGGGCGTCGGGCTCGCTCCGATGGGCGCGATCACCGCGGACGTGCGCCTGCCACTGGATGTCCCGGAGGTGACCGCAAAGGACGTCCGAGCAGCGGCGCAGTTCGTCCACAGAGCCCGCCACCAACCGGCCCTGCTGGGCGACAACGATGCGCAGCGCGCGAAGTTCGAACGCGTGCGCGCGATCAGGGACATGCCCCCCGGTTCGTCCGAACGCCGCACTGAATTCATCCGCATGCACACCGAACTCGATCAGGTCCGCGCAGGGCACGCCGAAGACCTCGCCTCACTCGAATCACAGCGCCGGACACTCGAATCGCGGCACCGATCCCGCGCGGTGGCGCTCGCACGCGACTGGGCCTTCGCGCTGCACAACCACGACGCCAGGCGTGCGCTCATCGCAGAGACCCTACGGACGCTCGACGCCTGAATCAGGCCTGCATGACGAGCGCCACCACCGCGATCGACACGGCGATCGCCACACCCAGCAGCGTGACGGCGAGCGTGGTCACACTCCAACGCCGGCTGGCGATGAGCATCTTGGTCAG
>JAJDDE010000150.1 GCA_029260475.1 Phycisphaerales bacterium | reverse complement strand
CGCGCCTTCGAGATGGCCGGTGCACGCGCCGAACTCGTCCACGTCCGTGCGCTCATCGTCGACCCTTCGCGTCTCGAGCGTGCGCAGCTCATCGGATTCCCGGGCGGGTTCAGCCACGGGGACGACATCGGCGCCGGGCGTGTGCTCGCAACGAATGTGCGCGAACGTCTGTGGCAGCCCCTCGCAGGCGCGGCCCGCCGGGGTGTGCCGATCATCGGTGTCTGCAACGGGTTCCAAGTCCTCGTGCAGACCGGGCTGCTCCCCGGGCCGGCGCCGGGTGAGGGCTGGCCCACCGAGCCACCCCGAGCCACGCTCGCGCTCACCTCGAACCTCACCGGTCGCTTCGTGGACCGTTGGTGCCGCGTGAGCGCGGACCCCGCGTCCAACTGCCTCTGGACCGCGCCACTCAAGAGCCTCGCGCTGGACGACCCCGCCTCCGTCCTCCCCGTCGCGCACGGCGAGGGCCGGCTCATCGCTGCGACCGGCCCCGAGCTCGAGCGTCTGGCCGATGCGGGCCAGGTGCCGCTGCGGTACGCCCGGGAGGACAACCCCAACGGCTCGGCGATGGACGCCGCGGGCGTCTGCGACGCCTCGGGCCTGGTCTTCGGGCTCATGCCCCACCCCGAGCGGTACCTGACGCCCCTGCACCACCCCGCCCGCACCGCGCCGGACCCCACGCCGGGCCTCGCGATGTTCAGCGCCGCGGTCGATCACGCGATCGGCGCTTCGGTCTGACCAAGGCGGCGCGTTTGTGCCGATGCCAGCGGTATGCGCGAGGACCACCTCATCGACGCCCCCGAGCACTATGTGTACCGCCTCCGGGCGGGTGCGCAGAACGTGACGCTGGGCGGCTGGGCGCTCGCGCTGTGCATCGTGCTGTCGATGGTCGAGCTGCCGCGCTACCACACCGCCCCGATCGCGCGCACAACGATGGTCGTCACCCTCTTGGGTGTCATGCTCGCCTCGCTGCTGCTGTGGATGAAGGGCTGGTGGCGCCTGACCGATGCGCGCGTGGAGGCACTGCCCGCGCGCGGCGTCATGGTCAGCGGCATGCTCACGCGCACGGGGCTCGCCCTCGGTGCCTGTGGTGCCGGGGCGTGGTGCCTGCTCGCTTGCTTGCGAGCGTTGTCGAGCGACGTGGATCGCACGCTCGCGTCGCTGCTGCTGCACACGCAGCCGTCGCTCGTGCCCCTCGCGACGACGGCGCTCCTGCTCGGTGCATGGATCGCCTCCCAGCACGCTGCCTACACCCTGCGCGAGCGCACCGCGCCCGCCAGGCCGGGCCTCTTCGCGCTGCCCTTCACGCTCGCGACCCTCCCCGTGGGCCTCGTCACGCTCCCGAACGCGATGCAGCACCCCACGCTCCTGGCCTTCCTGACGATGGCGATCGCGCTGCTCCTGGCGTTCCATGGCGCCCAGGGCGCGATCCTGCGTCACCGCATCGGGCGTGTCCTGCGAGAGCGCCGCAGGGCAGAAGTCCTCGCGTCCCGCGAACCGGACCGCCGGTAAACTCGGAGAGACTCCCATAAGGACAGGCCCGTGACCCCCACCAGCACATCCACCAAACTCGGCATCGGAGGCGAGACGATCATCGATGATCGCCTCTGCCCCTCTTGCGGCTACAGCCTCAAGGGCCTCGTCAGCGGCGGCACCTGCCCCGAGTGCGGCACCACCATCCGCGCCTACATCAAGCGCTACGACGACACGCTCGGTGATGCGCCCGCCAGGTTCCTGACGATCCTCCGAGCGGGCTTCGTGATCATGGGCGTCGGCGGTCTCGTCACGCTGCTCCTGATCCTCACGATCCTCATGGACTTCTTCTTCCTCCAACCCGCGGACATGGCAATCTTCGGCGGGTTGAGCTCCAGCGCCAAGATGCGCACCGTGCTGCTCCCGCTCTCGATCGGCGCCTGGAGTTTCGGCTCGATCATGGTCACCATCCCCCGCCCGGAGCCGGGCGGCTCGGGCGTGAGGCGTGAGAACGGCATGCCCGAGTGGCACCATCTCCGCACGGGCATCCGCGCCGGTGCGCTCGCGCTGGTCATCGGAACACTCCTGTGGCTCGTCGCGGAGCTCGCGGACGTCGCGATCCTGCAGTGGATCGGTGTCGTCTTCGTCGGCGCCGGCACCGCGTCGGTCGTGCTCACCTGCATCTACGTCTCCAACCTCGCTCACTGGGCCTCGGACTCGCACAGCGCGATGCAGCTTATGTACGCGGGGCTGGGCATCGCCGTCTCGGGCCCCCTCGCGGCTCTCATGTTCTCGCCGCTCAAGTTCGTCGTCGGCGTCTTTTTGCCCGTCGTGCTCATGCTGCTGCTCGCCTCGATGCTCTGGCTCTCGACGAACGTGCTGAAGATGAACAGCACCATCTCGTGGGCGATCATCAACACGAGGGAGCGCGTTGCCCGCGACGAGCGCATCGCCAAGAAGGCGCGCGAGCAGGCAGCGGAGGCCGCCCGCCGATCGGGCTACGCGCCCCCGGACCCCAACACGCCCGACCCGCACCTCCTCGCGACGATCGAGCGTCAGAACGCCGCCGCCGACGTCGAGGCCCGGGAGCAAGCCGAGCGCGAGCAGGCACGCCGAAAGGAACAGGAGCAGCGCGGGCACAACGTCGATTCGTCCGGCGCCGACCCCTACGCCCTCGAGGACGACTGATCGGCGGTGCGGGTACCATGCGCGTCCTATGCGCATCACACGACTCCTCTCCAGCACACGCCTGATCCTCCTGCTCTTCCTCGTGCCGCCCGCCGCGATGTGGGCCCGCTCCGAGGGTTCGGGCGGTTGGCTGCTCCCGATCGCTCTGGCGCTCTTCGCCCTGGTCCACTTCGCGATCTTCGACACCAAGACGCTGTCCAACGGGCACCGCCAGCGCCTGGGCTTCACGCGGAACCCCGGCGCGGGCGACAAGGCGATCACCGTGATGTGGGGCACCTACTGCCTCGCCCTCTTCGCCATCGTCACGCTGGTGCTGCTCTTCGCGGCGCCGCGCGTGGGGCTCTTCTGGCTCGTCGTCGGCGCGATCGCGCTGCCGCTCACGGGCGGCGTCGGCGCCTACGCGGGCCCGTCGATGCGCCGCCGGCGCATGCTCTGGTCCGAGATCACCAACCCCTTCGCGCTGCTCATCCTGCCCGCCGCCTGGGTCGCCATCCGCACGGTCGCGAGCGAGACTGGTGAGCCGGTGACACAGGGCCTCGTCGTCGGTGCGTGGACCATCACCCTGCTCTGCGCACTCTCCCTGTGCGCCTACCTGATGACCTGCCTCATCCGCGACGCCAGCGAAGACGCCTCGGCGGGCCAGATCACCACGCCCACCCTCCTCGGGCGTCACAGCGCCACGGTGCTCCTCTTGCTCACGCTCGTCGCGATGCAGATGATCGGTGCGTTCAGCACCACGACCGGGGCCGGTGCCTTCTCATGGATCACCCCCGCGGCGTGCGCCCTGGGCGGCATGGCCACGCTCTACGCGGTAGCGACCGACAGCGACGACGCCGCACCCAACATCATGCTGCTCACGCAGGCGGCGCTGATCCTGTCATTCATCGCCTCATGAACGGCGTGCTCGTTTATCTCGTCTTTGGTTGTCTGCTGATGGGTCTCGCGACAATCGTGGGGTGCGGAAGCGATCATGCTGCGGCGATCGGGGACGCAAAGGTCAACATCGCTATGGCCAAAGCCGAAATGGAGAGGCAGGTCGCTAACGGGGACGCGTCTAAGACGTACTACGTGGAGCAGTACGCCGCGGCCCTCTCGGTCCTCGAACAGCACGATGTAGGCCCGGTCACACTCCCCGTGGTCGCATTGGTCTCCACGAATCAGGATGGTGTTCCGCTTCTCGTGGTGATGCTTGTAGACACTGCCCAGGACGCGACTGGGTTGTTGATCGAGTCATCTGACGGTCGTGAATACCACTACCAGGAGGTGATCCAGAAGTTCTACCTCACTTCGGTTGGCAAGGAAATACACCGATCAAGTCCGCTGCTCAGACTCACGTACATCGTGCGGGAACAAGGCGTTCATGCAGCGGATGGCGCTGGTGTGATCGGGCACTCCGACCTCCTGTTCGAGCCGGACTCGGTGCTTCGTCTTGAGCTAGCAGACGGCACATACACCGAGCCGATTCCGATCCATCTGCCGGCGGAGTGATCTGCACGACTGGCCTGCATTCAGTCCGAACCTCCACCGCAGCAGGCCGGGCACCAGCACCCGCGCTCGGTGCTCGCGAGCAGTACGAGCTCGCCTTGCGTGAACTCGCGCGCTGGCTGCGCGTGCGAATACGCACGCAGCATCGGCAGGATCTCCTGCTGGAAGCGCAGCTCGCCCGTGATGAAGCTCGGGTCCGCCGTCTCCGCCTTGTACTGGTTCTTGAGCTTCTGCTTGATGCGGTCGATGCGCGTCTGCGGCAGGGGGTGGGTCGAGAGGAACTCGGGCTGCCCGCCACCACCGCCCGAGGCCTCTTGGAGGATCTCCATCAGGCCCAGCATGCCGCGCGGGTTGTAGCCGGCGCGCGTCATGTAGCGCATGCCCAGCGCGTCCGCCTGCGACTCCTCGTCGCGTCCGAACTTCAGGTTGAAGAGGCCCGCGCCGCCCACGAGCACCGGCACGCCGTACGACGTCCAACTCGCGTCCTCCTGTGTGCTCGCCGCCATCGCGGCACCGACCGCGATCCCCTGGATGACCATCTGGCGGCTCACCTGCTGGTCGGCGTGCTCCGCGGTCACGTGCCCGATCTCGTGCCCGAGCACGCCGGCGAGTTGTGACTCGTTGGTCATGCGCTCCATGAGCCCGCGCGAGATGAACACCTTGCCGCCGGGCAGGGCGAAGGCGTTGATCACCTCGGAGTCGAGCAGCGTGAACTCCCAGGGGATGTCGCGGTACTCCTCCTCGACGCCTTGGGCGACTTCCATGCCGATCGCGCTGACGTAGTTGCGGAGGCGCTCGTCCTGGACCTCACCGCCGTACCCCTCGATGAGCCCGGGCATCGCCTGAGAGCCCAGGGCGACTTCCTGCGACCTGCTCATCGTGTTGAACTGCAGCTTGCCCGTCGCGGCGTTGGTCGAGCAGCCACCCATCAGCAGGGGGAGGGGCAGAAGGGCAACAACGAGGGTGAGAAGGCGGGTGTGGATCGATCGCATCGGGGGGCTCCAGAGGGCAGGGGGCATCGGGGGTCTCGGCACATCCTCGCCCAACAGAGCGGGCGCGTCCAGAGCCGACCTAGCATCGCCCATGCCCGCCTCTCCGCCCACGAAGACAGAACCCGCCCCCGCTTGGGACCGCAACGAACTCGAAGCGAACCCGCACGAGAACGCCGACAAGCAGGAGAAGGTCCGGCGGATGTTCGCCTCCATCGCCCACGCCTACGACCTCAACAACCGTGTCCACTCCTTCGGGCGCGATCAGGCCTGGCGCCGGCGCACGGTCCGCGACGCCCAGATCAAGCCGACCGACCACGTCCTCGACGTCGCGTGCGGCACGGGCGACCTCTCCCTCGCCTTCGCCAAGGGCGGCGCCCAGCGCGTCGTGGGGCTGGACTACACCGCCGAGATGCTCGAGATCGCCAGAGAGCGCAAGGCCCACGACGCCATCGAGTACGTCCAAGGCGACGCGCAGGCGCTCCCCTTCGAGGACGCCTCCTTCGACGTGCTGTCGATCGCGTTCGGCCTGCGGAACGTGGGCGACCCCAACACCGCGCTGCGCGAGTTCCGGCGCGTGCTGAAGCCGGGCGGGCGTTTGCTCATCCTCGAGTTCTCCGAGCCGAGCTTCGCGCCCATCCGCTGGGGCAACGCCTTCTACACCAGGGTGGTTATGCCCCGGACCGCGGCGCTCCTGGCGCGCGATCGATCGGGGGCGTACGCCTACCTCCCCAAGAGTGTGGAAAAGTTCTTCACACGCGACGAGCTGGCCTTCGCGGTCTCCGAAGCGCGCTTCGCGCAAATAGTGCAGGCACCAATGACCTTCGGGGTCTGCGTCCTGACCCGCGCCATCGCCTGTTAGCGGGGGTGACGCGCAACCGCTGCGCGTTTCCATCGATTCGAAGGCGCAAGGGTCCGAGAATATCCGTGGTCAGTGTCCCGATCATGTGTGGGTCGTGTCCACACGTTGTTCAGTGCGATATCCCCAGTGCCACGCGGGAGTCGCGAGGGCCAACCAAGAGCTGGGGCGTCGGCGGAGCTGACCAACCGGAGGTGAATCACAAGCGATAGCTCATCAACGGAGAAGCCCCCGTGTCCACCGAAGCACTGTCCGAACGTCTCTTCGAAGCCCTGATCAACGGCGACCGCCAGATGGCCCGCGTCATCAGCACCGGCGCCATTGACACGGGCCTCTCTCACGAGCAGCTCGTCTGCGAGGTCTACTGGCCCACGTACGAGAACATTTCCAAGCTCTACCGCAACGACCAACTCACCCGGCTGTCCCACCACATGGCGACGCGTCTCCTCCGCACGCTGACCGACCAGGCCGCCGCGATGTTCGAGATGACGCCCCCCAACGGGCGCAACGTGGTCGCCTTCTGTGGCCCCACCGACGCCGACGAACTCGCCGCCCAGATGGCGGTGGACCTCGTGGAGCAGGCGGGCTTCGAGCTCACCTTCGCAGGCCCGGGCGTCGCGGCCGACGAGATCCTCGGGTTCGTCCAGCAGAACCAGCCCGACTGCCTGCTCATCTTCGCCTCCGCGCCCAGCGACCTGCCAGAGATCCGAGAGCTCATCGACCGTCTGCGTGAGATCGGCGCTTGCAACTCCACCCAGATCATCGTGGGCGGCGGCGTCTTCAACCGCGCCGACGGGCTCGCCGAGGAGATCGGTGCCGACCTCTGGGCCTCAGACCCCGTCTCCCTCGTCGAGCGGATGCTCGAGGACCCCGAACGCCGCGCCGACGAGTCGCAGCGCACCGTCGGGGCCGTCAAGCCCGCCCCGCGCAAGAAGACGACCCGGAAGGCCGCCTGAGCCTCCCCAGACCTCGCTCGGTCACGCGCCATCCGGCCAACCTCGCTCTCGGCCACAGCGCGTGACCAACCCGCAGCACCCCGGCTCCTCCGCCGGGGTGCTGTTTTTAAACGCCCCCGAGCCTCGGTTCGCTACCGTGTACCCATGCACGACGCGACCCATCCCAACGCTCGGAACGCGCCGCTCACCTCCCCGGCCCAGTCCCTCTGGGACCTCGCGGGCGACACGACCCCGCTGACCCGCGTCATCCCCACAAGGCCCGCGCCCCTCCCCGCGATCTGCGCCACCCGCTCCCGCCTCGTCGTGCTCGCATCGGGCTCCACAGGGAACTGCTCGGCGCTGATTCACGGCGAGGGCAAGAACCTCCGCGTCACCCTCATCGACGCGGGACTCTCCCCGGCGCGAACGAAGAAGATGCTCGCCACCATGGACCTCACGCTGGACCGCGTGGACGAGGTCGTCTTCACGCACCTCGACGCGGACCACGCCCACAAGGGCTGGATCAAGGCGCTCCCAGACCACGCGCGCTTCTGGATGCACAAGCGCCATCGCAGCCGCGCGGGGCGCGACGGATTCCTCCGCCGGAAGACCAACATCTTCGAGTCCGACACCTTCGAGCTCGCCCGGGGCGTCCGGGTGCTGCCCACGCTCCTGGCCCACGACCAGCTCGGCGTCGCCGCCTTCCGGTTCGAGTGGTGCGGCGAGCGCAGCGCGAGCCTCGGCTACGCGACGGACCTCGGACGCGTCACCGACGAGCTCACCGACCGGCTCCGAGGCGTGGACGTTCTGGCGATCGAGTCCAATTACTGCCCAGTCATGCAGCGGGCCTCGGACCGCCCGGACTTCCTGAAAGACCGCATCATGAACGGCGCCGGGCACCTCTCCAACGAGGAGTGCAGGGGCGCGGTCGCCGCGATCGCCCCGAAGCGCGAGGTGGTGCTGCTACACCTATCGCGCCAGTGCAACGCGCCGGACCTCGCGACGCGGTACCACGATGGCGCGCCCTACCGCGTCAGCGTGAGCGCCCACGACACCCCGACCCGCCCGATCCCGATGGCCATCTAGACTGCACGCGTGCCCGATCAGCCCCAACAGCCAGCCGCAGAGCCCAGCCCCACCGGGCCCGCGCAGGGCTTCACCACTCTGGACGCCGTCGAGCGGGTGATGGGCGCGGGCTACGTCGCGTCGCGAGAGTCCAGCCAGGCCAGCGAACTCAAACGCCTCAAGGGCGTCGCCTCCAGCCTCGCGACGGTGATCGACACCGCGGGCGCCGTCGTCGCCGAGCCCGGGTTCGCACGCTCGGCGATGTCCCTCGCCAACCACGCCTGCACCATGCTGCGCTGCGACCGCGCGAGCGTCGGCTTCCTGCGCGGGCGGACGGTCACGCTCCGCGCCATCAGCCACCGAGCCCGCGTCGATCGCGGCGTCGCCCTCGCGCGGCTGCTCGAAGAGGCGATGAACGAGTCCGTCGATCAGGGCACCGAGGTCACGCTCCCCGAGCGCACCGATCGTCCGGTCATCGCGCGTCAGCACCAGGCGCTCGCCAAGGACGCGCACCCGTGCGTCGTCACGCTCCCGCTCCGGATGGACGGCGAGCCCGTGGGCGCGCTCACGCTCGAACGCGACGAGCCGTTCATGGACGCCGAGATCGCGGCGGCCCGCATGCTCGCGGAGCTGGTGACGCCCAGGCTCCAGCAGTTGTTCGAAACCGACCGCTGGTTCGGTGCGCGCGCCGCCGGCGCTGTGCGCCGGCTGGGCGGTGCGATCGTGGGCGAGCGCCACACCTGGGCCAAGCTCGGCGCCCTCGCCGGCTTCGCGCTGCTGGTCTTCGCGCTCTTCGTGCAGGGGGATCACCGGGTGGAGGCGCCGTGCACGCTCGATCCGCGCACGCGGGCCATCGTCAGCGCCCCCTTCGATTCGAGTATCCGCGACGTCTTCGTGGACGAGGGCGACGAGGTGGTAGCGGGCGATCCGCTGCTCCGCCTGGACGACGCGGAGCTCCGACTGCAGCTCGCCAGCGCGAACGCCCAGCTCGAGAGCGTGCTGGGCGAGGTCGCCCAGGCGCAGAGCGCGGGCGACCTCGCCAGCGAGACAGAGGCCCGCCTCCGCGCCGACCAGGCGCGGGCGGACATCGACCTCATCAGCGGGCGTCTGGCGAAGGCCACGCTCCGTGCGCCCATCGGCGGCACCGTCATCGAGGGGCGTTGGCGCGAGCGCCTGGGCGCCCCGGTCCGGCTGGGCGACGAGCTGTACCGCGTCGCGCCGCTCGACGAGCTCCGCGTCGAGCTCCGGATAGACGGCCGCGACGTCCGGCACGTCGACGTGGGCCAGCGCGGCACGCTCGCGACCGCCGCCTTCCCCGCCAGGCGGATCGGCTTCGTCGTCGATCGCGTGCTGCCCTTCGCGGAGTCGGGCGATGGTCCAGCCCGGGGCACCTTCACCGTCTACGCGACGCTCGACGAGCGACCCGAGTGGATCCGCACCGGCATGGAGGGTGTCGGGAGGGTCACCGTCGGCGAGCGCTCCTACGCGTGGCTCTGGACCCACCGCGCCGTCGAGTGGCTCCGCCTCCGCCTCTGGCTCTGAAGACCCGCGCACGCTGCGTTACCCTGCGTCTCCCCCCAACCGCAGGAGCGCGCATGCACCACGCCATCGACGAATCGCACGACCCCAACCTCAAGAGCTGGGTCGAGAGCGCCAACGACGAAACCACCGATTTCCCACTCCAGAACCTCCCCTTCGGCGTCTTCCACACCGACGACGAGGAGGAGGGCGACGGGCGCATCGGCATGGCGATCGGAGACCGCGTCGTCGATCTCCTCGAGCTCTGCGAGGCGGGCGCCTTCGACGACCTCGACGACGAGGAGAACCCCATCGACGAGGACCTCGATGCACCGGCACTCTCCATCCTGCTCATGTCCGGGCGCGAGCGGTGGGGGGGCATCCGCGACCGCGTCCGCGAGCTCCTGACCCACGGCAACGACGAGCTGGCGGGCGAGAAGGAACTCCTCGAGGCAGCGCTGCTGCCCATGCAGGACTGCCGCATGCTCGTGCCGGGCGAGGTCGGCGATTACACGGACTTCTACGCCTCGGTCCACCACGCCACCAACGTCGGCAGCATGTTCCGCCCCGACAACCCGCTGCTCCCGAACTACAAGTGGATCCCCATCGGGTACCACGGGCGTGCGTCGTCGCTCGTCGCCTCGGGCTCGGAGATCCGGCGCCCCTGCGGCCAAACCCGCCCCGATGAGAACGCCCCGCCGGTCTACGGCCCCTGCAAGCTCCTCGACTACGAGCTCGAGGTCGGCTGCATGATGGGCCCCGCCAACGAGCGTGGCAGCCGCCTCCCCATCGAGCGCGCCGAGGAAGCCATCTTCGGCATCTGCCTCGTGAACGACTGGTCCGCGCGCGATATGCAGAAGTGGGAGTACCAGCCGCTGGGCCCCTTCCTCGCCAAGAGCTTCGCGACGACCGTCTCCCCCTGGGTGGTGCCCATCGAAGCGCTCGCGCCCTTCCGCACCCCCGCGTTCGTGCGCCCCGAGGGCGACCCGCAGCCGCTGGACTACCTCGACTCGAAGCACAACCGCGAGAGCGGCGGCATCGACATCACCCTCGAAGTGCTCATCGCCTCCAAGCAGATGCGCGACAAGGGCATCGCCCCCGTCCGCGTCAGCGTTGGCTCCTTCAAGCACATGTACTGGACCTTCGCCCAGATGCTCACGCACCACGCCTCCAACGGCTGCAACATGGAAGCGGGCGACCTCATCGCCTCGGGCACCGTCTCGGGCCCCGAGAAGGAGTCGCGCGGCTGCCTGCTCGAGATGACGTGGGACGGGCCCGGCAAGCCCCGCAAGCCCATCGAACTCCCGACCGGTGAGACGCGCACCTTCCTCGAGGACCACGACGAGGTCATCCTCAAGGGCTGGTGCGAGCGCGAGGGCTACCGGCGCATCGGCTTCGGCGTCTGCGACGGCGTCATCCTGCCCGCCCGTACGTGAGCCGCCGTCTGCGGAGCGTCAACATCAGGCCCCCCGCGAGCACGCCGAGCGTGCCCGGGGCCGGGGTGTAGGTGTACGACAGCGTCACGATCGCGCTCTCGACGACGATGCCCGAGAAGGCACCCGCGACGCTGGGCAGGCCCGAGATGCCGAAGCTGCTCGAGAGGTCCGCGTCCAGCGTGAACGTCTCGGTGCCGCGGAACTGATCGATGAGCCCGGCGGGCAGTTCGAAGGTCATCAGCTCGTACGCGCTGGCGAGTTCTGGCATGCCAGCGGTATCCGGCCCGCCATCGAAATCGAAGACGGGCGGGCCGCCCGGGTGTTCATCATCGGGCCCTACCACGAGCCGGTCCGCGTTGAGCACCGATGTCTGGTAGGCGGGGATGATCACGTCGTCGGAGGTCAGCAGAAGGTTCGCCACGAAGAAGACGCTGACCGTGCCGGCGTCGGGCCCGTCGTTGTCGATCATGAGTGAGCCGCCGCTGACGGTGAGTTCGAGACGGAGCCCAACGCCGATGAGCTCGGCGCCCATCGCCGGCGTGACGGCGCCCGCGCGTTGGAAGTCGAGCGAGCGCGACCCCATGTCGCCCGAGAACGAGTGCGACTGGTCCACCTTGTTGGGCATGCCGGCGCTCGCGACGCCGGTCAGCGCCAAGAGGCCGATCGAGATGACACCCGTGCGTCGCATCGCTTCTCGCTGCGTGCACTGGCGTGCGCGCTATGCCCGCGACGCGCACAAGCGTGCGGGCGATTCTGCTCTCGTGTGTGGGCCCGTGAGCGTCTGTGCAACGCGCGCGGGCTGACTCCAATAACTTCGATCAGTATACGTTGCAAGCGATGACGCGGACGCGGAGAATCCCGAAACCGGGCAGAAGTCCGGTGTTTCTCGCGTCAAAAAGAAAAACACCCCCGGGGCCTACGCCTCGGGGGTGCATGGAAGAATTCTTCAGAGTCCGCGTTCGGAAAGAACGTTACGCGCGGCGACGGCGGATGCCGGCGAAGCCCGCGAGGCCCATGAGCGCCATCGCGCCGGGGGCGGGGGAGTAGATGTAGGTCAGCTTGAGCGTGGCGCTCGTGGAGAGCTGCGAACCGGCGAAGGCGACGGCGCCGTTGAGCTGGCCCGTGATGCTGAAGCTCTGCGTGATGTCTCCGACCACGTCGAACGTGCCCAAGCCGGCGTACTCGCCGAAGAGGGGGCTGTCGAACATGTTCGAGTCCATGACGTTGACGAGGGGGTCGAGCGCGAAGAAGTCAGCGCCGGCATCGATGTCGAGAACGAGGGGGCCCACGCCGCCCTGTTCGTCATCGGGGCCGAGGAAGAGGCCCAATTCGCTGTTCTCGGCGTTCACCGCGAGAGCGGGGAGCGTGACGTCGTCCGAAGAGACAAACCCGGTCGCGCCGTAGATGACGTCGATAGTGCCACCGTTCGGGCGGTCGTTGTCAACGGCGAAGTCGCTGCCGCTGGCGGTGAGGGTGTACTCGAAGATGACCTGCTTCAGGGGCAGGTTGGACAACTCGCCGGCCTTCATGAACTGGATGGTGGCGGGGACGTCGGAGCCCGTGAAGGTGAACTCCTGCATCACCATGTCGAAATTCGCGGAGGCGGCTCCAGCGAGGCCGAGGACGGCTGCTGCTGCTAGGTACTTCATTGTGATTCTTTCTCTTTCCGTTTTGCTCGCAAGCACCCTGTGCACGGATGAAGGCGAAGGTCTCTCTCTAAACGCGTGACCCCACAAAAAGGGCCCTGACTCAGCTACATCATGCACCACGCAGCCCAAACGTCAAGCGTTCACCCGGTGATAACGTGCAAATATCTCGCTTCCCGGGACACGCCCAAGCGCCGATAACACGGGGGGTTGTGGCAACCCGGGGGGGTTACGGATCGATCGCGACGTCCAGCTCCACCGTCATCGGAGCGAGGCACGCCTCATCCGTGCAGGCCTGATACCGCACCACAAGCAGAGCTCGCCCATCCCAGGCCTCACCGGTCCGCTCGAGCGTGACCGGCAGCTCGAAGGCACCCGCGTACACCCGCATGGGTCCGCCCTCGATCGCGGCAGAACCCTGATAGACGTCCCCCTGTGGGTATCGGACGCTCGCCCGGACACCCGCGTTGCCACGCACTTCGATCGAAAACGGGGCCAGCCCCTCGACGCCCGGCTCGCGGGCCGTGACGTGGAAGCCGTCCTGGACCTCGAACCGCAGGGTCACCTCTCCAGAACCGCCCTTGGGCACCCTCACGCGCTCGGCGCTCGCGAAGACGCCGACGACCGACCCCTCCGGGTCCGCATCCGCGTCGGTGGCGGGCTGGGCGAGCGTGTCGGGGAACGAGGGGTCCACCGCGAGCACACGGGCCAGCGCCCGCACGCTGTTGATCGTCGCCAGGGGCGATCGGTTGATCTCCGACGACAGCGAGGCGAGCAGCGATTCGGCCTTCTCGAGGTACGCCTTGTCGCCCGTCAGCTCGTGGAGCTCCACGAGGTTGTGCACCATCACCGAGCTCGCGCTGGGCAGCGCGCCGTCGTACGCGGAGCGGGCCCGCACGAGCACGTCGGACTGGTCCTCCAGCGTGTCGTGCCACGCGCCCGTCTCGGGGTCGCAGAAGTCCGCATAGGCGATCCGCGTGAGGTCCGCCGCACCGTTCAGGTACGTCAGGTCCCCCCGCATCGATGCGGCGTTCACGCGATGGATCGTCAGCAGGCCCTGGATGAAGTAGGCGTAGTCCTCGAGGAACGCCGGCTGCTTGGCGTTGCCCTTGCGCGCCACGCGCAGCAAGCGCCCGTCCTCGGTGCGCATGTCGTTCAGGATCGCACGCGAGGCGTGCTCGGCGTTGTCGAGGTACGTCAGGTCACCGAGCGCGAGGGCGCCGTGGGCGAAGCCGGAGATCATCAGGCCGTTCCAGCCCACCAGCAGCTTGTCGTCGAGCCTCGGCTGCTTCCGCTCGTCGCGGACCGTGAGCATCGCAGCCCGCACGCCGTCGATCTTCTTCACGAACGCTTCGAGCGAAAGCCCCATCTCCTCGGCGAGCACATCGGGGCGCTCGCGCAGCACGAGCACGTTCACCCGTTCGTTCTCGGGGTGATGCGGATCCTGGAAGTTGGTGCCCTCGTTGACACCAAAGACGTCCTTCGCGAAGGACGCATCCTCGGCGTTGAGGGCCGCATCGATCTGCTGGGCGGTCCAGACGTAGTTCAGCCCCTCCTGACCATCGACCTCCGCGTCCTGCGCCGAGTAGAAGGGCCCGCCCGGGTGCGTCATCTCGCGCCGGACGTATTCCAGCAGGTTGCGGAGCACGAGGGCATCCGCGGGGTCCTTGTCATACAGCACGCTCTTGGCGTACAGCGAGGCGAGCTGGCCCTGGTCGTACATCATCTTCTCGAAGTGGGGGACCACCCATTCCGCGTCGACGCTGTAGCGGTGGAACCCGCCGCCCACCTGGTCATGGATGCCGCCGGTCGCCATCGCGTCGAGCGTCAGCCGGACCGCGTTGTCGATCGCCGAGCGCACCGCGGCGTCCTCGATCATCACCCGCGTATCCAGCAGGAAATCCAGGTACACCGGCTGCGGGAACTTCGGCGCGCGCCCGAAGCCGCCGTTGGTCGGGTCGTGGAGGCGCAGCAGTTCCTCGATGGCGCGCCCGATGTGCGTGGAATCCACACGCACGCGCTCGCCGTCCTCGGAGAGCTGCTGTCGGATCGCGCTGGTCAGGTTCCCCGCCTGTTCCAGCACGCCGTCCCGCTGTGTGGTCCACGCCTGGTTGACGTTGCGGAGCACGCTGGTGAAGCCGGGGCGACCCATCGCGTCGGTGGGGGGGAAGTAGGTGCCGGCAAAGAAGGGCTCGAGCCCCGGGTCCGCCGCCCCGCGCGCCCCGGGCGGGGTCAGGAAGGCGTTCAGAGGCCAGCCGCCCGACCTGGTCATGAGCTGGAGGGCGGTCATATAGACGTCGTCCACGTCCGGGCGCTCCTCCCGATCGAGCTTGATGCAGACGAACATCTCGTTCATGAGGGCCGCGATCTCCTCGTCCTCGAAGGATTCGCGCTCCATCACGTGGCACCAGTAGCAGGTGGAGTAGCCGATCGAGAGGAGGATCGGCACGCCCCGCTCGCGGGCCTTGTCGAAGGCGTCCTGACCCCAAGGCTTCCAGTCCACCGGGTTGTGCGCGTGCTGGAGGAGGTAGGGCGAGCTCTCGTTAACGAGGGCGTTGGTGTGCTGCGGGGTCGTCTCGGCGGTCTCGGCGGGGGGCGTCATCACGGCTCCTGCGCCCAAAGCGGGGGCGCCGGTGAGGGTCAGGAGGCCCAGAAGCCCGATCAGGGCCACCGGGCGGGCAAAGTCTCGGCGGGGGAGGATCATCATGCCCACTCTATCGGCCTCGCGGCACCATCCCTCCGCCAACGATCCCCGATAGGGCCTTGCCGCCGATATGGGGATTGTCACACGGGTTCGCGGGTCTATACTCCTCGCCCGACCCCGCTGGGACGTCCCAGCGTGTGTCCTCGACTGGCCCCTCTTGACCGAACGAGCGATCCGATGCCCAACGTCTGCCACTTCACCGGGAAGAAGACCACCTTCGGTCAGAACGTCGCACGCTCCGGCGCCGCGATCAAGAAGGGCGGCTTCGGTCTTCACAAGTCCGGCATCAGCAAGCGCACCTTCAAGGCCAACCTCCAGAAGGTCACCGCGATGATCGACGGCAAGCCCGTCCGCGTAAAAGCCAGCACCCGCGCCATCCGCGACGGCCTGGTCATCAAGCCCCTCAAGCGCAAGTACGGCTACACCCGCCAGCAGAAGGAAGCCGCCGGCGAGGCGTGAGCCTCCGGTGACATCCGAACTGTTCGATGAAAGGCCCGTGTCCGAGTGACGCGGGCCTGTTTCGTTTTTGAGATTCAATCGTGCGTGCGGTGCGCCTCCGCTCGGGTAAGACAGTAGACCTCCCGGAACCGAACCGTTTCAAAGAGACAGATCCGCAGGTGCGGCGACCCGCGGCAGTGCTACCCAAGGATCAAGGTCAAGCTTCGGTTCAGATGGGCCGCGTGAACGCCCCAAACACCCGGTCTAGGAGCCCTACAAACTCCTGGCCCACCGCCCAAGAGGCGAACACAAAGACCAAAGGGTGGGCAGAGTGGGTCGCGGCGGAGTCATGAGTCACGGCGATTCGGGCAACGGGATGAGGCGGGTTGGCGATCGGTGTGTTGCGTGCCCGCTACTCTCGCTGTTAGGTGCTCACCCTTCAGGCTGGACCGCCACTACAACGTGCCTGTCGAAGTACTTCACGTGCTTTTCCAGTGCCTCCAGTTTAACAATCACGTTACTAGGTACTATTCGACGCAGTTCAGTCAAAATCTCGCTGCCATTTTTATCAGTGGTTATATACAGTTCGTCACCGGTGCCAAAATTAAATCGCACCACCACAGCTATGCGCCTGGACAAGAGAGCACTAGGTTTGATTGAACTTGTGTCGATGTTTGAAATCTGAATCTGCCCTGCCCCCGGCTTCCATGGCCCCTCCGAAACCCTGCCAACCTGACCAGCGTAGAGGTACTCGATGCTCGCGCCCGCGGAAGACAAACGGGTAACACGAGTGTCACCCAAAGGATGTAGAAGCG
>JAJDDE010000149.1 GCA_029260475.1 Phycisphaerales bacterium | reverse complement strand
CACCCCCCAGGTCCATCGGATCCACCACGCGCGGCCCATGGCCCTGTCGAGCAGCAACTACGCCAACGTCTTCCCATGGTGGGACGTGCTGTTCGGCAGCTTCGAGCATCCCGACGATCACCCGAGCTTCGAGTTCGGCGTGGAGACGGGCCACCAACCGGAGGGTTTCGTGGGCCAGACCCTCGAGCCGATCGCGGTCTGGCGCCGGGCCGGCCGGGGGCGGGCGACGCGGTCGGCCGCGAACCGTCAGGTCCCGATGACCGCCGGTCGTGCTACCACGCCCCGCACCCGGCCCTCGCCGAAGCCGGCCCCCTCCCCGGGCGCTCTGGACGCCGAGAGTTCCTACTCGACTGGATCCGGCGTGGGCTGAAGCCGCAGGACTGGCGTCGCGGGCGGCGCCGGTTCGGGCCCGGGGTAGACTGCCGCGAAGGCGGAACCGGAACGTGGATTGGATGTCACTCGTGGAGGCCGGCTACTCCCAGCGGGGAGGCCTCGAGGAGTGGCTCGGCGAGCTGGCAGACCGCAGCCACGCGTTGCTGGATGCCGGAATGGGCGTTGCCGTGATGACCTTCGAGTCAGGTCGGGGACGTCTCGAGACCGGCCATGTCGTAGCCCGTGGCCCCGGCGCCGAAGTCCTCGAGGCGAACATCCGCGAGCGGCAGCGCAACGTCACACCCGTCGGCATCGCCCACTTCCTGCACGGAGGAACGCGCGCTGGCACCTTGAGCCAGGAGGTCTTCGCGGCCGTCCCCGACGAGCGAAGGGGTTTCGAACGCCAGGGCGTGGGCGACGTGCTCGGCCTGATCGCCCTGACCGGGGACGGCGCGGGCGTGGCGATCTCGGCCCCTCTCGAGCAGGAGCGGTCCCTCACGAGCAGCGAGGCCAGGTGGCTGGGACGAGTCGCCACCCACCTGGGTGCGGGGTGGCGCCTGCGTCGCGCGCTCGCGGGCGGAAGCGCTCGCGCCGAGAGCGCTGTCTTCAAACCCGACGGGCGGCTGGCCGAGGCGAGCACCGGCCTCGCGACCACCAGCGAAGGCCAGATCCGGGACGCCGTGCTCCGCGCGGAGGAGGCCCGCGCGGCAGGGCGCCGCTCGTCTCCAGACCGCGCGCTCGAGCTCTGGCAGGGGCTCGTGGAGGGGCGCTGGTCCCTCGTCGACCGCTTCGACGATGGCGGGCGGCGGTTCGTCGTGGCCGTGCAGAATCGCCAGTCCCTCGGCGATCCTCGCGGGCTCTCGTTGCGCGAGCGCGAGGTGGCGGAGTGGATCGGGCTCGGCCAATCCGACAAGGAGATTGCCTATACGCTCGGCATCTCGGGGTCCGCGGTGGCGAACGCAGCCGCGCGGGCGCGTCGCAAGCTCGAGGTAGCCTCCCGCGCCGAGCTGGCGGCGTTCTTCGCGCCCGGAGGTCTCCGTGCACGTCTGGTCGAGTGCGAGATCGCGGGGGAGTCCCTGGTCGCCGGGGCGCTGCGCCTCGTCGGTCACCAGGGCCTCGCGGGGCTCACGGATGCGGAGCGCGAAGTCGCTCTGCTGGCCCTGGCGGGCCACACGAACGCCGAGATCGGCCGCCGGCGGGAGAGCTCGGCCCGCACCGTCGCGAATCAGCTCCAGTCGGTCTACCGGAAGCTCAGCGTGACGACCCGCGCCGAGCTGGCTGCGCGCCTCGACCAGGGTCCCTCGCCGCCGGAGGGTTGAGCCGCAGGCCTCGCCGGCTGCGAATCGCTGCGATGCCAAAGGCACCCCCGACCACCCACAGCAAGCCTGTCGGCTCCGG
This sequence comes from Phycisphaerales bacterium, assembly GCA_029260475.1. Lineage (GTDB taxonomy): Bacteria > Planctomycetota > Phycisphaerae > Phycisphaerales > UBA1924 > OFTM391. The sequence goes on along the minus strand of JAJDDE010000149.1, from coordinate 1,016 downwards.
GACCAGGGTGACGCCCCCATGGCTCATGAGGAGTCCACTGTTCATGTCGATCGGATCCCCGATGAAGGCTTCGGCGACCGACTCGTCGCCATCCCCTCCCACCGACACGAGGATGGTGTAGCCGATGGTGCGTGACTCGCCGATGGCGAGACCGGAGAGATCGACGGACCCGGTGAACGAAGGGGTGTCGTAGCGGACGGAATCGACGGAGTCGGGGAACAGGGGGTTCGGGAGGACCCGCTCCTGGTAGACGGTCTGGCCGACGAGATCTCCGGTCTCGAGTGCGAGGTTGAAGGTCTCCGTGTTGATGTCGCCACCGACGCCTTCGATGCGCGCGTCATGCTCGAAGAGAACTCCCAGGTCGTCGAACACGACGATGTTCATCTCCGCGTAGGGCGGCCGGATGAGGTTCTCCCCGGTCGCCGGGTCTCCGTGCAGAATCGAGAGATAGCCGGGGGTCAGCGTGAACTGGAAAAACGCACTCGGATCGTCCTTGACGATGAGGGTCCTCCACGAGACGAAGGCTTGCGCCTCGTAGGCAGATGCTCCGGTTCGCGCGAACGCAGCGACCCGTCCCGAGTCGTCGCCGTAGGCTTCGACGAAGCTGGGCCCGCGGATGCCCACGCCCGGGGGCAGCTGCAGGCTCGGATTCACCAGCGACGAGTCCTGCTCGAGCTGGCTGCTACTCGCCCCGTCCGGGTCGGCGATGTCGACCTGCGCCCGGAGGCTGACGGCGCCAGCGACCCCCGCTGTGCTGAGCACCGAGCACACGGCCGCGAGGACGAACAGGCGGGCTGAAGAGAACGAAACTTCGAGCATCGGGGCCTCCAGGGTCTCGAGGCCAATCTGCCCGCCAGGGCCCCTCCATCGCCATGGTCATTTCCTCACGCCCCCGCACGCCGCCAGTGCGCTAGGCGTTGCGGCGCGTTCGGCGGCTCCGACGCAAGCCCAGGAGCGGCGGCAGCAGGAAGACCAGCTCGAATCCCATGCCGCAGGCAGGGCTCCCCGGCACGAAG
>JAJDDE010000148.1 GCA_029260475.1 Phycisphaerales bacterium | reverse complement strand
GTCATCGGCACCTTCGAGTGGACGACGCTCCAGACATGGCGCCGCATCCCCAAGGCCGAGGTGCTCGTGATGCTCGTCGTCGCGGGCTACACGGTCTTCATGCACGACCTCGCGACCGCGGTGATCCTGGGCGTGGCCTTGTCCGCGCTGGTCTTCGCGTGGAACAAGAGCAAGCACCTCGTCGCCGAAGCGCATTTCAACGAGTTCGGCAGCAAGATCTACCAGTTGCACGGCCCGCTCTTCTTCGGCAGCGTCAGCCGCTTCCGCGACCTCTTCGATCCGCAGGCGGACCCCGAGGACGTCGTGATCGACTTCTACTACAGCCGCGTGTACGACCAGTCCGGCCTGGAAGCCATCAACACGCTCGCCGAGCGGTACGAGAAACTCGGCAAACGCCTGCACCTGCGCCACCTGAGCGAGGACTGCCGGCGCCTGCTCGATCGCGCGGGCGATATCGTGGAAGTGAACATCTCCGAGGACCCGCACTACCACGTCATGGCGGATCAGGCCAAATGGAGATGAGCGGATCCTTGGCGTGAGCGGGGGGGCTCAGACCTCCATGATCTCCGCGCTCTTCGAGTCCACCATCTTCACGATCTGTCCCTCGTACTGCTTGAGCAGGTCTTGGATCTCATCCTTGAGGGTCTTGATGTCGTCCTCGGGGATGTGCGCCGTCTTGTCCTTGCCGAGCACATCCGCGTGCTTGTTGGCGTCGCGACGGGCGTTGCGGCAGGACACCTTCCCCTCCTCGCCCATCTTCTTGGCCTGGCTCGCCAGCTGCGAACGCCGGTCCTTGCTGAGCGAAGGGATGTTCACCCGGATGATCTTGCCGTCCACCTGCGGCGTGAGCCCGAGCTCCGCGGTCTCGATCGCCTTCTTGATCTCGCCGACCGAACTCGGGTCGAAGGGCTGGATGAGGATCTGGGTCGCCTCGGGCACGGAGATCGCCGCGAGGGACTTCAGGTCCGTCGCCTGCCCGTAGTAATCGACTTTGACGTACTCAACGAGGGCCGTGGACGCGCGACCGGTGCGCAAGCCTCGGAGTTCCTTCGCGAGGTAGTCAACGGCCTTCTTCATCGCCTCTTCGGCTTCTTTCAGGATCGAGTCGGGGGTCACGGGTGGCTCCTCGTGGAATCGGTGGGGTGAGCAAAGAGTCTACCCAAGAACCACGGCGTGTCAGGCCGATCGCCCGGCACCCGCGAGGATCATCATGCGGGCCAGCGCGTCATCGCGGTCCGCGGGCGTCGGCTGCACGGTGGACAGGTGCCCGACCTTGCGCCCGGGCCTGGTCGGCTTCGCGTAGTAATGGGCCCGCACGCCCTCGAGGGCCGTCGCGTCGGCGAGGCTCGGCGCCTGCCCGATCATGTTGACCATCGCGCAGTGCCCCAGCGCCTCGGTGAATCCCAAGGGCAGCCCCAGCACAGCGCGGAGGTGCTGCTCGAACTGTGAGACGTGGGAGCCCTCGATCGTCCAGTGCCCGGTGTTGTGGACCCGTGGGGCCGCTTCGTTCGCGTACAGACGCCCGTCCAGTTCGAAGAACTCGATCGCGAAGACGCCGATGTGCATCAACTCGTGCAGCAGCACGCACGCCTGGTCGTGCGCACGCTCGACGACCTCCCCGTTCACCGCGAGCGCCGGCGCTACGGATGCGCGCAGGATGCCGCCCTCGTGCCGGTTCTCGACGAGCGGCCAGAAGGCGGTGTCGCCGTTCTTCGAACGCGCCCCGATCAGGGAGAGCTCGCGTTGGAACGGCACGAACGCTTCGAGAATGCAGGGTGCGCGATCGAGTTCCTCCCACGCCTTGAGCGCCCCGGACTCGTCTTCGATTATGCGCTGCCCCTTGCCGTCGTACCCCCCCCTGCGGCGCTTGAGCACGCAAGGCGTGCCGATCGCGCCCACTGCCGCCCCGAGCTGCGCTTCGTTCTCGATCGGTCGCCAAGGGTGGACGTCGAGCCCGACCCGTTCGAAGAATTCCTTCTCGAGCAGACGGTCCTGGCACACACGCAACGAACGCGACCCGGGGCGCATGATGATGCGGGCCTCGAGCGCCTCGACCACTTCCACGGGGATGCTCTCGAACTCGTACGTCAGCGCATCGAGCCCGTGCAGAAAGCCCGGCAACGCCAGAGCGTCGTCGTAGGACGCGCACACATGGTCCGCGACCAGCCCGGCGCAGGCGTCGGGTTTCGGGTCCAGCACGCGGACGCACACGCCCAGGCGGTGCCCCGCGAGCGCGAGCATGCGCGCGAGCTGGCCCCCGCCGATGCACCCCACCAGCGGTTGATCGCGTGCGTTGGTCATGCCGGCGAATCGTCTTCGAGCACACGGCGCGTCTGGGATGCGCGGTAGGCGTGCAGTTTGGTGCGCACAGACGCGTCGGTGAGCGCGATGATGGAGGCGGCGAGCAGCCCCGCGTTCGTCGCGCCCGCCTCCCCGATCGCGAGCGTCCCGACGGGCACGCCCGCCGGCATCTGTGCGATCGACAGCAAGGAGTCCATCCCCGAGAGCGCCTTCGAGCGCACGGGCACGCCCAGTACCGGCAACGCCGTCATCGATGCGCACATCCCCGGCAGGTGTGCCGCGCCGCCTGCGCCCGCGACGATCACCCTGAGGCCGCGCGTCTCGGCGCTCTTGGCGTAGTCGTAGAGGCGTTCGGGTGTTCGGTGGGCCGAGACGACCCTGGTTTCGTGCTCGATCCCGAGTTCGCTGAGCACCTCCGCGCAGCGGCGCATGGTCTCCCAGTCAGATTTCGAGCCCATGATGACGCCGACGACGGGGGGCATTCGCAACTCCATGCAGGGGCGTGTGCCGCCCGTGTGAGGCGTAGGGTACAGAGCCGAGCACAGCGTCAAGCCACGGTGCCTGATCGCTGCCAGAAGTCATCGATAAGTCTGATAAAACGTGGGGCTCGAGGGTTCTTCGGACGTCTGTCGTACGGTTTGTTCGGGTCGGCGTGGGGATCATGAGGGGTCGAATCGTGAGCAGACGGAGATAAATTTTCTCCCCGGATGATTCCTGGCTTTGTGCTCTAAAACGATGAAAAACCGCCCCCACGACCCCGCGAGTAGGGGTGTTAAGCGTGGCAACGAATGCCGCCTGTGCGGACATCCATAGGGGATTGCCGAACGTATCCATGTTCGGCGTTGGGTTTATGGCTCATCGCGAATATCTTGTTTGTAGTCACCCTGCCGGTTGAAACCTGTGCACGGCTTGGCAGGGCACAGCACAGAAGTCTCCATGCTGCATGGAGAGGCACAGCGAGAAGAGAGATACCAATGAACCGTTCCATGATCGGTGCCGCGGCGATCCTTTCGCTTTCCGGCGTCGCGTTCGCGCAGTCTGCGGGCGACATCCTGTTTGTTTCCAACAACTTCAGCCGCACCCAGGGGGCGCAGCCGGACACCATCGGCTTCATCCCCAGCGCGGGCGGTGCCGCGACCACCCTGCTCTCCGAGATGGGCACGCGCTACCGGCACGTGAACACGGGGCCCGGCGGCGGCTACTTCTTCACCGACGCCACAGCCTTCCCCTCCACGCCCACCTCGGGCGCGTTCTTCGAGGTCAACGGCCTCTTCAGCGGCTTCGGAACCCGTAACGACATCGCCACCGGCGGTTTCGTGAACAGCCCGACCGACTTCACGTATCACTCCCCCAGCGCCTCGTTCCTGCTCGTGAACAACCCCTCGGGCACGGGCGTTGTTGATAACCCCGAGGACGGCGTCAGCTCCGTCACGCTCGGCGGCTCGGCGACCCAGATCTTCCAAGAAATCGGCGGCGAAGCGCCCCCGCGTTACGACGCGGGCGTGGACATCGTCCCCGACCCCGCCCGTCCGGGCAGCTACTACGTCCTCACGCTGAACGACGGCGTGGGCCCGGGTGACTCGGACGGCGCC
>JAJDDE010000147.1 GCA_029260475.1 Phycisphaerales bacterium | reverse complement strand
TTCCATGGCCCGTCCGACACCCTGCCAACCTGACCAGCGTAGAGGTACTCGATGCTCGCACCCGCGGAAGACAAACGGGTAACACGAGTGTCACCCAAAGGATGTAGAAGTGCAAGAACAAAGTGCCTTAATACGACAGGTGCACTGATGAGACAAATCACACTGGGCACTATCCAGTGCAGGCCTTTCACTGGGCCGCCCGAAAACACTCCTTTGGCCAAGATAACAACAGACACCGCTACCCCAGCAAAGATGATGAAGCAAATAATGACATATCGAAATCTCGCCCCTTGATCGAACGACTCCGTGATTGTGAGTATCGAATTTTTTACTACAATGGCCGGCTCCAGCCAATCTCCAGATTTCATGTCGATCCTACTCACATCAAAACTCCAGCTCGTCATGATCTCGTTTCAGCCGGGTGCCCGGGTTCTGCTTCGCAGTACCCGGGCACCCGGCGTTTACTCCTTAGGATAGTCAATTAATCCCCCCCATTGCTCGATTTCATGATCGGATTCGACTATACGCAGTGACTTCAAAAGGTCAGCAATGAGAACCCTAGCTTCAAGGACGGGATCTCTACCGCTCCCATACCTGATGCATGGCTGCATATCCTGCGGATAATTAAGATCTGAAAATATGTAATCTAAATCATCAACTTTCGCTTCCCAGTCAGCGGTACTGTGAACGACGCCAATGATCTTGGCTAGTTGCCATAATTTAAGTGGATCACGGGACGGCACCGGCTCTTGCTCAGAAAGAGTAGTAATGTAATTGGCTATTTCTTCATCAGTTAACGAACTTGGATATGCAAGCATTGCAATGAGTTCCTGCTGATGCTTCTCATTGCAAGACGTGTACAACACTTCTGCAATTCTGCCGACCTGCTCGGCAGAAAGCCATCGCCTTTTCCATCCGATTTGAGCCAGTCGCCATGACATTACAGACAGAGAAATCAATGCGTCGAATGCCGTTATAGATTTGCTCATTTTTGATTTGGATATCCCGTGATTTTGCCGGGTGCCCGGGTACTACGAAGCAGAACCCGGAACAGGACGCTACGCGATCGATGGTGCGGATGCCGTCTCACGCACGCCATCCTACAGCAGGGCGTGCCCGCCTCTGCGGCACACAAAAAAGCCCGCATCGATAGGTCGCGGGCCTTGGAAGCTCACTCACCCCCGTACCGCTCCACCAACCGCCCGCGCACCGCTTCGCACGCCTGCGCACCGTCGCCCGAGTTGCTCACCACCAGCACCGCGAGGTCCGCATCCGGCATGATCCATACCGTGCAGTAGAAGGTGCCCGCCGAGCCGTCGTGGGCGTAGAGCCGGCCGTTCGTCGGGAGGTTTCCTGTGCCCCAGCCGCCGGCGTACGTCGCGCCCGCAGCGGGCGTGAGCAGAGCCAGCGTGTGTTCCGGGTCGAGCAGGGGGGAGTCGTCCATGCCCTCGAGCGTGCGCAGTCGGTCTTGTGCGAACTTCACCCAGTCCCCGATCGACGCGTGGACATCGCCCGCCGGCACGATGGCGTTGTCGAGGTGGTAGGGGTCATCGGTCTGGCGGGGCGTGGCGCCCGCGAGGCCCGCGTAGTGCCCGCGCGGCTCGCCCGAGGCGCTGATCGCCGAGGGCCAGCCGAAGCCGGCGCTGGACATGCCCAGCGCGTCGAAGAGACGGTCACGCATCGCGTCCTCCCACGGCGCATCGAGCAGCCGCTCGGTGATGGCGGCGGCGATGCCGAAGCCCGCGTTGGAGTAGGCGTACCCGCCGGGCACGCCGACGGGCGCGTAGGGATCGGTGTCTGACGCGGTGAGCAGTCGTTCCGCGAAGGCGGCGCGGGCGGCGCGCGGGTCCTCGGGCAGGTCCTTGAGTGCCGCACGGTCCGGTGCGGCACCGTTCGTGAGGGCGGGCACGCCCGACGTGTGCGCCAGCACATCGGCGATCGTCGCGCCGCGGTACCGAGGGTGCATCCGGTCGGCGAGTTCGGGAAAGACCTCGCTGAGCGTCGATTGCAGGGTGAGCGCCTTCTGGCCCTCGAGCGCCTGCGCGAGCAGGGTGGCGGTCATCGCCTTGGAGCAGGAGCCGATGTGCCAGCGGTCATCGCGCGTGACGGGCAGGTCGACGCCCGCGACGCGCGTGCCGCTGACGCCGATCGCGACGAGGCCGTCGGCGTTCACCACCGCCGCTCCGATCGCCGGTTGGCTGAAGCGGGCGACCGCCTGCTTCAGCAGGTCCTCGAGCGCCTCGGGTCCTCGGGCGTGGGGTGGCTCGTCGGTCACGCCGTCCGTGCGCACGAGGCGGTCCTCGATCGTCACGCGCGCCTTGATCGGCGGCTCCTCGCTCATGGTGTACCGCGAGTCCACGCTGGAACGCACCTGGCGTGCGAGGCCTTCGGCGCGATCCCACACCAGCTCCCCCTCGTAGAGGTCGCGCTCGACGGTGAGGTTCCCGCCCATGCCCTCGGCGTTGACATGAATCGTGCCCTCCATCGTGAACCGGGCGGTCTGGTCGTTCATGCTCTCGAGCGTGTAGGTGCTGGAGAAACTGAGCTGCCCGAGCGCGTTGGTGCGATTGAAGTTGTGGTCCCATGAGCCGTCCCGTGGCATCTCGCCCGGCGCACCGAGCGGGCGCAGCAGCGGCTGGAGCGCCTCGCGCAGCCGGTCGGTGCCCAGCACGCGCTCGTACGCGTTGCGCTCGTCGCGCGAAAGGCCCTTGAGCACGCCCTCGGGCTTGCGCACAGTCGTGATCATCCGGTCGCTGTCCAGCACCAGCACGTAGTCCTGCCCGATCGCGTTCCGGAAGGCGCGGGCGAGGCGGCGGTCGCCGTCGCCCAATCGCTCCATGTCGATCGCTTCGTCGGCGCGCCCCGCGAACCGTCCCGCGCCGAGCAGGCTGGACGCCGCATCCACCTCGATCGAGCGCACAACCATGCGGACCTGCGTGAACCTGGTGACCTCGCCGAGCACCTCGAGGTCGAAGACCACCGTCTGCGTGAACGCATCGTCCTGCCCGCCCCCCGGCAGGAAGGGTGCCTTGATCTCGAACCGGTGCTCGCTCTGCAGCGTGTAGCTGGCCTTGAGGCCCGTCTCGAGGGGGTCATCGAAGCGGAGCACGTCCTGTGCGCGCACCAGGGGCGTGATAAGGGCGAGGATCAGGGACACCAGAAGCAAGCGGTGCATGCGCGTCTCTCCAGAGGGCGGATCGGTCGGGTGAGCAGGGGCGGGGGGTCGAACGTCGGTGCGTCGCGGCTCCCGCCCGCCTCCCGGGATACCGCCCAGACGCGTGGGCGTTTACGCGGTCGCGGCGCAGACGAGCTTCGCGCCGTCAGCCAGGTCCGTCGCGGCGACCATCGTCGGGATATCCGCCTGCGCCTTCTTGAGGATCGCTCGTCCTTCTTCCACGTTCGTGCCCTCCAGACGCACCACGAGGGGGACATCGAAGCCGACCTGCTTCGCCGCCGCGACGACCGCGTTGGCGATCACGTCGCACTGCATGATCCCGCCGAAGATGTTGACGAGCACACCGTTGACCTTCTTGTCCGACAGGATGATGCGGAAGCCCTCGGTGACGGCTTCCTCGGTCGCCGAGCCGCCCACGTCGAGAAAGTTCGCCGGCTCGCCCCCGAAGTGCTTGATGGTGTCCATCGTGGACATCGCCAGACCCGCGCCGTTGACGAGGCAGCCGATGGTGCCGTCGAGCTGGATGTAACTCATGCCGTACGCGCTGGCCTTGGTCTCGTTGGGGTCCTCGGTCGAGGGGTCCGAGAGCGCCGCGACCGCCTTCTGGCGGTACAGGGCGTTGGAATCGAAGTTGAACTTCGCGTCGATCGCGAGCACCTGCCCGTCCGGGTGCCCCTCGGACTTGGGCGTGACGATCAGCGGGTTGATCTCCGCGAGCGCGCAGTCCTTGTCGCTGTACAGCTTCGCGAGGGCCATCATGATCTTGGCGGCCTGTCCGACCTGCTTGCCCACGAAGCCGAGCTCGAAGGCGAGGCGTCGCGCCTGCGAGGGCTGGAGGCCCATGTGCGCGTGGATGGGCTGCTTGAGGATCGCGTCCGGGTTGTCGTGGGCGACCTGCTCGATCTCCACGCCGCCTTCTGCCGACGCGATGAGCACGTTCTGGCGCGTCGCGCGGTCGGTGGTGATCGCGAGGTAGTACTCCTTCTCGATCTCCACGCCCGCCGCGATGAGCAGCGTGTCCACCGCGAGCCCCTCGGGGCCGGTCTGCACCGAGACCATCTTGTTGCTGAGCATGAATTCGGCCGCCTCGGTCGCCTCCGCGGCGGAATGCACGAGTTTCACAAACCCCGCCTTACCCCGCCCGCCCGCGTGGACCTGGGCCTTGACGACCGCGAGCCCACCGTCTCCGAGCCCGGCTTCCTTGACGATCGAGGCGTAGGCGGACGCCGCATCTTGGGCCTTGGTGATGGTCACGCCGGAGGGGACAGGGATGCCCGCATCGGAGAGGAGCTGACGGCCTTGGTATTCGTGGATCTTCATAGGGACGAGTGTAGCGGGGGGCTCTGGAGGGGTGGCCCAAGACAGACCGTGCCGTGGGTCGAGCGCGGCGAGCCCCACGACGAGTCCCGCACCGGGGGCCTTCGTGAGACGTGGGGCTCCTGAATCGCCTTCGAGCCACGGCACTGTGCGAGCCGCGGGCGGGCATCCGGCAACGAGACTGAGTTCTGCTTCGCAGTTCCCCGGCGATAGCGCGGTAAATCGTTACGCATGTAGACCATTGGCCCGAGATTCTCCGGCGCAGACGGCCATATTGGGCTGCGGTAAACTCGGCTTGTGAGATCCGAGCCCGCTCAATCCGGATTCCGGCCACCGGAAGGGACGACGTTCCGGACAGAGCCCATCCTCGCGTGCGAGTTGTCCAAGCGCTTGTGCGAGGTGGCCGCGTTTCTCCAGCAGACCGATCCACATGCATCCATGAAGCGCTGCGACGACTGGCTGGAGCACGATGGCCTGCACTTCGATCGCGGTGCCATGACGTTCGAGGAGCTGTTCTTCGCGATTGGATCGCCCAGGGAGTTGCTGACAGCAACCCCGGACGATGACCACGCATGCGTCGGCGTAGCCGACGAGCGGGGTCGCTGGTACCTGCGCTTTCGGTTGGAGTGGGACGACGACGGGCAGGGGCTGATGGGCTTCTTCGACGTGACCCTTCTCCCCGAACTCGCGGATCAGTTCCACAGGGGGTTGAACACGCAGTCCCTTATCACAGAGCCCTCTGCTGCGTATTTCGATCGAATTCGAGTCTGAGGGTCTTCGACGATGAGCAAGCCGGGTGCCCTGCTCTAGCGAAGCCAGGGCCGGAACCCGGTGCGTTCCCAACCATTGCACCGCTCCGCGTGCCTGCCGGAACACCCACCGGTCCGGACGGAGGCCGGCAGGGCGTGTGCTGTTCTCGGCCCGCCTGCCCTAGCAGACGCTAAAGCAGGGCACCCGGCTACCCTGTTCACTAGGATTCACTTGGGCTCAGTCTCGCGTGCATATTTTTAATGTTCTGGATGCCAATACTCAGTGAATTATAATTTATGTCACCCGGCACAACGTAGTCTACTGCGAACCCAGGCGGAAACAGCACTTCTTCAACGCCCGTCGCATAAATAAACATTAAAATTGTGGCGTCATCCATTACGAAATAGTGCGTGTCACTGTACACGTCGTCAAATGACTCTGAAACGAATTTGCCAATGCTCGGAGAATCTACCCGTTCGAACGGAAATTCGCCGCTCGCGATCAAATGTTTCGCAAGCTCGCTGCTTTCAAATGGGCCTGCGGGTATCACGTGTTCCGTCGTGCGCAAGACAGGCACTTCAATGCAAGCAGTCGGAAGGAAGATCGACTCGTAAGCAGGGAACACTCTTCCTAGAGGAACAACATGCACTTCGATGCTTAGCACTTCGCCAAGATTTCGCTCTATCCTACCCATCAATACCTCAGTTCGCGAACAGGTTGAATCCTAGTGGTCTACGCCTTACAACGCTGCTGGCCTATTGGGCCGGGTGCCCGGGTACTGCGCAGCAGAACCCGGATCAGGAAGCCATGGTTGGGAATCAAAGAGCCGTCTCATGTCCACCACACTACATCACGGCCCGTAGAGTCCAAAGAAGACAGCAGCCCTTCTGATCCCTTGCAGTGAACAGCGGTTCGTCCGTGCGTCACGGGTCAACCGAGGCCGAGTGTGTCCGTGTTGGACTTGGGGACCGGGTTCTGCTTCGCAGTACCCGGGCACCCGCTCTGAGAAGACGTGGGGCTCCGGCTGCGTCTCCGACCCACGGCACTGTGCTCGGCCCGCCTGCCCTAGCAGACACGAGAGCAGGGCACCCGGTGGTCACCCTCCCGGGTTGGGTCGCGGTGAATCCGAGCGTCGGGCGCGATCAAGAGTGGACATGTCCCGAACAAAGTGGTGTATCTGCATCGAGATTGTCCATACTGAAGGAGGTCCACACGTCACCGCCGGGCTACGCCCGGGAGAAGGGAAGAACGATGCGTCTGTACACCTCCCTCGCGGCCTGCGCGCTGTTTCTTGGTGCCGGGCACGCCCTCGCCGACGAGCTCATCGAATTCAAGTTCTCCATCAACAACCGCCTCGCCAACGGCACGCTCCCGCTGCGCGACATGCGTGTCCTGCTCTTCGAGGACGACGACGGGGACAACACGACCACCTTCGGCGACGACCTCTTCTTCACCGGGTTCACGTCCGTGCTGGGGACCGCGTTCAACGTCGTGGAGCCGGGCGACGACTTCAGCATCTTCGGGACCGACTACGAGGTCTTTGCGCAGTTCGCCTCGCAGCGGCGCACCGGCACGCGTGTCGCCGACGGTTCCTACGCCGGCAACAACTTTGTCCTTAACACAGGGCTCGTCACGGGCATCGGGGACAACAACACCACGACGACGATCACCGTGACACCGATCGACAACACGTCGCGGGCCGAGAAGTCGCTGCACACGCTGATGACCGTCGGTTTCTTCGAGGACTACTACAACCAGCTCCTGGCGGGCACGCGCGACCCGGTCACCGTCGCGATCGTGAACAACCCCGCGTCGGGGTCGATCGCCTTCTACACCAACGCCAGCGACGGGATCACGATCTCGGACAACAACTGGTCCACGTGGGACGTCATCGGGCACGAGTACGGGCACCACGTCGCCCAAGAGATGGGCATCGACGCGAGCCCGGGCGGGGCGCACTTCATCACGAGCAGCGTGCTGCGCGTCCGCCCACCCGCGATGGCGGCGGGGCCGAACCAGGGCGGCCTCGCGACGCTACCGGGCCTCCAACTCGCGTGGAGCGAGGGCATCGCGACCACGCTCTCCCAGATCGCGACTAACGAGCGTGCGAACGCCGTCTTCCCGAACCTGCCCGCCGCGGACAAGGACACGGACTACGACGTCTACATCTCGTCCAACCCGACGGTCTCCGCGACCATGGCCCCGGATTTCCAGTTCCGGCACAGCATGGAGTCCCTGAGCTTCACCAACCAGGGCGGGCAGTTCAACACGATGGGGCAGGGCGAGGGCAACGAGCTCTCTGTCATGCGCGCGCTGTGGGACTTCTACGACAACACGCCGGGCGAGACCTTCGCGTCGGGCATGACCGACACGATCTCGCTCGGAGCGAGCAACATGATGGACGACCTCTTGGGGCAGGACGGCTCGGGCGTGAAGCCGCAGACGTTCGACGCCTTCTGGCGCAACGTGTGGAAGGAGGCCGGCCAGGCGGGGTCGGCGCTGCGCACCTCCTCCGGCGCGGTCAACCAGAACCACGCGATGGCCTTGGCCGGGGCGATCCTCCAGGAGAACGGCATCTCCAGCGTGCCCACGGGCGAGACCATCACCCTCGACACCACCGGCGGTGGCAACTCGTCGATCACCTTCAACATCACCGAGCAGAACGACGACGTCTCGAACTTCTTCAACGTCGCGGTCTTCGACACCGCGTGGAACTTCCTGTTCATGCGCGCCAACGACGTGAACGACCCGAACCACGTCGCTCCGGTCGCGGGGATGGTGACGACCGGCATCACCGAGGCGTTCGCGATCGGCGTCACGGGCGTCGATGGCCTGCTCGTCGTCGGTCGCCAGTACCACTGGGTCGCGCTCAACGACCCGCTGAACGTCGCCCCGCTCGATTCCATCGACGACTACTACTGGTCGAGCCACCGGAGCTTCACGTTCATCCCGGCACCAGGCACCGTCGTGCTGCTCGCGCTGACGGGGATCGTGGGCCTGCGCCGTCGGCGCTGACGGTTGTGACTCGGGTGTAGGGCACCCGGCGCCTCCAGCCCTCGGCTCAGGACGACGAAACCCTTCCGGGTGGCATGGTCAAGTGCTCTGACTTGGCCATGTGAGATGACAGTGACGTTCGAGAACAGACCGTGCCGTGGGCGGGCACCCGGCGGAGGGCACGGGGATGCCCGCATCGGAGAGGAGCTGACGGCCTTGGTATTCGTCGATCATGGAGACGAGTATGGCGAGGGGCTCCGCTGAGGTGTCCAGTTGGACGCGGCATGCCGGGCACTTGGCGTTACGCGGCACTGGTGTGCAAGCGACCAGTGGCACCTCGCGCGACAATCACCACGCCAGCCGTGCACGCCCCGACCAAGTTGGACACCAAGTCCCAACCCGTGTTGACGTACCCGCCTACGTTGTGCTCGGGCACCGTCAGCGTGATCGCGAACTCCAGCACCTCGTTCAGCGCACCAAGCCCGCACCCCATCAACGCCGACATCACCGCGAGCCCCACCCGCGGCTGCCCGGCGCTGTGCCCAACCACACGCGCCAGCACGTCGAAGCACGCCAGCGACGCCGCGAAGTACCCGAAGGCATGCACCATCTGGTCGTACCGCGGCGTCAGCGGGTGCAGCCGAAGGCTGTACAGCACGCCCCCGCCCGTGTCCGCCCATTCCGCCGGGATCGCCACCGTCCCGCCCGCCATATGCACCAGCCCCCACACCGCTAGCAGCCACAGCGTCGAGCACCGAAGCCCGAACCGCAGGTGCAGCAACGCCACCAGCGCGATGAACGCCACCATCGCCCCCGCATACACCGCGAACTCCACGTTTCCTGCGCGCAGCGCCATCCCCGAGAAGACCACCATGTACACCCCAACGAACACGAGCAGAGGCACCGGAATCCGCTTGCAAGAGTTCACAGGCATTCCCAGAGTCTACACGCAGCCCCACCTCACCCCGGGAACCGAGTGCACAGGGCACCCGGCTAGCCATAACCAGCGAGGAAGCACGATGCTCGCTGGAGTCCGAATCGGCGAATCCAAGAACGTGGGTTAACCCTGTGATTTTGTTATCTGACCTTTCTCTGGCTGCTGACCCCATCATCGTGCTGTAGGCTGGTAACAGCGGCGTAAACGCGTCGTACACGTCAAGTGCCGGGCACCGCCTCGGCCGCGAGAAGGGAAGACACCCGCCATGATCCACGTATCCATCGGTGCAGCGATCGCTGCAGGTATCACACTAAACTCCACCGGGCTCGCGTCGATCTCGTATTCAAACGTCACCCAGCAATCGACACTAGATGCAGGAGTGACGCACAGACAAAGTTCAGCCACGCAGGATGGCTCGAATGACAGCATCTTGACCGAAACCTCCGCTGTCGGTGTGTCGTGGGCGACCGACCAAACATCTGATGCAACGCTTACCGTCGACGCGAACACCATCGACGTATCTGTATCGCTGGATAGTACATTTGAGAGCAACTTCAGCAGCAGCCAATTCGGCGCGACGATGGCCGGCAGCGGGTCAATGAGCCTCATTTACCCGGGGAGCCCTTGGGAATATCAAGCTGTCGCTGCCGAAGTTTTTAGTGCAACTTTCTCATCAGCGAATAACATTGAATTCAATATAGACATTCTGACCAATAGCGCGACGGGTGACAACACTTTTCCGGGCTCGGCGATATTCACCCTCAGAGACCCCAGCACGGGCCAGATCGTTGAGTTTACCGACGGAACGGCGGCAGTCTTTTCGACGACCTCATTACCTGGAGGTGATTTTAGTGGCTCCGGCCTCACTCTCCCTGCTGGTTCCTACGAGATATATGCTTTTTGGTCCGGCGGCCTAGCCGGCTCCGGCGGTGGACCAAGAACTGTGACAAGATCTTGGGATGGCTCGATTAGCTTCTCTGCGCAAGAAGTCCCGGTACCGGCGACAGGAGCACTCCTGTTCACGGCGGCAATCGGCGTGGGATTTCGTCGCAGACACGCAGCGTAGCGTGTAATCAAGGGCTGCACGCACATGGATGCGCGCATTCCCGCACTTGGTGCGGATGTTTGATTAGGTTCGGGATATTGATCGCGACGCGGCGTCGTCGCTGAAGAAAGAGGGAGACGACATGAATAAGTCAATCATCGGCACTGCAGCGGTGCTCGCACTCGTG
The DNA here is from genome assembly GCA_029260475.1 of Phycisphaerales bacterium. Lineage (GTDB taxonomy): Bacteria > Planctomycetota > Phycisphaerae > Phycisphaerales > UBA1924 > OFTM391. Next base: position 18,487 of record JAJDDE010000147.1, on the reverse strand, counting down.
GGTATGACCGCGAATTCTCAAGCCCAGATGATAACCAATTACAGTGAGGACTTTAACGGGTTTGCCGTGGGCCCCATCTTCGGGCAGTCTGGCTGGACGACTTCCGCCAATGGCGGTGTGGACATTATCCAGAACACTCCGGGCAACATGAGTGCCAGTGGTACCGGGAGTTTCGGTGAGAGCAAAAACGATGGGCTGATCCTGACCGCAGACACCCAGTCCGTCGTCTTGGAGTGGACAACACGTTCTCGTGCCAGCCTTGGATTCCAGTCTCATTTGAAGATCGCAAATGCCGGACAAGTCGGATTACAGCACGTCCTCTTCCTGGCGACGTCTGCTGATGGATACGTTTTAAACGGAAACAGCGGATTTCAGTTCACGGGGAACATAGCGGGAGATGATGCACTATCGAACAACCACCACCGGTGGTACGAACACCGCGTGAGCTACAACTTCGAGAGCGGCCTTGGACTTTGGGAAGTGAGCCATAGGGATGGTGACGGCCTCTACACACCCATCACATCCTTCAACGCTCTGCAGTTGGGTGGGTTAATCAACCAACCGAGCGCCTGGAATACCCTGGCGATAGGGCTAATTGGCAGCCCCGATAGGCTCGACGATATCCGGATCACGAGTACGCTTGTTCCTGCGCCGTCGACAGCGGTACTCATGGGACTCGGCGGACTCGGCATGAGACGGCGGCGTCGTCGCTGAGAAAGTGACGACGGGCGGGTGCGTACGCGCAATAACGCAGCCTTCCTGTGCATAACCGAGAGAACCGTGACCAACTGAGACGAAAGCTCCACCGAAAGGTCAGGTCAATCGTCAGGCGCATCGTGTTCCCCACGCTCACACACGCGCGAGGATAGTGGAACTGCCAGTTCGTTTCCCAAGGACTCACCAGCGCCGGCATTATGGCCGACGACGCCGATGATTGGCTGGGCGACCTACCTCGCCATCGTGCACTTGAGTGTCAATCGTGCCCTTTCCGCCTGACACGAGAGATCTCACGAAGCTTCTGTTCCGCGGAGTCTGAAGCGTGGTCGGGTTTAGCAACGGGCCTGGGCTGTGGTGGTTTACGCTCTGAATCCTGATCTGGTGCACCAATCGGAGGGATGTAGTACCGGTTGGAGACGCCGGCGAGTTCAAAGTGGTACACGAATGCATCTGGGTCGGCCCGGTGAACGGCGCGGAGAAGCGACGGGACCTCTTCCTTGGTGACGATGGCCCGGACCAAGACGAAGGGTTGTTTGCTCCGACCCCCTTTCCCGTCGAGCACGAAATAAGTCCTGTGCGGGAGGTGCGCCACGATCGCGTCGCCAACCTTGGACTGGTGCTTGGTGACCACGTCGAGCGAGGTCAGGCTGAAGCGGTGGTAGAGATTGTTCAGCGTCTCAGCGCTCGCGAAGATGTAGATGCAGGTGTACATGAGCGTGTTGATGACCGCTGCGAGGTCGCCGTGCTTCAGGAGCGCCATGAGCAGGCCGAACGCGGTAGAAAACACCGCCGCGATGACCGCGATGTGCCCGACAGGCTTGAGGTACTTGATCGCGTAGTAGGCCGCGATGATGTCTTCGTCACCGGTGGAGCCTCGACGACGAAAGGCCAGCGCCTTGGCGCTGCCCGCAAGGATCCCCCCGAAGAGCACCAGCAGGATCCGCTCATTCTCCGGCTCGGGCGAAGCGACGCGAAACTCGGGGAGTACGACGAGGCAAACGATGACCGTGAGCACCGTGATCAAAGAACGTATCGCGAACGTCCGCGGCATCGTGGCCGCGGCGAACACGAGCAACCCGGTCTGAAAAACGGCGTAGAGCACGACAAAGAGCCAATACGCGTCGAAGTAATAAGAGAGCGCCGAGGCGACACCCTCCGTGCCAGTCAGCACCACCGCCGACGGGAGCACGAAGTACTTCAGGGCGCACGCATACAAGAGTCCGGCCCCGAACAGAACGGTGTACTCCAGTGCTCGACGAGCGGTGGGTGAACTCGGTGTGCGGAAGATCGGCATGCAATGACTGTATCGCTCCAGCAACGGTCTGGATGTTGGTTCAAGCGCTGCGTGGTAGCACGATGTGAATGTCTGTCATGATCCGAAAGTTGGGAGGGTGCTCCCTACCGGACGGCTGCTCAGACCGAGCAGCAGATGACCGGGTGCGCGAGGCAGGTCGGGGAACCGAGTCTTTCACGAAACGCGGCTCGTCGCCTCAAGCACACGGCACGGCTTCAACACCCCCAGCCCGCAACCCACTACTTCGCCCTCATCCAAAAACAACAGCGGCGGTCCGAAGACCGCCGCGTGTCGCTTCTATTGGCCTGCATCTCCGGGGAGACGCGGGGCGAAATCCGGGGGTTGGCTTAATAGGTCGCGGAGGCGTCGGCGGCGCGGCCCTTGCGGCGGCGGCCGTTGATGATCTTGCGACCGGCTTTGGTCCGCATGCGGGCGCGGAATCCGATCTTGCGCTTGCGCTTGATCCAGCTTCGACGGTGGGGGTAATGCATCGCGCTCGCTCCTGGACGATCGGAGGGGTGTTCTGAGGCCGGGCCCGCCCTCGGGCAACCGGTGAAGGGAGCAAGAGTAGGCCTCACGATTCGGCGAGTCGAGCCCAGGGGCCGTCGGAGAGCCCATCATTCGCTTCGGCGGGCCCAGAGTCCGGACCGCCCACGGGTTCGGGGGCTTCCCGGAGCGTCTGGATAAACCCTAAATCATTGATTTTGTAGGGGTTGGGTTTCGCTCGACCCCGGTCATCCGATACGTTGAAGATGCCCCTACTGTGGGGCGGCCGCGCAGGCCAAGCAGCCGTCGGCTTCGGGAACCACCTCCCGACCGACCCCCGCACCCGTCCGCAACCCTCCAGAGGGCCTCGTCGGGCGTCAGCGGTACCGACGGCGTCTTTGCGTGCGCGTCCGACACGTTCGGAGCGTCTCCAGGGCCGCAGCGCGGCAAGGCCCAGGGCGACGATGTGCATGACCCGCCGCGCCTGAGGACTGTCATCTCGTGATCGTTGACCAGGAGACCCTGCGCAAGACGCAAGAGATCATCGGGTACTTGTTTAAGGACGAGGAGATCCTCCGCCTCGCTCTCGTCCACGCCTCCATCGCCGACAGCCGCCTCGAGTCCAACGAGCGCCTGGAGTTTCTGGGCGACGCGGTGCTCGGCATGCTCGTCTGTGAGGCGCTCTTCCTGCGCTTCCCCGACTACCTCGAGGGCCAGCTCACCAAGGTGAAGTCCGCGATCGTGAGCCGACGCATGTGCACGCTGATCGTGCGCGACCTCGGGCTCGAGCCCATGCTCGCGATCGGCAAGGGCATGCAGACGCGCGGGGAGCTGCCCTCCTCGCTCTCCGCGGCCCTCCTCGAATCGATCACCGGCGCGATGTACATCGACTCAGGCCTCGAACGCGTCCGCGCCTTCCTCATGCCGCTGCTGATGCCGCACATCGAGCGCACCGCGCGCAGCGGGCACCAGCAGAACTTCAAGAGCGTCCTGCAGCAGCACGCACAGCACGAGATGGGCGCGCAGCCGGAGTACGTGCTCCTCGACGAGAAGGGCCCGGACCACGCCAAGTGCTTCGAGGTGCGCGTGGAGATCGGGAACCAGCAGTTCCCCTCGCGTTGGGCCGCGACCAAGAAGCAGGCCGAGCAGTCCGCCGCCCTCGCGTGCCTGAACGAGCTCGATCTGGTCGAACGCGACGACGACGGCGGGATCATCGTGAGCGAGCCCGATACGGGCATTGTCGTCGAGTAACGCGGCCTATTCGACGGGCGAGGCCCACAGCGAGGGATCGATCGCCAGGCGTCCGGGCACGCGCTGACCGGGCAGCAGGGGTCTGGGCCACGCGCTGCGGTCGCCCGCGTGGTCCGTCCGAACGATCGCCAGGCGGAGCAGTCCGTCGCCGTCGCGCACGTCCTGCTCGGTGAACACGAACCCCGCGAGCCAGCGCCCGTTCTCCTCGCGTGACCACGCGCGGACCGAGCCGCTCGTGAGCCCCGGCGAGTCGGGGCGGATCGATACCGGCGCCCGCCCCGCGCCGCGATCACCCAGCCACAATGACACGCTCTCGTTCGTCGCTTCGGTGCCCGTCACGCTCTCGACGACGAGCTGCCATGTGCCCGGCTCGAGGCGCGTCAGCACGGCGCGCGTCGGGCGGTTGTTAATGGCGGGTGGGCGTGCGCCAGCGCTGAGGCTCGCGCGAGTGTGGTCGTAGAAGAAATCGCCCGTCAAGAACCCGGGCGGCACCGCGTCGATGGCGCCGGTCACCACGCCCACACGCGTCTCCCAACCGCCCGAAGAGGCGATCACCGTGTCCGAGGCGCCCTCCCTGCCAACCGGGAGGCGCACCGTCGTCGGCATGCGCCCAGGGGGCACGCGCGGCGCGAGGCGAGCGGGGCCGCGCAGCGTGGAGATCAGCGGAACGATCGGGCGGGCGTCGAGGGACACAAACCCGATCTCCGCGCTCGGGAGCTGGCCCTCTTCGATCGCGGGCGCATCGTCGATGACCCAGCACACCACCGGCGGTGTGCGCTCGAGCCACGCCAGCACGCCGTCGATCAGCGTCTGGTCGCTCGCGCCGGGCTCCAGCAGCTCGCGCAGCAGCGTCTGCCAGGCGTCCCGGTCGGGCGTCCACATCGGCAGGGGGACGCCCGCGGGCGAGGCGATCGCCACGAGGCGGTGCTCGAGCCGGTGCAGCGTCCCGGGGTCGGCGTCGCCGACACGCCGGGCCGCTTCGTCCCAGCGCGCGCGGATCGCCTCGCTCCACGCGTCGGCCAGCGGGTCATCGATCACGCCGTCCGTAGCACAGCCCAGCCAGGCGCAGCGCCAGCGCTCGGTCACGTCGCGGTCCACCCGCGCGATGGAGTTCCCGAAGGTCTGGTCATTCGGTGCCGACAGCGACGCTCGGTGGTGGGTAGGGGGGGTGAAGAGGTCGATGCGTCGCCCGCTCATCTCGAGCCATCGGGTGCCCGCTGGCACGCGGACCTCCGCGAGCCAGACGGAGCCGCGCAGGAGCGGGACGTCGCCCGCGTCCTCGGTCCACAGCAACGGTGCGGCGTACCACGTCGTGCCCTCGCCCCGAGTCGCCCCCTCGAAGAGGCTGGGCACCAGACGGCGGACCCGGACGGTGGCCTTCGAGCCGTCGTCGAGGGTCGCGCGCCCGGGCGATTCGGGGACCCACACGCGACGCATCGCGAGGAGCTGGTCGCTCGCCCCGCCCGCAGGCAGCAGCGGTACCAGCACCTCGCCCAGGACCACCGGGGCCACCCGCCACGCGGGGATCGTTCGGACCGACTCGGGGCGCGTCTCGCGCTGTGCGCGTGCGGCTCCCGGCGTCCACAGGACGCAGAGCAATGCCAGCAGCAGATGAGAAACACGACACATAAGGGAGTGGTGGTACCTCGTGATGGTGGGTCAGACGCCCGGATCGGGGCTCGGTGTGCGATCGAAGCGTTTTACCTTCCCACAACGAGCGTCTTGATGTAGGCTTGAATGACGTCGGCGTGCTGGGTGTAACGTTTTACCGGCCCCGGCACGACGCGTTGAAGATGGTTCATCCCCAGGAGACTCGATGTGCGACGCACCCTCGCCCCGCTCGCTTTGATCGCGCTGGCCGGCTCTCTCACCCCGACCGTCGCTGCCGGCGGCACCCAGCCGCTCCACATCACCTACCTCTGGCACATGGAGCAGCCCATCTACTGGCCCGACCAGCAGACGCCGGGCCCCGGGATCGCCGACCGATACGAGCGGGCGTGGGAATCGATCGCCGGAAAAAACGCCGGGCGTGTCAACCCGCTCAACAACCTGAACGAGATCTTCGGCCTCGACGATCGCAAGAACGCCTACCAGTGGCGCACCAAAAACACGATCGACGACATCGACTTCCTCCCCGAAGCCGGCGCGCAGGTCTCCTTCTCGGGCGGGCTGATCGAAAACATCCAGTCCTTCATCGATGCGGGCGCAGCCGCGAGCTACCTCGGGTACCAGTCGGATTGGAACAGTCACCTGAGTGTCGCTCGGACGTGGCAGACCTCGGGCGCGGGGGTGCAGCCGGCGCGTGCCGATGTTGTGAACTTCGCGTTCCATCACGCGCTGCTGCCCCTGGTTTCTTCCAGCACCGCGAGGAAGGAGCTCGAGCTCTACCAGCACCTGCACCCGCAGGTGTGGGGCCCGGGCGGCTCCAACGGCCTTTTTCCCAGCGAGATGGCCTTCTCCACGCGCCTCATCCCCGTCCTCGATGAATTGAACATCGAGTGGACGTTCGTCAGCGCCGAGAAGATCAGCCGCGCGTGCCCGGACTTCCCGGTCGTCTACGGCTCGGGCGGCATCAACTGTGATCCGCCCAACAAGGCGGACCAGATCAACCCTCTGGGCGTGAACTACTTCCGCAAGTCCATCGACCGAGGCTGCTCGCCCGCCGAGGCGTACCCGTTGAGCTACATCCCGCACCGCGCGAAGTACGTGGACCCCGAGACGGGCGCCGAGTCGAGCGTGGTGCTCATCCCGTGCGCGCAGCACTTGTCCTGGGACGACGGCTACAGCGCGCAGGGCACTGGCAATTTCGACACGATCGCGTCCGGTGCGCAGGCGGGCGACCGCCCGATGCTCATCACCCTCGCGCACGACGGCGACAACGCCTGGGGGGGCGGCTACTCGTACTACCGCGAGGCGACGCCCAACTTCGCTGGGGCCGCGACCGGCGCGGGGCACGTGATGACCGTCGTCGATCGGTACCTCAAAGACCACCCGGTGCCCAACGATGCGTACCTGCACATCGAGGACGGCGCGTGGGTCAACGCCGATGGCGACTTCGGCGCCCCGCAGTTCCTCAACTGGAATTGGCCCCCGGTCAACGCGCAGGGCCAGATCGACATCGAGAACGGCTGGGCGGAGGACATCCGCAACTGGGCCGTCATCGTCGCGGCCCAGAATCACGTGGATACCGCCGAGCAGATCGCGACCGACAACGCGCTGCCCGTGCGCATCGATCACGTGCTGGACCCGCGCTCCGACACGCGCCCCGCCGAGCGCGCCTGGCACTACTTCCTCGGCTCGCTCAATTCGGGCTACATGTATTACGGCACCGCGCTCGAGTTCGAGGTCAAGCCGTCGGTCGCCTGCAACGAGGCGCTCGAGCACACCGCCACCGTCATCGGCGACGCCTCGCAGGACGCGACGGGCCCGGAGGTGTGGGTGCCCCAGCGCCACCCGTGGAACCCGGGCGAGATCAACTTCGGACCGCAGCACGGCTACCAGCAGTTCAAGAGCAACGGCGATTTCTACGTCTGGACGTTCATCCACGACGTCTCGGGCACGACCGACGTCACGCTCCGATACCGCGTGGACAACGACGGCTCGAACCCATTGGACAGCAACGCCAACGAGGTCTTCGCGGGTTCGCCCGAGGTCGGGGCGTGGCAGAGCGTGACGATGAGCAGCCGGGCCTTCCCCGCGGGCAACGTCTTCAACGATCCGAACATCGACTTCTTCGAGACGCCGCAAGAGATCGCCGACCAGTACTACGCGCGGCTCGATGGGCTGCGCTCGGTGCTGGTTGACTACTACGTCGAGGCGACCGACAGCAAGGGGAACGTCACCAAGAGCCCGATCCAGCACGTCTGGGTCGGCGACGGCGTGGGCGGCGTCGAGCCCGTGCCGGGCGGGGGCGGCAACACCGGCGGTGGCGACAGCGGCGTTACCTTCAACCCGGAGGCGGGCGTCGCGACGGCGGGCGATGACATCACGATTACCTACGACCCGGCGGGCGGACCGCTCGCGGGCGCTGGGCAGGTCTTCCTCTATCGCGGCTACGACGGCTTCAGCCCCGTGATTTCACCCGACGCGCCGATGGTCTTCGACGCGGTCGAGGGCGTGTGGAGCGTGAATATTTCCACGCCGAACCACGTCGGCGAGTTGAACCTCGTCTTCAACGACGGCGCGGGCACCTGGGACAACAACAACGGCAACGACTGGCTGCTCCCGCTGCTCGACGGCGGCGGCACCGCGCCCTTCGACTGGCAGATGGACGGCGCGCTCGACGCGCAGGCGGTGATGGCGATCAACGCGCCGGGGCGCCAGCTCTGGGCGGGGCTCTCGGGCGACGTGCTCTACCTCGCGACTCAACCGCCAGCCGATCACGACGTCTTCATGTACCTCGCCCAGACACCGGGCCCGCTCCAGAACGCCAACTGGGGCAAGAGCGGCAGCGTTGCCGCGTGGGACGCCTTCGTCGGCGCCGAGTCCACCAACGCCTTCGCGGGCTGGTTCGATGACGACGGCGCGAACGTCGGTGTCGGCCGCGGGGCGGTGCTCGAGGGCGCGGTGAATCTCCGTGCGCTGCTGGGCCTGGGTGCGCTCGATGACCTGCCCGAGTCCGTTTGGGTCGCGGGCGTGGCGTTCCAGACCGACGACAACGGCGTCCTGCTGACGAGCCTGCAGGCACCCGCGACGGTGAACTCCGACGGGAACGTCGATGCCGGCGAGTTCATGGAAATCACGCTCTGCGATCTCCGTCCGGGCGGGTGCCCGGATGTGAACACGTGCTCTGCGGACTTCGATGACAACGGCGCTGTGGATCTGGGTGACTTCGGTGTCTTCGGCGCCGCGTTTGGCTCGGTGTCAGGAGACGCCAACTACAACCCGGATGCGGATTTCGATGGCAACGGCGCCGTCAACCTCGGTGATTTCGGGGTCTTTGGTGCCGAATTCAACAGGGACGACTGCTTGGGTTGATGGGATGCTAGGCTTTGTACGCTTAAACCGTACATCGCCTCGCTCCCGGAGAACCCGATCATGCGCATCGCCCTCAGTCTTCTGGCCCTGTGCGCACCGGCGCTCGGTGCGCCTCTTGCGCCCGTCATCGACGGCTCCTTCTCCGATTGGGCAGGCGCCCAAGCGACCACGACGGACCCCGCGGGCGATGGGAAGAACGCGTTCGACGTCACCGGCGTGGAGGCGATCGCCTCGGGCGGTCGCCTCTCGATCCGCGTGATCCTCACGCAGGCGCTCGGCATGCAGTCGGGCCCGGGGATCGAGGGCACGCTCCGCCTGCACGTCGCCAAAGCCAGCGACCCGGATCAGAACTTCACGTTCGATATGCGCGGGCGCAGCGTCACCTCCGATCACGTTGCCGGTCTCGACTGGGGCGTGATCGACTTCGTCAGCGCACCGACGATCGCGTCCACGAGTTTCGAGCTCTCCTTCCTGCTCGAGCCGCTCGGCTTCGAGCTCGGCGATGAGCTGCTCATCACCACCAGCGGCTCGGACACGCTGGAGAGCCCCCTCTCGGTGACCGTGGAGAAGGGGCCCATCGTTGTGCGCGCCGAGCAGAACCCCGCCAAAGCGCCGGGCGTGCTGCGCATCTGCTCGGTGAACACGCTCCAGAACGGCGCGCTGGACCCCGCGCGGGCCCCGGTCCTGGGGCGTCTGGTGGACGGCATGGACGCGGACATCATCTGCCTGCAGGAGGAATGGAATTCCGACACCGGGCTGCTCAGCATCTGGGCGTCCGAGGCGGACCCGCTCGACGACGGCTCGAAATGGGCGGCCTACCGCGTCAACGGCAACGTCATCATCGCGCCGCAGGGCAGCAACGTCATGATCCAGCCGGGCCCGAACGACGGCTTCACGCTCGCGATCATCGATACCGGCAAGACGGCGATGATCGTCGGCGCAGTACACCTCAAGTGCTGCGGGCACGCGGGCTCGAGCGAGGACCAGCGCCGCATCAGTCAGGCCAACGGGATGGTCGCCGCGATCAAACGCATCCGCGATCTCGAGAAGGGCGACACGTACTTCGAGTACCGCGACGCGCCCTTCGTGCTCGTCGGTGATTGGAACCTCGTCGGCTCGGGGAGCGCCCGCGACATCGTCGTGGACGACCCCGATCTCGGCGCGATAGACCTCGCCCCCATGCGGCTGCGAGGCGACCGCAACACCACGTGGCGTGACCTCACCCCGAGCAACGGCGGGTTCCCCCCCGGTCGTCTGGACCTCGCGGTCGTCAGCGATGCGCTGGGGGTGGTGCGATCGTTCGTCTTCGACACGACCGACCTGTCCGATGAGACTCTGGGCGATCTAGGGCTCCAGGCGGGCGATTCGAGCGTCACCGATCACCTCATGCTGGTCATCGACACCCAGTCGCCATGAAACGGGCCGAGCGGCTGATGTGGTGTAGGATCGGGTATGGAGAAGCCTCCTCAGGGTGAGCCGGAGACCGCGCTGCGGGCCTACGAGGGCGTCCGCGCCGTCGTCACGGGCGGCACCGGCTTCATCGGGGGGCACCTCGTCGAGGCGCTGCTGGCACACGGCGCCGATGTCACCGTCTTAGACGACCTCTCCAACAGCGACACCGAGCACCTCGCGCCGCTCGTCGATGCGCACCCCGATCGCGTGCGGTTCATCTACGCCTCCGTGCTCGACCCCGAGGCGGTCGCCGACGCGATGACCGACCGGGAAGTCTGCTTCCACCAGGCGGCGATCGCGTCCGTCCCCGCCTCCATCAATGACCCCCAGCGCACCTACGACGTGAACACCACGGGGACCGTCCGCATCGTGGAGGCGGCGCGTAAAGCGGGCGTCAAGCGCGTCGTCAACGCCTCCAGCTCCGCGGTCTATCCGAACGACGGCGCCGCGAAGCCGCGTCACGAAGAGGAGCAGCCCGCCCCGACCTCGCCCTACGGCGCCAGCAAGCTCAGCGCCGAGAGCGTGCTCTCCTCGCACGCACAGACCTACCCCATCGACACGGTCAGCCTCCGCTACTTCAACGTCTTCGGCCCGCGACAGCGCGAGGGCAGCGCGTACGCCGCGGTCATCCCCGCCTTCGTCGGGTGCCTCCAGAGGGGCGAGCCCAGCACGATCTTCGGCGACGGGAGCGCCACGCGTGACTTCGTCCCTGTGAGCGAGGTCGTCCGCGCCAACATGCTCGCGGGGATCAGGCGGGAGCCCTTCAAGGGGGCGGCGATCAACGTCGGTTCGGGCGAATCCATCAGCGTCCAGCGGCTCTTCGACACGCTCCGCGAGCTCTTCGGGCGTCCCGGCGCGGAGGTGATCCACGCCGATGAGCGTCCGGGCGATATCGCCCATTCCGTCGCCGACACCAGGCGGGCGAAGGAGAGACTGGGCTTCCGGAGCGCCACGTCGCTCGAGGACGGCCTCCGCGCGCTGCTGATCAGCAAGGGCGTCACGCCGGTGGACATCCCCGCCCCGCGCAACTGAGCCCAGCCCGATCGGCAACGCGCCGGGTCCAAGGCCGGTACAACCAGCTAATGGAGCCGGGCGCACTCGCTATCTCGGGATTCAGCTGGCCATGGATCGCCGCCGCGATCGGTGGCGTTGCGTCGGTCATCGCGCTGCACCTCATCGACCCGCGCCGCGCCCCGCGCGTGCTCTTCCCCGGCGCCGCGGTCCTGACCGAGCACCTGTCCCGTGCCAACGCGTCCAGCGTGCGACGCTTCCCGCGATGGCTCTTGATCCTCATCCGTGCGCTCATCGTCGCCCTCGCGATCCTCGCGTTCGACAGGCCCTCGCTCCGCACGCACGGCGCGATGGGCGCTGGCGAGCGTGCTGTGATCGTGCTCGATGTCTCGGCCTCGATGGGCATGCCCGCGGGGCCCGTGACCCGGTTCGACCGGGCCAAGGACAAGGCCCGCTCGCTCATCGAGAGCGCCGACCCCGCGTTCACGCCCGTCGCGCTGCTCCTCTCCGGTGAGAGCGCCCGCGATGTCGCGGGCGGTTTCGCACGCAACCGCGAGGCCCTCTTCACCGCCCTCGCGCGGGCCGGCGTGCGGTCAGAACCCGACAGCCTCAACGAGGCGATCTCGAAGGCGCTCGCGATGCTGGGCGATGCGGGGGGCACGGTCCACCTCGTGACCGATGGCCAGCACGTGCCGGATCCGCTCCCCGCCCGGGTGCTGGTCCACGTCATCGACACCGTCTCCGCGTCGCCGAACACCGCGATCGCGTCGCTCGATTGGTCTCCCACGTCGCCCGTGCGAGGCGAGACGGTGACCGCGAGCGTCCGCGTCATCGGGACGGGCCCCGCGGAGCAAGGCGAGATCGAGTTCGGCTGGGGCAACGAGTCGCGGCGCGTCGCCTACGCGGTCGGTGTGGATGGCCAGGCGGTCGTCAGCGCGTCCTTCGTGGCGCCGGAGTCCACCGGCACGAGCACGATTACGCTGACGGCTTCGGTGCAGAGCGACGGTTTCGATGCCGACAACCGAAGGACCGCGAGCGTGACCATCCGCGACGCGGTGCGGCTCGCGACGCTGGGCGACGTACACCCGCTCGACCTCGTGCTGGCGCCGCCGGGCACCGCGAGCCGGTACCACGTACACCACGCGGCGTCCCCTGCGGACGTGCTCGGTGCCGATGGCGTGCTCTGTGCGCCGAGCGGTCCGCTCGGGTTGGCGTACGAGGACGCGCTGGTCGAGGCCCACCGCCACGCCACGCCCATCGTTTGGATCGCGCGCGATGGAGCATCCGCAGCAGCGTTGCGGTCGTTCGCGCGTGAGATCGGCCTCGAGATCGGCGTGGCCGAGTCGCGTGCGCTGACGGACCTCCGCGCCACCCCGACCGCGCCGGAGGCTGTGCGGGCGCTCGAACTCAGCGGGCTCTTCGAGGGGGTGCGCGTCACGCGGACCGCGGATATATCGATGCCGTCGGCGTCACAGGCGTGGTTGACCGATGCCGCGGGCGCACCGATGCTCTCGGTCGTGCGCTTGCTGGGTGTGCTCGCGCTGGACCCCGCAGAGCCCGGGGTCGCGCGATCGCGCGTGCTGGTGCCGCTCATGCACGAACTCATCGCGGCGTTGGAGTCGTCCGGCCCCGCGGCACGATCCTCAACGGGCTTCCCCGATGGAGAATCGGATCGGATCCCCGCCCGCTCTTCGGCCAGCGATGCGACCGGCAACGGCGTGACGCTGTCATCGTTCGGACGCACCGAACGGCCGCTGGCACCGATGCTCGCGATCGGAGCGTTGTTCCTGCTGTGCGTCGAGCCGCTCGCGCGATCGGGGAGAGCCGGCGCATGATCTGGATGCCAGCGATGCCCGTCGTGTGGATCGGCCTGCTCGTGGTCATCGGGGCCGCGCTGTGCGCCATGCTCCGACGCGGACCGGTGATCGCGAACGCGCTGCGTGCCTGCTCGCTGGTTCTGCTGGGCGTCGTTGTCGCCTCGCCATCGATCGAAGAGGACCGGCCAGCGACCGAGGCGCTCCCACGCCTCACGCTCTTCGTCGATGGCTCTGCCTCGATGCGTGCCGGGTCCCAGGAGCGCGACACGTCCTACGACGGGGTCGGCACTTCGTGGTTGTCCGACGAGGCGCTCGCACGCCTGAGCGAGGTTGCGCGTGTGCGTGTGGTCGATCTGGACGGGCAACCTTGGGCACCCGACCGAGCCGGTACGGGGAGGGTGTCCTCGCCGGTGATCGCCGGCATCGAATCGATCCTGGCATCGGAGACACCGCCCGATCACCTGGTGCTCCTCACCGACGCGATCGACACGGAGGGTCGCACGGTTGCGGGACTGCTCGCCGGCGAGACGGTCGTGCACGCTCTGGCGATCGACGATCGGGCGTCCCCGATGGACGCACGGGTGCTCGTCTCCCCGACCACCGCGCTCGCCTACACCGGTCAGCCCGCGGCCTTGCGGGTGCGGATCGTGCAGCACGCGATGGAGGGCCGGCGTGCGCGGTTCGAGCTCCGGCAAGACGGCGAGTTGATCCATGAGCGGGTCGTGCGCTTCGCACGGGAGTCTTCGCAGACGTTCGACGTCGCGATCACGCCCCGTCTTGCGCCGGGCGTCTCCGGCGCGACCCTCGCCTACGAGGCACGCCTCTCGCCCGTCGAGGGCGAGGCGGACGCGGAGAACAACGAGGCCATCGCGCTGCTGCGCGTCAGCGCCGAGCCGATCCGCGTGCTGGTGCTGGAGGGGCAGCCGCACTGGGACTCGCGCTTCTTTGTGCGCGCGATGCGCGGCGACGGGCAGGTGGAAGTCACCAGCGCCTCCACCCTCGACGACCGTTTCCGCTCGGGCACCCGCGCTCCCAACATCCGCGTGACCCGATCGGGGCTGCTCGAGGGCGCCGACGAACCCGTCACCCTGCCAAAGAGCGTGGACGAGCTCGCGCGGTACGACGTGATCGTTGTCGGGCGGGCCGTCGAGCAGTTCTTCCCGGGTCGCGATGCGGAGATGCTCCGCGACGTCGTGGTGCAGCGCGGGCGTTCGATCCTGTTCCTGCGCGGCGACCCGGTGGTCTCAACCGAGCCGGAAGCCCGGCGCACAGGCCGCGTGCTCGAGGAGTTGTTCGCGGGGCCAGTCGAGCGTGAACTCGGGCCCGGCGAACTGCGACGGGCGGGCGCGGGAGTCGTCCTGCTCAACCGCTCGCCCGGTTCCTACCGAGACGCCCTGCTGCCGCCCGGCGCATCGGTCGAGGAACGCTCTGCGTACGGGCGGCTGTGGTCGGGCATCGTCCGCACGCTCGCGACGAGCGCGGACCTGCCGCCGGGCGCGGACCTCGTGATCCACGCGACGCCGATGGTGGTGGCGCCCGGCAAGCCCGTGAAGATCGCGGTCCGTGTGCGATCGAGCCGGGTGCCCATGCCCGGTTCGCTGTCGATCCTCTCGCCGAGCGAACGAGAGAGCACGATGACGATGGCGCCCGACCCTGGCTCGCCCCTCAGGGCGGTGGCGTCCTTCGTCCCGAGCGAGGAGGGCGTGTACCTCGTGACCGATAGCGACGGGCACGAAGCACGCTTCGCGGTGGTAGAAAACCGCGTCGAGTTCCTGGACCTTGCGCCCCGGACCGATGCAACCGGTGCCCTCGCCCGGCGCACCGGCGGCACCGTCTTCACGGCGGCAGACGGTCCGGACCCGCTCCTGGCAGTGATCGAACGCGCACGGGCGGCAGAGCGTGCCGATGCCGAGACGAGCCCCGCTTGGGACCGCTGGTGGCTCGCGCTCCTCCTGGGGTGCACGCTGCTGAGCGAGTGGGCGATCAGGCGGAGGGCGTCCCGATGAACCCGCGCCCGTACGAATCACCCCGCCTGAACACCGCAATCGCTCGCGTGGCGCGGCGGTCGCGCCTGCGCGCGCTGCTGCACCACGCCGCCCGCTGGTGGGGCGGCGCGCTCGCGATGGGTGCCGGTGCGCTCGTCATCGACGCGACATCCCCGCTCGTGTGGTGGGTGCGGGGCGGCGTGTGGTGCGTGCTCGCGCTGGCGATCGCGACCGGCCTTTCGCTCGCGGTTCGTGCGGCGTGCAAGCGTTCTTCGGCGCTCGATCGGGACGCGATGCTGGGTGCGATGGAAGAGGCGTGGGGGTTGCCTCCCAGCGCGCTGCGCAGCGCCGACCAGTTGGGGCATCTCCTCAACCAGGACGCGGTGGGGCGTGCGTTAACCGAGCGGTGCGTGGCGCGAGCGGAGGCGTCGCTCGCCGGCGCAGAGCCCCACGCGCCGGTGGTGAGCGTGTCCCCGTCCACGCGAGTCATCGCACCGGGCACCGTTGGTGTGCTGCTCCTGGTGCTCTTGGCGATGCTGAGCCCGAGCGCACTGACGATCACCGCTCTTCGCCTGCTCGATCCGCTGGGTGACCACCCGCCCGTCGCTCCGGTGCGTCTGACGGTCGTGCTCCCCGTTGAGCCGCCGCTCGTGGGCGATGATGTACGCGTCACCGTCCGCGCCGAGGGGGAAGCTGCGCAGGACGTCTGGCTGACCATCGACGGTGGCGCGCGCCTCGCGACATCGGACCGGGGCGACGGCGCGTGGGGCGCGACGCTGGTGGGCCTCCGAGAGCCGGTGACGATCCGAGCGCACACCGAGGGCGCATACAGCCGCGCGGTGCGGGTTGAGCCATTGACGCTCGCGCGAGTGCTCGGGACGCGCGTGCGCGTGCTGCCGCCGGCCCACGCCTCTGGCATCGCCCCGACGCTCACGGCGCAGGAGCCTCTCCGAGCGGTCGAGGGCTCCACGATCGAAGTGCGGTTCGAACTCTCGATCCCCGCGATGGGCATGCAGAACGAGAGGGGTGCGCTGGTCGGCGAGGCGCAGGGGCGCAGTGTCACAGTCCGCCGAGCGGTGGGCGCGGGCGGGGCGTGGGCCTTCACGCCCGTGACCGAGGCTGGCAGCGGGCCCGATGCTGCCACGGTGGAGCCGAGCGTCAATCCGGATGCCCCGCCGGTTCTTGGCTTTGTGGGAGAAAACATCGACAGGGGTCTGCTCCGCGTGGTGCAAGGCGAGGTTGCGTCGATCGGTGTCGAAGCGAGCGACGACGTTGCGCTGCACCCGTCACCGATCGGTGTGCTGGTGCCCGAGGGGGTCCGCGTGCGTGTCCGCGGTGTCCCCGTGGATCATGCGCTGCGCCGGGCTGTGATCGCGGTCGATCCTGATGGGCTCGCCGCTGGAGACGAGTTCGAGATCATCGCGCGCGTTCGCGACACGGTGCCGGGGCGACCGGCGTCCGAGGCGACGCTCCTGGTGCGCGTGATCAGCCAGGACGAGGCCGATGAGCGGGCGCTCGAGGCGACGACGATCGATCGTCTCACCGGTCCGTCCGAGCGTGTGTCCGGGCTGATCGAAGAGCAACGCCGCGCAGCGGCGATCCGGGCGATCGAGAAGATGGAGCGTGCCGATGGGGCCACCGCGTTCGAGCGCGAGGCCGCAGAGCGGGCCAAGGCCCTGCGCGAGCGGATCGAGCGCGACGGGATCACACCCGTCGCGCAGCTCGAAGCTGAGCGCACGCTCCGCGTGCCGGCCGAACGGCTGCGCCTGGCGGACGATCTGCGCCGCGTCGCTGAAGCGCTCACGCGGCTCACAGACGACCAGGTGCTGCTCGCCGCGGCCTCGCGCTCGGGAGGGCTACCGCTTGAGACCTTCGGCGAGCCGCAAACCCGGCACGCGGCACGGTTGGCGGCGATTCTCGAGGCCCTCGTGATGCTCGGCGATCGCGCAGCATCGGCACCGATGGACGCAGAGCGGCTCGTCTCACTGCGTGCCGCGTTGCAGGAGGCCAAAGACCGGCTCGAAGCGGTGGTCACCAGCGAGGGGCGGCCGATCGAGCCCAAGGCGCGCGACATCGTGCTGACGGAACTGCACTTCGCGTTGAGCGACGTGCTCGAACCCGATCAGCGATCGGTTCCGCTCATGCGCGGTGCGGATGCGGCACTCCGCACGCTCGCTCGAGTTCGTCGGCTGATCACCGATGACCCCGTGCCTGTGCCGCTGGACGAAGTGGAAGAACTCGTTCTGGCGCTGCGCCGCGAGGCCACGGCGCCGCTGCCGGTGATGGGCGTGTCGGCGATCACGATCGCGGAGCGCGTGCGCACGATGGGCGTCACGGGAGTCATGCAAGAGGCGGCGGCGTTGTTGAACGCGGATGATGCCGTCGGCGGTGCCCAGGCGACGCTCGCCGCGGAGATGCTGCTCTCGCTCCGCGACGACGAGGACGACGACGCGGACCCGGTCAGCGGCGCAGAGGGCGACGCGCCGCTCTCTCTCACGCCGGGGGGCGATGCCCAGGCGACGTCGAACTCGAGCGCTAGCGGGGGCACGTCTGGCGGGGCGGTGCAGGAGGCGCTGGACCGGCTCGCACAGAACCGTGAGCAGGCCGAAGCAGAAGCCCGTGACGCGGACAAGCCCTCGCCAGGCGCCCAGGACACGCCAGAGGGCGAGCCCTCATCGAGAGGTGGGGGGTCCGGTGGTTCGGAGGGCTCCTCGCTCGGGGGCCAAAGCGTCTCGGGTGCGGCGACCGAGTCGGATGAGCGTGCCCCGCCCGAGCGGGGCGCGGGCGTGCGCTCGTGGGTGGTGACCGAGGACGTCGAACTGACGCCAGGCGAGGCGGAACGGCTCGTTCGAGTCCCCGAGCGGTACCGGGCGCTGGTCGCGGCGTACCTCCGCGCGATCGGGCGTGAAGCGGAGAGCCAAGACACGGGTAGGATCGAGTGATGCGATCCGTCTTGCTCATCACGCTGTGCGCACTGATCGCGCCCCCTGCGCTCGTCGGGGGCGGTGAGGGCGATGACGCATCGGCGGTGCGCGTCGCGATGCTGACCTACGGGCCCGACGACACGACGAGCGTGTGCTTCTCCGACGAGTTCATCGAGACGGTGCGTTTCGAGACGTCTATCGACGCCCGCCGGGGCTTTCTGGAAGCGCGGCTCGATGACGACGCGGTGTTCGGGCACCCCTTCGCCATCATGACCGGCGAGGGCGGTTTCGCGCTCTCGGATGACGAATCCAGCCGGCTAGGGGCGTACCTCTCGTCTGGCGGGTTCGTGCTGGCGTCGGCGGGGTGCTCCAACGCAGAGTGGGACGCCTCGTTCCGGCACGAGCTCGAGCGGGCGATGCCCGAGCACGAGCTCGAGAAGGTGACGCTCGACCACGAGCTCTTCGCAACGATCTTCACGATCGCCTCGCTCGAGAGCAAAAAACCGGCGGACGAGCTCGCGATCGAGGTGCTGACGGTGGGGGGGCGCGTCGCGCTCGTCTACTCGCCCGAGG
>JAJDDE010000146.1 GCA_029260475.1 Phycisphaerales bacterium | reverse complement strand
CTGCTCGACGATCTTGAGTCGCTTGGCGAAGTCCTTGTGCTTCTGCATCGAGCGCGTCTCCATGATGTCCTGACGGATCTGCTCGGCGACCGCGTCCAGGTCCTCGCGCTCGATCAGCTCGCGGATCGCGTCGGCACCCATCGTGGCGGTGAACGCGTTGCCGTACTGGTCAAGGGCGGTGCGGTACTCGTCCTCGGTCAGGAGCTGCTTGTGCTCGAGCTCGGTGTCACCGGCGTCGGT
Source organism: Phycisphaerales bacterium (assembly GCA_029260475.1). Taxonomy (GTDB): domain Bacteria; phylum Planctomycetota; class Phycisphaerae; order Phycisphaerales; family UBA1924; genus OFTM391. The sequence goes on along the minus strand of JAJDDE010000146.1, from coordinate 71,280 downwards.
GACGACGTAATCCTGGAAGTAGATGATCTTCTCGAGGTCGCTGGTCTTCATCGCCAGCAGCGTGCCGATGCGGCTGGGCATCGCCTTGAAGAACCAAATATGCACCGTGGGCGAAGCAAGGTTGATGTGGCCCATGCGCTTGCGACGCACGCGCGAGTGGGTCACCTTCACGCCGCAGCGGTCGCAGATGATGCCCTTGTACTTGGTGCCCTTGTACTTGCCGCAGGCGCACTCGTAGTCGCGCTCGGGGCCGAAGATCCGCTCGCAGAACAGACCGTCCTTCTCGGGGCGGTAGGTGCGGTAGTTGATGGTCTCGGGCTTCTTCACCTCGCCGAAAGACCACGAACGGATGTCATTCGGGGAGGCGAGGGTGATCTTCACCGAGGCGAAGTCGTTGACGCGGTCGTACACGGTGTCGGACATATGGGGTCGCTCCCTATCGGGCTAGCGCGTGGATCGATACAGGTCGGCGGGTTGCGGTGCGACGGGTTGTCGCGAGACTGGGACTCGGGGCCGGCGGGTCAGGGGCGGGTGGGGATCACGGCGTTGCCCGCGTTGCCCATCAGATCTTCGAGAGGCGTGAGCGCGCCCTGCGGCAGCGCGATCGTCCACGTCGCACCGTCGAGCGAGGCCACCTCCACGTCGTGCGACTTGCCGCCGACGGTCAGACGCACCGTGGCGCTGTTCTCGGTCGTCTCAACAACTTCGACCCCAGCAGCGGCGAACCGCTCGGTCACACCGCTGAACACCGCCTCCATGATCGGAGCGAGGTTCTCGTTGCCGCCGTTGATGCCGGACATCTCGACGTACTTGTCGAGGATGGTCGCGGCTCCGCCGTTATCGGTGAGCTCGCGAGCCTGGGCGTACTCGCCGTTGGCCATGTGGTTCACGAAGTCGTTCATCACCCGGTAGGCCGGGCCTTCTTGGGACGCGGACGTACCCGAGCCGGAGCTACCCGAGCCGCCGGTCTTGCCGGTCTTGTCGGTGCTGTCGCCGCCGCCGCAGCCCGCGAGGGCGAGGGTGGCGAGCGAAACGCAGGCGAGGGTGAGCATCGTCTTGATGGTGCTGGTCATCGTGTGTTCCTCAGCGGGGTCAGAAGGGCCTGTGGCCCGGATGTGCGTGCGAAAACAGTGCGTTGTCGAGCGGGAACGAGCGCCTCAGAGCAGGCTCTCGCCCTCCGCGTGCTGCTTCTCGAGGGTGATGTTCATGCCGAGGCCACGGATCTCGTTGCAGAGCACGTCGAAGGCGACTGGCATGCCGGCCTCGAGCGTGTTCGAGCCCTTCACCATGGACTCGTAGATCTTCGTGCGTCCCTCGACGTCGTCGGACTTGACGGTCAGGAGTTCCTGAAGGATGTGTGCGGCGCCGTACGCCTCGAGACCCCAGACCTCCATCTCGCCGAAGCGCTGCCCGCCCGTGCGGGCCTTGCCGCCCAGCGGCTGCTGGGTGATCAGCGAGTACGGGCCCGTTGCGCGGGCGTGGATCTTGTCGTCAACGAGGTGGTGCAGCTTCAGGATGTACATGAAGCCCACGGTCGTGCGCTGTTTGAAGGGCTCGCCGGTGCGCCCGTCGTGAAGCTGGATCTTGCCGCCCTTGGGCATGATCGCGCGGATCTCACGCGGGAGCGGGTGCGTGCCGTTCTCGTCGTCCGCCTTCTCGCGGGCGATGATCGAGTTGTTGGCCTCCTCGATGCAGTCGTGGATCTCCTGCTCGAGAGCGCCGTCGAACACGGGCGTCACCGCCTGGAAGCCCAGGACCTGAGCCGCCCAACCGAGGTGCGTCTCCAGGATCTGACCCACGTTCATGCGAGAGGGCACGCCCAGCGGGTTCAGCAGCACGTCAACCGACGTGCCGTCCTCCATGAAGGGCATGTCCTCTTCGGGCACGATGCGGGCGATCACACCCTTGTTGCCGTGACGACCGGCCATCTTGTCGCCGACCGAGAGCTGACGCTTGGTCGCGATGTAGACCTTGACCATCTCGAGCACGCCCGAGGGGAGCTCGTCGCCGCGCTTCATGTGGTCGAGCTTGCGCTGCTTCTCCTTCTCGACGGCCTGGATGCGGGGCCAGAACTGGCCGTAGATGACCTCCGCCTCCGCCTTGGCCTCCTTGGAGCCCTTGATCCACTTCGTTTCGAAGTTCTGGATCTGCTCCATGACGACCTCGGGGATGTCGCTCGCAGCCACCTTCTGGCGGGTGTTGGGGTCAACCATCTCGGTGCCCATCGCCTCGTTGATGTACGCGACCATCTGCGCGAAGATGTCGATCGCGCGGAGGTCCATGTCCGCGCCGTACGCGTCCATGTCATCCTTGAGCTTCTTCTTCTGCCCGTCGGTCATGTGAACACGCCGGCTGAAGCGCTTGGCGCCGATGACGACGCCCTCCTTGCCCGCGGGCACCTCGAGCGAGTCGTTCTTCACGTCCTCGCCAGCGCGCCCGAAGATCGCGTGCAGCAGCTTCTCTTCCGGCGTCAGTTCGCTCTTGCTCTTGGGCGAAACCTTGCCGACGAGGATGTCGCCGGACCCGACGCGGGCGCCGGTGCGGATCACGCCGTGCTCGTCGAGGTTGCGGAGCATCTTCTCGGAGACGTTCGGGATGTCGCGGGTGAACTCCTCGCGCCCGAGCTTGGTCTCGCGGATCTCCACGTCGAACGAGTCGATGTGGATGCTCGTGAACGTGTCGTCCTTCACGAGCTTCTCGTTGATGACGATCGCGTCCTCGAAGTTGTACCCGTCGAAGGTATTGAACGCGACCATGATGTTCTTGCCGATCGCCAGCTCGCCCAGCTTCGTCGAGGCGCCGTCCGCGATGACCTGGCCGGCCTCCACGTCCTGGCCCAGCTCGATGATGGGCTTCTGGTTCTGGCAGGTCCGCTCGTTGAGGCCGCGGAACTTGCGGAGCTCGTACTCGTCGGCGTTATCAATAATGATGCGCTCGGCGTCCACGTAGGTCACCATGCCGGCGCGCTTGGCCGTCACGACCATGCCGGAGTTGTGACCGACGTGCATCTCCATGCCCGTCGCGATGCAGGGCGGGTCCACCTTGATCAGCGGCACCGCCTGGCGCTGCATGTTCGAACCCATCAGCGCGCGGTTGGCGTCGTCGTGCTCGAGGAAGGGGATCAGCGCCGCCGAAACGCCGACGATCTGCTTGGGCGCGATGTCCGCGTACTCGACCTCCGAGGACTTCACCTCGGTGAGCTCGCCGTCCACACGCGCCAGGACCAGGCCCTCGGGCAGCTTGCCGTCGAGCGTCAGCGCCTCGGCGGGCGCGAGCACGGCGCGCATCTCTTCGTCGGCGCGAAGGTGGACGAACTCCTCGGTCGCCTTGCCGTTGTCGATCTTGCGGTAGGGCGTGCGCATGAAGCCGTACTCGTCGATGGACGCGAAGATGCCCAGCGAGCAGATCAGGCCGATGTTGGTGCCCTCGGGCGTCTCGATGGGGCAGACGCGCCCGTAGTGCGAGATGTGGACGTCGCGCACCTCGAAGCCGGCACGCTTGCGGTTCAGACCGCCCGGGCCCAGCGCCGAGAGGCGGCGCTCGTGGACCAGCGTCGAGAGCGGGTTGGTCTGGTCAACGACCTGGCTCAGCTCGGAGCGGCCGAAGAAGAAGTCGATCGCGCTCGACACGGACTTCGAGTTCACGAGGTCCGCGATCTTGGTGAGCTCGTCGGGCTCCTTCACGCTCATTCGTTCCTGGATCGTGCGCCGCAGCTTCAGGAAGCCCTTGCGCATCTCCTCGGTCGCGAGCTCGTCCAGCGCGCGGAGGCGACGGTTGCCCAGGTGGTCGATGTCATCGACCTGAGCGATCGGGCGCCCGCTCTTGGGGTCAGGGCGCTTCGAACGGAGGTCCAGCACGTACTGCACCACGCGGAGGAAGTCCTCAGCGCGGATGAACATCTGATCCTCGGGGACGTCCAGATCGAACTTGCGGTTGATGCGGAAACGGCCGACCTTGCCCAGGCGGTAGCGGTTCTCGTCCAGGAACTTCTCGACGAAGAGCTGACGCGCCTTCTCCACCTGGGGCGGGTTGCCCGGGCGCAGACGCGTGTACACCTTGAGGAGCGCCGCTTCGTACTCGGACTTCGCGACCTCGGAGAACTGCTCGAGCTTCTCCTCGGCGACCGAGTTCAGGATCAGGGGGTCAGAGGGGTTGATGATCACGCGGAGCTTGTCGAGCGAGCTCTCCTGGATCTTGTCCACGCCCGCCTCGCCGATCTGGTGACCGACGTGGACCATCTCCTCGCCCGACTCGGTGTCGTAGATCGACTCCGCGGCCCAGTGCTCGGCCTGCAGCTCGGAGGTCTTGATCTCCTGCACCTCGTAGAAGAGGCTCAGGATCGCGCTCGTGGACGAGATCGATTCGTCGAGGCAGCGCAGGAAGGTCGTCGCGGCGAGCTTCGCCGACTGATCGATCTTCATCAGCAGCTGGTCCTTCTTGGTCACCTCCAGCTCGATCCACGAACCCCGCTCGGGGATCACGCGTGCCGAGTGCAGCGGGCGGTCGCCGTCCGCGGAGATGATCGAGAAATCAACGCCCGGGGAGCGGTGCATCTGGCTCACGATGACGCGCTCGGCACCGTTCACCACGAACTCGCCGCCGCCCATCATGATGGGGATCTCGCCGAGGTAGATCTCTTCCTCGGGGATGTCGGGGTGGTTGTCGCGGATCAGGCGCAGGCACACCCGGAAGGGCATGCCGTACGTCAGGCGCAGCTCGCGGCACTCGTCGGGCGTGTAGCGCGCCTCCTCGAGCGTGTAATACGAGTACTCCAGCTTCATCGTCTCGTCGTACGAGACGATGGGGAAGATCTCGCGGAGCAGCGCTTCCAGGCCGATGCCCGTGTTGCGTGCCTCTGGATCTTTACCCATCTGCAGGAAACGGTCGTAACCGTCGATCTGCAGTCGGTTGAGAGAAGGCGTGGGGAGCGCGTCACCACGCTTCGAGAAATCGCGAACTTTCTTCGTTGACATCCGTTCCCTCATGACGCCGTGTCGAGACCGCACACGCGGAGCCGTAAAGACTCGACGCATTGACAACCGGACGGACCGGTGTGTGTTGTGTGGTCAGCGACGATCAGCAGCAAGCAAATTGATGGAGGAGTTCCCGCACGAGCGATTGAACACTGTAGACGGCACGCGGGTTGCAGGCAACCACCGGACAGAACCCTGCCCGATCGCCAAAACCGCCGATTTACGACCCGTTGCGCACACGAATGGGCGACGGCGCGGTGTGCCGCGCCGTCACCCGATGCCTGTGACGCCTCGGAATCCCGATACGGGACACCGAAGCATCGTTATCGATTACTGGATCTCGACGCCAGCGCCGACATCCTCGAGCTTCGTCTTGAGCTCCTCGGCCTCGTCCTTGCCAAGGCCTTCCTTGACGGCCTTGGGTGCCGCCTCGACCAGGTCCTTGGCCTCCTTGAGGCCCAGACCGGTGATCTCGCGGACCGCCTTGATGACCTGGATCTTCTTGTCGCCGGCGCTCATGAGCATGACGTTGAACTCGGTCTGCTCTTCAGCAGCGGCCCCGCCACCGTCACCACCGCCAGCCATCATCACAGCGCCGCCAGCAGCGGGCTCGATGCCGTAGGTGTCCTTCATGTAGTCGCCGAGATCGACGGCTTCCTTGAGGGTCAGGCCGGCGAGTTCGTCGCCGAGCTTGGAGATCTTCGCGTCAAATGTCTTGGCTTCGTCGCTCATGACAAAGTGCCTTTCGGGAATCGCCCCGCGCTACGCGTGGGCTGTTACATCCGCTCAGAGAGGGGGCGAACCGCTCGCCCTTTAACCCCCGAGGGGGCCAGTCGGAGACGGGTTGTGTCGTGATCAGAACACCGGGCTCAGAACGCCCGGCGAGTAAACAGTGTGTCAGCCGACCTTCGCGATCGACTCGCCCTTCTCGAGCTTCTCTTCGATGGACTTGATGATCGACGCGAGCGAAGAGGCCGGGCCCTTGATGGCGCCGACCAGGTTCTTCGCGGGCGAGAGCACCAGCGTGATGGCCTGAGCGATCGCTTCGTCCCGGGTGGGGAACTTGCTCAGCCGCTCAACGCCCTCGGCACCCTCGAAGAGCATGCCGTCGAGGACGGCGCCCTTGAGCTCAAGGTTCTCGATCTCCTTGGCCCACTTCACGAGTTCACGGGCCACATCGACGACCGACTCGGCGCCGTACGCCAGGGCGCTGGGGCCGTCCATCACGGGGTCGAGGTTGCCCAGCGAAGTGTCGCCGAAGGCGTGCTTGTGGAGGTTGTTGCGGACAACGGTGATCTTGATGTCCTTCTCAGCAAGCCCCTGGCGGAGCTTGTTGTTGTCGTTCGCGGCAACGCCGCGAATGGAGACCACCAGCGCGTCGGACAAATCGCCCAGACGCTCCTGGTAGTCCCGGATCAGCATGTTTTTGACGGGCTTGCTCATCGCGTGCCTTTCGTGCTAGTCGGTATCTACCGGTGGTTACTCAGTGTCAGAAGCGACGGTGATCAGAACAGAGGGGGTCATCGTGCCACTGACCGCGACCTTCTTGAGGTACTGGCCCTTGACGGATGAAGGGCGGAGGCCCTCGATGATGGTGATGAAGTGCGTGAGGTTCTCCACGAGGTCGGCCTCGGAGAAGCTCATCTTGCCGATGGGCGCGTGGACGTTGCCGCCCTTGTCGTTGCGGTACTCGACCTTGCCCGCCGCGAACTCGGTCACCGCCGAAACGACGTCCTTGGTCACGGTGCCGGCCTTGGGCGAGGGCATCAGGCCCTTGGGGCCCAGCACGCGACCGAGCTTGGAGATCACCCGCATCATGTCGGGCGTCGCGATCGCGACGTCGAAGTCCATCCAGCCGCGCTCGATCTCGGCGACGAGGCTCTCGGCCCCCGCCTTGATCGCGCCCGCCTCGAGGCACTCCTTCTCCTTGTCAACGGTGCAGAACGCGACGACGCGGGACGTCTTGCCGATGCCCTTGGGCAGGCTGACAGAGCCGCGGATCGCCTGGTCCGCGTGACGCGGATCGATCCCGAGGTTGAAGCAGACCTCCACGGTCTGGTCGAACTTGGGGGCCTTGAAGGACTTGACGGCCGAGATCGCTTCCGCGGCGGTCATCGTGTCGTCCTTGCGGGCACGCATGTTGTCGCGGTGACGCTTGGGCAGCTTCGCGAATTTATCTTGTTCGGTCTTCTTAGCCATCGATCAAAGCCCCTTCACTTCGAGGCCCATGGAGCGGGCGGTGCCGGCGATCATCATCGCAGCCTGATCAACGTTGTTCGTGTTCAGGTCCGTCAGCTTCTCCTGTGCAATCGTCTTGCACTGGTCGAAGGTCACCGAACCAACGATGTTCTGCGGCTCGCCCGAGCCCTTCTCCAAGCCCGCGGCGTCCAGCAGGAGCACCGAGGCGGGGGAGGACTTGATCTCGAACTCGAACGAGCGGTCCGAGTACACGGAGATCACGCAGCCGACGACCTTGCCCTGCTTATCAGCAGTAGCGGCGTTGAACTGCTGGATGAACTGTCCGGGGTTGACGCCGTTGGCACCGAGGGCGGGGCCCAAGGGGGGACCGGGTGTCGCGGTCCCGCCGGGTGCCATCACCTTGAAGGTTTTGGTAAGTTCGCGCTTGGCCATAGGTTGCTACCTCCCACACCGGACCCAACTGAGGGACGCTGGCCAGCGCCCGCGGGGCCGTGGTGGTCTTGACGGTGATACGAAATGTGCCCACATCTCCACCACAGAGACGAGGGCCCAGAGTCTAGGCAGCCCCCAAAGCCTCCCATCACCAAAAAACACCAAATTTCCTCACCCCCCAGCCCCGATCGCAAGACCGTGGTCTCCCGCCGTCGAGGTACGCACTCAAAAAACCCGGACGAGCCTTCCCCGACGTACGGGCGAGGCACGACCAATCAAAAACCCCGAGCTTGCGCTCGGGGCGTGTCAGTTCAGACGTCTTCGAGGTGCTCAGTGCCCCGACAACCGCTCCAGCGGCTTGTCGGAGAGGCCCACGAGTCGCCAGAGGTTCCGGGCCGCGATGCCCTCAGCACCCGCGCTGCGGGCGCGACGCATCGCTTCCTGCCCGCCGGCAGTATCGCCTTGCAGGAGGGCCGCAAACGCGATCAGCATGCGGTTCTCCACGGTCGTCACGCTGTCATCGCGGTACGCCTTGAGCGTCTCGGACTGGCGCTGGATCTCGCGGATCAGGAGTTGGCTCTCCGGGAGCGCCCCGCCGCGCACGAGCTGAGGCTCGCTCTCGAGCAGACGCACCATCGACACGCTCGCGGCCCGACGATCACCGTCACGGAGCGACGCGATCACGTAGCCCAAGCGGGCCTCGCCCTTCTTGGGCATCACACGGGCGGCGTCTGCGAACAACGCACGCGAGGTCGCAATATCGCCATCCAGCAGCGCCTGCCACGCCCGGGCGAGCTCGTCCGGCTCGGTCGCCTGGAACTCGTCATCGCCGCTGGTGGGGGTGGAGCCACCACCCATCGGGGGCTCGCTGAGCTCTTCTGTGGGGGCGGAAAGTTCCTGACGGTCCTGACGGATCAGGCGGGCGGCCTCCTGAATCTCGCGCTCGTACGCGGGCAGATCGCTCTGGCTGATGGTCCGCGTGCGAGGGAGCAGGGTCTCGCGCGGACGCTCGACCACCGTCTCGGTGCGCCGGAGCTCGCCGGTCTGCTGCCAATCGCGATACCGATCCGCGGAGGTCGTGTAGACCGTGCCGTAGGACGGACTCCGGTCGTAGCTGTTGTTCGTGTACCCGGAATTGGTGCGGTAGACCGGGGTGCCGCAGTTGGAGTTGTAGCTGTAATTGTTGTAGGTGTAGGTCGGGTAGGTGTAGGTCGGGTAGGTGGTGCGGTACGACGGGTAGTGGCGCCGGTTGGAGTAGCCGTAGCGGTAGCTCCCGCTGCTGTACGAGCCGCCGATGCGGATCGAAACTCCCGAGCCGTAGTGCGACTTGGTGTGCGAATTGCCGTAGTGCCGGGTGTTGTGGTGACGGTTGCCGTAACTGTGGCTGGAGTGGCTGCGATGCGATGAGTGGCTCGGCGTGTAGGAACGGGAGCTGTTCCCGGTGCGGATACTGATCGAGTTGCCCGATCGCACCCGCGAACGAGGCGAGGCCTCGACGATGGGCGCGGAGACCAGCAGCGTGATCGCGCCGATCACAAGGGCCATGGGCAGCAGGGCGTGTCTGGAATGTCGTCGCATAATGCGATCCTCCGGGTTCGGGTGGCAGCAGCCGTCGCGGCGAGACGACCGCCTACCCACTACAGAACACTACGAGCACCAAGGGTTCATCGGGTACAAAATATTCCCGATCCCGTGACCCCAAACACCCGATCGCCCGCCGACCATCGGGGCTTGCACCCCCGGAATGGCCGCGGTACGCAGGCGTGGCACCGCGCGCAAGCAGCCGGCTTCATGTTGGCCCGCGAACCGGCGCATCGCCGATAGCCTGCCGGTGACCCGCACGAGTGAAGTGATCATCGCAACGACCCTCGCCCTGCTCTGCACGGGCGTCGTCATGGTCGCATCCGCGGGCATGACCATCGGCTCGGGCGAGCCCGTGACCATCGGTTCGATCATCCTCAGCCGCCCCACCGCCTACGCCGCCATCGCGTTCGGCCTGCTCCTGCTCGTCGGTCAGCTCCCGCTCAACCGCTTCGCGAGGCCCGGTCTCTGGCAGGCGACGATCCCCCTGCTCTACCCGATATCGCTCATCGTCCTCGCCCTGGTCTACGTCCCGGGCATCGGCAGCACCGTGAAGGGTGCCGCACGCTGGGTGGACATCCCGGGCGTCCCCGTCGGTTTTCAGCCCTCAGAGATCGCCAAGTGGGCGATCATCCCCGTGATGGCCTGGTGGGGCGTGCGCAAAGGGGCATCACTGCGCCGGTTCACCTCGGGCCTGCTCCCCGCGCTCCTCGCCCTCGCCCTCGTGAGCGCCATCGTCACGCTCGAGGATCTGGGCACGGGCGTGCTCATCGCCTGCGCGGGCGTTGCGGTGCTGGTCGCCGCCGGCGCACGGGTGTGGCAACTCGCCCTGCTGGCCCCCATCGGCATCGCGGGCGTCGCGATCGCCCTGCTCGTCGAGCCCTACCGCCTCCGACGCCTCGAGGCCTTCACCAACCCCTTCGCCGACCCGCAGGACACCGGCTACCACATCATCCAGTCCCTCGTCGCGATCTCCAACGGCGACGGCTTCGGGCGCGGCCTCGGCTTCGGCCTCCAGAAATTCGGCTACCTCCCAGAAGACCGCACCGACTTCCTCTTCGCGATCATCTGCGAGGAGCTCGGCATCGCGGGGGCCGCGGGCGTCCTCGCGATGTACGCCCTGCTGCTCTGCGCCGGCTTCGCGATCGTCGCGCGCACCAAGGCGCGCCTCCTCCAACTCGCGGGCGTGGGCGTGCTCGCGACGATGGGCGGGCAGACGCTGATGAACCTCTTCGTCGTCACGGGCCTCGCCCCCACCAAGGGCATCGCCCTGCCCCTGCTCTCCGCGGGCGGCACCGGCTGGATGCTCACCGCCGCCAGCCTGGGCCTGCTCCTGGCGATGGACCGCGAGGCCAACGCCAACGAGCGCTTCGAGGTGCTCATCGAGGGCATTGTCCCGGAGAACACCACCGACAGCGTGGACGAGGACGAGCCGCACACCGTCGTGCAGCCCGCGTAGCACCACCATGACGGGCGACGCACCCACCATTGTCTTCGCCGCTGGCGGCACGGGCGGGCACATCTACCCCGCGCTCGCGGTCGCCCAGGCCCTCCGCGCCGCCCGTCCCAACGCCCAGATCGCCTTTCTCTGCTCGGACCGCCCCATCGACGCCCGCGTCATGAGCGCCACCGATGAACTCTGGACACCCACGCCCGCCAAGCCCTTCGGCGTGCGTCCCAGAGCGCTCGCCCGATTCCTGTGGAACTGGGGCAGGTCGCTCCGCGCGAGCCGCTCCGTGCTCCGCGGCGCGGATGCGCTGATCGTCACGGGCGGCTTCGTCAGCGCCCCCGCCGCCCGTGCCGCACGGATCGAAGGCGTGCCCGTGGTGCTCCTCAATCTCGACGCGGTGCCCGGGAAGGCCTCCCGACTGGTCGCCCACAGCGCTTCGGTCGTCCTCACCTCCAGCCACTCGGACACCACGCCCGCCTCGTGGGAGCGCCTCCCCCCCATCGTCCGCGCCGCCCTGCTCGACATGCCCGAGCCCGGTGCGTGCCGCACGGAGCTCGGGCTCGACCCAGGCACCAAAACCCTCCTCGTCACCGGCGGTAGTCAGGGCGCTCGCTCGCTGAACAACGCCCTCATCGACGCCCTAGAGCGGATGCCCGACGCCTTTTACGGCTGGCAGGCCCTCCACCAGGCAGGCGAGGGGGACGAGATCGGTGACCGCCTGAAGGCCGCCTACGACGGCGCGGGCGTGAAAGCCGTCGTGACACCCTTCGTGGAACGCATGGACCTCGCGTGGCACGCCGCGGACCTCGCGATCACGCGTGGGGGTGCCGGGGCGGTCGCCGAGGCGTGGGCGACGCGCACGCCCGCGGTCTTCCTGCCTTACCCATTCCACGCGGATGACCACCAGAAAGCCAACGCACGCCCGCTCATCGAGGCCAAGGCGGCGCACCTCGTGGACGACCTCATCGAGCCCGAACGCACGCGAGCGGCGCTGGCCCCCCTGCTGCGCGAGTTGCTCGCCAGTGATCAGGCCCGGTCGGACATGAAGCGCGGTTATCAGTCGCTTGGCCCCTGTGACGGCGCGCAGCGCGTCGCGTCACGTGTCCTTGCCCTGATCGAGCCGTCGCCCGCGTGATCGGCGTCGATACACTTGGCAGATGCACGCCGATACCACCACATCCAGTGAGCCCGCCGGCGTCTGCGTGATCGTCACCCCCGAATCCGAGGGCGTCTGCGAACCGGTCCCCCGCGCCCTGGCCGATGCGCTGGTCCATCACGATGCGCACCCGCACCACGCGCCCTCCGCGTACCACGCCATCACCGAGGTGGTGCGCGCGGGCGACGCCGAGCGCTGCACGCTGCTGATCGTCGAGCCCGGACGCAACGCGCGGGCCGAGTCGCTCGCGCTCGCGTGCATGGCCCACGCGCCGGACGTCGCGGTCTGGCGGTACGAGCCCGACGACGAGTCCCCCGTGGCGCCGTACGTCCCCACCAAGCCGGGCGTCGTCCCCGACCCGATCGAGGATGAGGACGACGACGACGACGACGACGATGCGCATTCGGGCGCGCCCTTTGCGGCGCTCCGCATCACCGACGATGACCAAGACAACGCGCCGCTGCCGGGCCCCGTCGAGGACGACACGCCGCTGGTCTCCAGCGAAGAGCTGTCGATGCTCCTGGGCGACAACGACACGCGCGGGGGGCGCTGATGAACACGCAGGTGCTCCGCGTCATCGGCGTCGGCATGAGCGATGCGCTGCGCTATGCGCGCAAGGACGTGCGTTTGGATCTGCGCCGCTGCGAAGACGCCCTGGACGCGCTCGCCCTCGCGTGCGCCGAGGACGGTGCGCCCGACGCGATGGTCTTCGATGCGCACGCCGCCTCCCTGGAAGACATGCGCCAGGTGCGCGACGCCGCCCTGCACGCGGGGCTGCCCGAGCCCGTCGTCCTCGCGCCCGGCGCGGACAACAACGCCCTCTGGCGTGCGATCGATCCCTCCCAAGCGAATCCAACCGAACCGTTGGGCTTCAGCGACCCCGCCGCAGCGGACCAGCCCGAGAAAGAGCCGCAGGTCGATTTCGCAGACCCAGAGACCGAAGACGAGGCCACCGTGCAGGACGAATCGCTCGAAGCCCTCGAAGGCCTTGTCCACGCGATCGAGGCGATCCTCGAGGGCGAGCCGGCGCTCGAGACCCTGCTCGATCGGTGCGCCTCCTTCGGCGTCCGTCTTGAAGACCTCGACACACCCATCGACGAGCGCCACGCCCACGCGACCATCGACGACGACGAGGGCGACCCGCTGGCGATGCTCGTCGCGCCCCGCAGCCTCGCCCCGCTGCTCCCGACGCTCGCCCGCGCCTGCGCCGGGCTCTATCACCTCGAGGACGCGGTCACGACGCTCATCGATGAGGCCTCCATGGACGCGCACACGGGCCTGCCGGACCGTTGCTCGCTCCTCGAAGAGCTCGAACTGCGCATCGACGAGGCCCGCCCCGCGCGGGAGAGCTTCACGCTCGCCCTCGTGCGCCTGGACAGCGCCCTCTGGGACGACGAGGACGCACCGCACGACCTCGCAGAGAGCGCGCCGTACGGCGCCGTGACCGCCTGGGGCGTGATCGGCCTCGTCTTCGATGACGAGCAGGCCGAGCCGGACTTGGACGGTGCCCCGATCGACGCCTGCGCGACGGTGGTCTACCCCTGGGACGGTGCCGACGCAGAAACCCTCGTTGAAGCGGCGGAAACGCTCTTGCGGGCACTCGTACGAACAGATACCGTATGAGTCGGGACACGCTACCGACCCCCTCACCTTGCGTCAGAGGGCCGGTTCCGTAAGACTCTGCCGATCGGCCCGCAGGGCGGGCCTCTCAACCCTCACACGACAATGGAGCGCAACGGTGCAGGAATACGAGACCCTCAAGCAGCTCATCAACGAGATCGAAGAAGACATCCGCAAGGCGGAGGGCGGGAACAAGGCCGCCGGCACCCGTGTGCGCAAGCAGATGCAGGACATCAAGAACATGGCTCAGGACCTCCGCAAGAAGGTGCTCGAGCTGCGTACGGACGACTGATTCGCAATCCGTGTACACGCTTCAAATGGCTCAACTCCGAGGCTAGGCTCATCCAATGGCCGCTCAACCGGTCTTTCCGATCGACCACATCGACCTCGCGGCGCCCGGCGTCGCGGGGCGCAAGGAGATCGCGCGCCTGCTCCCGCACCGCGGGGACATGCTCCTGCTCGATGAGGTCCTCTGGCATTCGGACGACTACGTTCGGGGTGTCGCCAAGCGCACCGTCGGCGCCGACGAGTTCTGGTGCGCCGGGCACATCCCTACCCACCCCGTCATGCCGGGCGTTCTCCTCATCGAGGCGGGCGCCCAGCTCGCGGCGTGGCTCTACTACCAGTTCACCCCGCAGCGCTGGTTCGCGGGCTTCACCCGCATCGAAGAGACCTCCTTCCACCTGCAGGTCGTTCCGGGCGATGAGCTGATCCTGATCTGTGAGTGCCGCAAGCGTTCTGAGCGGCGCTTCGTGTGCGACATCCAGGGGATGGTCGGCGAGAACATCGCCTTCAAAAGCCTCATCACCGGCATGGCCTTTCCGAAGGTCGGCGAGGTCCCGCGTGTCCCTATGGACAGCGTGCCGAGCATCCGCTCGCAGATGCAGCACTGAGCCGGGTGAACGCCCCGTCCTTCACCGGCGCCACCCGATTCGACGCGGCGTGCGAGGCCTCGTTCCTCGATGTCCCCGCGTCGCCCGGCATCGCGCTCTTCGAGACCGATGCGGGCGTGCCCGTTTCCATCCTCGCGACGAGTGACCTGCGCCAGCTCGCGCGCACGCGCCTCGACCCGGCCCTCGCCCGGGGCTCCACCAAGAGCCTCGTGGGGGCGGCGACCGCTGTGCGCACGATCCAGGCCGAGAGCGAGGCGGCGCGCCGGCTCCTCTGGCTTCTGCACGCCCACGCCGCCCTGCCCCGCCTCGCGGACGAGGGCGCCAAGACGCCCCCCTGCTGGTTCCTGCGCCTCGACGCCCGCGACGAGTACCCCAAGGCGGTCCCGCTCGCCCCACGCGACCTGGCCTCGCTCCCGGACCTCCGAGGCGTGTACGGCCCCTACCCCACACGCAAGGGCGCGGCGCGTGCGGGCGAGGCGGTGACCGACGCCCTGGACCTGTGCCGGCACCACCACCTGCTCGTCCTCGAGCCGCACGCGAGCGCGTGCGCGTACAAAGACATGGGGCGGTGCCCCGCGCCCTGCGACGGCTCGGAATCGATGGCGAGTTACCGCGCCCGCGTGGAGCGGGGCCAACGGTGGCTCGCCGACCCGCTCACCCACCGCGCGGAGGCACTCGCCGCGATGAAGGACGCCGCCTCGGCGCTCGACTACGAACGCGCCGGTGCGCACAAGACGCTCCTCGCGCGCACCGCGCCGCTGGACGGGACCGTCGCGCGCGAGGTCCACGGCGCCATGTGGTGCGTCATCGCGTCGTCAGACCCGCAGGACCGCGTGTGCGTGATCGCCTGCTCCGGCACTGGGGCACGATGGCTGAGCGGCGGCGCGCCCCCCGACGACGTGCCGTCGCTGCTCGGGGCATCGGTGCCCGACCCGGGCGAGCCCCCGCTCACCCCGCTCCGGGCCGATGTGCTGGGCTGGCTGGGCGAGCTCGCCTGCCTGCCCGATGACCTGAACACGGGGCGGCGCGCGTGCGCCGTAGTGGCGCTGCCCTCCGACGCCGCCCAACTCGAGGCGGCGGCGCGGGGTGTGGTCGTTCGCGCCTCGTCGAAGCCCGCGATAGAGTGACCGCCCCATGCGACCCTACCCACTCGTCATGACGCCGATGCTCGTCCCCAAGGTCTGGGGCGGGCGGGCGCTCGATGCGCTCAACAAGCCCCTCCCGCCGGGCGAGCCGATCGGCGAATCGTGGGAACTCGCGGACCTGGCGAGCACGAGCAAGGACGGCGCTGGCGGCGCTGCCGCCCGCTCGATGATCTCCAACGGCGAGATGCGTGGCCTCACGCTGCGTGACGCGATCACCGCGATGGGCACGAACCTCATGGGCGACCTCCGCCTGTCGGAGGCCGGCGGCTTCCCGCTGCTGCTCAAGTACCTCGACGCGCGCACGAACCTGTCCGTGCAAGTCCACCCCAGCCCCGCCTACGCCCGCGACCACCCCGAGGCGCACCTGAAGACCGAGACGTGGTACGTCGTGAACGCGCAGCCGGACGCGATGCTGTACCTGGGCCTGCCCGAGGGCACCACCGAGGCGGCGCTCCGCGAGGCGATCACGCGGGGCACCGTCGGCGAGCTGCTGATCGCGGTGCCCGCGCGGGCCGGCGACAGCCACACCCTTCCCTCGGGGACGCTGCACGCGCTGGGCGGGGGCGTGCTGGTCGCGGAGGTGCAAACGCCTTCGGACACCACGTTCCGCGTCTTCGACTGGGGACGCGAGGGGCGCACGCTGCACGTCGAGCAGGCCCTCGCGTGTACGCACCTGGGCCCACTCGACCCTGCCCACTCCAAACGCGCTGGGGACGACGGCCCGCTCGCAGCGACCCCCTACTACACGATCGCGCACGAGCGGTGGATGGAGCCGACGTCCGTCGCCTTCGACGCCGCCAGGCCCTCGGTGCTGATGTGCGTTGACGGCGCGGGCACCCTGGAGGATGAATCGGGCCAGAAGACGCGCGTGCGCACCGGCGACACCGTGCTGCTGCCCAGCGTGGTGGACACGCTGACGATCGATCCGGAGGGCGTGCTCAGCGCGCTTGTTGTGGAGTTCCCGGAGCCGGGATGAGTCCCGCGCGGGTGCGGCGCGCACGCCTACATCTCACCACGCGGCAGCGCGGATCGGCGGCGGTTCATTCAGAGGCCGGGCTCGGCGCACGACCCGTGAGGCGGTGCGACATCGAAGTGCCCATGCGATGGGCCATCAGTTTCAGGTGCTCACCGATGTCCGACTCCACCACGTCGTCCACCGTCCGCTCCCACAGCTCGAGCCATCGCGCGAAGTGTTCGGGTGTCAGTTCGGCCAGCGGGAGGTGCGCGTCGATGGGCCGCCCGGCGTACCGCCCGTCCCGGTAGGCGACGGTGCCCCAGAACGTCCGCATGGTCGCCAGATGACGATCCCAGTCGGCGACGCGATCCACGAAGATCGGCCCGAGCATCGCGTCCGCGCGCGCTTCCTCGTAGAACCGGTCCACGAGTCTCGCGATCTCCTGGGCCTGTTCGGGGTTCACGCCGCGGGTGTCGGCGCTCGGTTCGGTCAGGGGCAATTCTCGATCTATCATCGTCGGCCTCGTTCTTTGTGGTATACTGAATACCACAATACTCCCGTCACACCAGAGGTCAAGGCATGCGGCTCACCGATCGAACCGACTTCGCGCTGCGCGTGCTGCTGGTGCTGAGCGCCAGCGACGAACGCCGCACGGTGCGCAGCCTCGCAGACGGGCTGCGCGTTTCGCAGCACCACCTCGCGAAGGTGGTGCAGGCGATGCACGATCTGGAGTGGGTCCGGGCGACGCCCGGGCGGGGCGGCGGGGTCGAACTCTCGTGTGACCCGGCGCGCCTGAGCGTCGGGACGGTCGTCGCGGGCTTGGAGCCCGACTTCGATCTCGCGCAGTGCCACCGCGAGGCGGGGATGTGCCCTCTGGACGCCGGTTGCCCGCTCCGCTCCGCGCTCGATGAGGCCAAGCGGGCGTTCCTCGACTCGCTCGACAGCGTGACCATCGCGCAGCTGATCCACCAGCGCACCCGCGAAGTGATCGGCATGACGGTGGGCGCGTCGTGACGCGGGCGTGAACTCAGGCGCGGTAGGCGCTGGCGACCTTGGCGAGGGCCTCGCCGACCTTGCTGAGCTGCAACTCGGAGAGGTACTGGTGGATGGGCACGCAGATGAGCGTGCGCGAGAGGCGGTCGCTCACGGGCTGGTGCTCGACGCCCGGACGATCGAAGACGGGCTGACGGGTGAGCGAGCGGGGGTAGTGGACCGCGGTCGCGACGCCCTCGGCGTGCAGGGCGGTCTGCAGCATGTCGCGGACCGTCTTGCCTTCCTCGGGCTTTGCGAAGG
Organism: Phycisphaerales bacterium; assembly: GCA_029260475.1. Classification (GTDB taxonomy): domain Bacteria; phylum Planctomycetota; class Phycisphaerae; order Phycisphaerales; family UBA1924; genus OFTM391. The sequence continues at coordinate 53,583 of JAJDDE010000146.1, read as the reverse complement.
CGTCTTCGTCGATGCGGATCGCGTACAGGTGGTAGGCGTGCTCGGCGCCGTCGGTGGGCGTCGGGGCGTGCAGGCCCTGGATGCTGGCGAGCATGGTGTCGAGCGCCTTGGCGTTCTCGCGACGGCGTTGGGTGTACTGGGGCAGACGCTTGAGCTGCTCGACGCCTATGGCGCCCTCGAGGTCGGTCATGCGGTAGTTGAAGCCGATGGTGGAGTGCTCATACTTGGCGGATTCGCCGTGGGAGCGGAGGGCGCGGAGCTTGCCGAGCAGGTCCTCGTCGTTGGTGGTGACCATGCCACCCTCGCCGGTGGTCATGTTCTTGGTGGGGTAGAAGGAGTAGGTGACCGCGTCGCCGAAAGCGCCGATGCCGCGCCCCTTGTAGGTCGCGAGGTGCGCCTGCGCCGCGTCGTAGACGACCGACAGGCCCTTATCGACCGCGAGCTTCTCGACGCCGTCGATATCAACGGGGTTGCCGTAGAGATGGGTCGCTGCAATGGCGACGGTCTTGTCGGTGGTCTTCTGACGCGCGTCGGCGACGTCGATGCCGTAGGTCACGGGGTCCGCGTCCACCCAGACGATCTTGGCGCCGGCGGCCTCGAGCATGGAGGCGGTTGCGACGTATGTCCATGCGGGGCAGAGCACCTCGTCGCCGCGCTCGAGGAGACCGCCGTAGGCGAGTTGCAGGGCGCAGGTACCGTTGGCACAGGCCGCTGCGTGCTTGGAGCCGCTGACTGCCGCGAAGGATTCCTCGAAGGCCATCACGCGCTGGCCCTGGGCGAGCATGCCCGAGCGCATCACCTCGAGGGCGGCGTTGATGTCCGACTCATCGAGACGGACCGCGATGAGCTGGATCTTCTCGTCCGCGACGGGCGTGCCGCCGTGAAGGGCGAGCGACTGCACCTCGGGGCGCTGGGAGAGAGCGGTGGACATGGAGAGGCCTTCCGTGGTTCTGGAACGCGCGTGCCAAGGGGGGAGGTCGGTCCGATCCGACGCCCACGCGGGAGGCAAGGATAGCACGCAGATGGGCGAAAACGATGGCCCCCTTCGGTGCGTTGGGGTCCGATAGCCCTTGCCTAATTTTCCACGGCCGGGCACTCGATACGGATGGTTTTCGCACGCAACGCCCGTCTGAGCGAGGTATCGATGTCCACGAGCATCCCCGTCGTGGCGACCCCCCCTGTCGCGATATCCAGGCGGCTGGGGCGCTGCTCGATGATGCGGTCGGTGCTCGCCTTGGCGTCGAAGCCGATGACGCCCTCGTGGGCACCGCTCATGCCCAGGTCCGTGATCGCCGCGAGGCGCCCCTCGATGATGCGGGCGTCGTTGGTCTGGATGTGCGTGTGCGTGCCGGTGACGCAGACGACGGTGTCGGGCCACTTCCAGAGGCAGTGGTACGCGCACGCCGCCTTTTCGCTGGTCGCTTCGCAGTGCATCTCCACGATCACGAGCGCCTCGGGCTCCTCGACGAGCAGCGCCTCGATCGTGCGATCGATCGCGCTGAAGGGTTCCTCGTGCTGGATGGGCATGAAGAGGCGACCGATCACCGTGAGGTGGACGATGGGCTCGTTCATCTCGGTGCGCAGCACGGTCCACCGGCGCGCATCGGCGGGGTCTTCCACGTTGCAGGGTGCCGACAAGGGCACGTTCGGATCTCGCAGGGCATCGGTGATGCGCACGTCGTCGAAGTAGTGGTCGCCCAGCGAGATGGCGTCGGCGCCGGCTGCGAGGAGTTCTTCGAGGCCCACGGGGTGCAGGCCCCGCCCGTGGCGCGCGTTCTCGCCGTTGACGATCACGATGTCCGCGCCGTGCTCGCGGCGCAGCACGGGCACGGCGTGACGCACCGCGTCACGCCCGGGCTTTCCGACGACGTCTCCGAGCAGCGCGATGCGGACGATGGGCATGGACGGACTGTATGCGGCGCTCGCGCCCGGTGCGGCTCAGGCGCGACGGATCAGGGGCGTGAGCTCGCGTTCCTCGACGAGGCCCGATGCGCGGACGTCGTTCAGCCAGCGACGAGCGTCGCTGACGTACCCCGCCGTCGGCTTGAGCTCGGGCACGCGGGTGCCCCACGAGCGGTTGAAGCGTTCCATCGCGAGCTCGCGCACGAACTTCGCGGTCATCGAGGCGAGCGCGACGGGGAAGTGGTCCGTCTCCGCTTCGCGCTGCACGAGCACGCGCAGGCAGCGATCGCCCTCGGTGATCTCGTAGACCGACCGCTCGGGCGACTCCCCAACCACTTCGATGTTTGGGCCATCCCCGACGCACGCGCGCAGGGCCTGCGCGTAGCTGGTGCGCCCGCTCTGGCGGTCGAGCACCAATCGCGGCGTCTGGCTCGCGCCGCGCACCGCGTGGGACATCCATACGCGCGCGACGAGTTCCTGCACCAGCGACCACGTGACGGACGCCTTGCTCTGGAAGCGGGCGAGGCGCTCGTTGAAGGGGCCGGGCTCGAGGCAACGGCACGAGAGGTCCAGCACGCGCACACCGGCGTTGTGCATCGCGTCGGCGATCTTCACGCCCGTGAGCCGCAACGCACCCTCGTCGCTCGCGATGGGCAGCGGTACGGGGTGATCCGTGCGCGCGTGCGCGCACCCCAGGAGCGACAGGAGCGTCGTGTCGTGCTTCGGGATCGCGCCGGCCTCGCCCCACAGGGTGCGGGCGCAGGAGAAGACGCCGCGCTCGAGGTGTACGAGCGGGTGCTTGGTCTTCAGGCTGTTGGAGAGCTTGAGGCGTTTGGAATCATCGACGGCGATGCCGCCGGCCTTCTCGGCGTCGCGGGCGGCGCGGGTGACTAGCGGCGTGAGCAGCGACCACACGTCCGGCGCTCTGTCGTTGTCGGGTGGGGCGTCGATGCCCATGACGCAGAGGCCGACACAGAGCGGCCCGAGCATGGGGCCGTACCCCGCCTCATCGATTCCTGCGTAGAGAAGCATCGCGGACAGAGCGTATCACGGCGCACAAAAAAAGCCCGCCTGGAGGCGGGCCTGAGTCTGTTCGCGAGGGCGTTGGTCAGTCCAGGGGGACCTGGCCGTTGCCGATATCGACGGCCGTCATGCCGCCTTCGGTCGTACCGTAGTCCATGCCGTTCTGTGTCTCGACGTTGTCGAGCGTCTCGTCTGCGAAATCAGAACCCTTGGCGCCCTTGGGACCGGATGAGAAAGCACCCATCTGCCACGCGACCGCGGCTCCCGCGAGCGCGAGGCAGACGACCGCGACGACGATCTTTACTTTGTCGTTCATATCAATACGTCCTGTCTGGAGGATCGCGACCGATCAGATACAGTCGCGCGAGGATCAGTTGGCCTTGAGATCACGCCCGCGGATGCCGTTCTCGGTGATCATCAGCGTGGGCGGGAACTGTGTGTCAGCGTTGATGCCGTCGGTGACCGTCAGCAGCACGAAGCAGCCCGAGAGGTCATTCGGGTCCCAGTGCAGCGTCTCGTTGAAGACGTCTGCGCTGCGCGCCGAACCGTCCGCCATCGTCGTCGGGCACGCGACGCCCGGCTCGAACCAGAACTGGTTCTGCGGGTTGTGATGCGCAAGGAACATGTGGAACATGCCCTTCTGCGACGGGAAGCTCACGTTCGATTGCGGGATGCGACGGACGTACTGGTAAAAGAGGTTCTGGTTGATATCAACGCGGTCGCCGGCGATGTCACCGAAGTTCGGAGAGCCGATGGTGCGCTGCGTCTTGAAGTCCACCATGGAGGCGGTGGTGTAGCGGAAGGACGGGCCCTTCTCCGAATCGAAATCGTTGGTGCCGTCCAGCACGCCGTTCCAGCTGCCGTTGTTCGCGGCGAGCTGATCGAACAGGCTGTCGCGGTCACGCTTGGCTTCGAGGTCAGAAGCGGAGTAGAAGATGTCCTGCAGCGCGGCGATGCCTTCGCCCTCGACCATGTAGGGGGCGAGAACCGTCCAGTAGGCGTCCCACATGCTCATGCGGGCGAAGATGCTGCCGTCACCGAACTGCACGCCAAGGCTGTCGAGTTGGAAGAGCGTGGGGATCGCGTCGGGGAACTCGAAGCCGGCGGGCGTCGGGAAACCGCCGTCGCCGAAGTTCCACGCGATCCGACCCTGACTCCCGTACGGGCTGGTGTTGGCAGAGGTCCGGGGTGTCTCGGGGGCGTTCGGGAGCGTGTCCCGATTCGAGGCGGAGTAGATCGCCATACCGTTGCCGTGCTCCTTCATGCTCTGGATGTCCAGCGTCACGCGCGTCTGACGACGGGCGGAACCGACGGCGGGGAGCAGGATGCTGATCAGCAGCGCGATGATGCTCACCACCACGAGAAGCTCGATCAGGGTGAAGCCGGATCGGGTGATCTTGCGTGTTGTCATGGGAAGGTCTCCGGATAAAGAAGGGCCCGACGAACTCCGACGGACCGAATGATCGCCCCACAATCACGGGGCAGCGAATGAACACCGGGCGACCAACCACCCGCTTGCTCGGTTTTTGACGTGTCCCATTTCTAGGACTCCTGACGCGCCACGTCCCGCCCGTGACGGATGTACCGGGTTGCCACCGTATCCGATTCGCAAATCACCATCAAAGGGATGCCCCCAAATATTCATCACTTGGTGTCCGTAATGGCTTTGATAGGGCTGCGATGCGGTCGCTCTCGGCTCCGCGCGGGCTCAGTCCGGGATCAATGACGGTTCAGAGCCGTACCGACGGACACCCTGCCCGGTCTCCAGCACGCCGTCCCGGACCGCTGTCCCGTCTTGGGCGGGTTCGAGGTCTACCTCCTCTTGGGGTGGCAGAGCACCCCGAGCGGGGCCATCAAAGACACCGAGCTGGAAGAGGATCAACGCCGCCGCCGCGAGGAAGAAGACGCACGCGATCACGATCTTGATGTGCTTGTTCATGCTCGGGCGATCTCTGCGCGCTTACGGGGAATCGAGATCGCGCCCGAGGATACCGCCCTCGTTGAGCATGATCGTTGGCGGGTAGTACGAATCAGAGTTCTCGCCATCCTGGATGATGAAGAAGATGAAGACGCCGGTGATGTCGTCGGGGTCCCACCAGATGGTCTCGTTGTAGACCTCGGAGATGCGCGCCGAGCCGTCCATCATGCAGACGGGGCTGTACACGGAGGGCTCGAACCAGAACTGGTGCTGCGGGTTGTAGAAGGCCTCTTGCATGTAGAAGACGCCCTTCTGCGACGGGAAGCGGACGCTGGCCTGCGGGTGGCGTCGGACGTGCCGGTAGAAGCTCGTCTGCTGGATGTCGAGGCGCTGGTTGACGTTCGCGTACCAGCCGCCCTGGTACATGACGTTCGGATCGACCATCGAAGCCGTCGCGTACCGGAAGGAGGGACCTTTCTCGCTGTTCAGGTCGTTCACGCTGTTGAGCACCGAGCTCCACTCGCCGGAGTTCTGCGCGAGCTCGTCGATCATGCGGTCCCGATCACGCTTCCCCTCCGAGTCGGCCGCGGAGTAGAAGATGTCCTGCAGAGCGCCCATGCCCTCGCCATCGACCATGTACGGCGCGAGCACGTGCCAGTAGGCGTCGGCCATCGACTGACGCGAGAAGATGCTGTTGTCGTTGAACGAGAACTCGCCGCCCCCGATGTCGTAGAGGGACGGGAACGTGTCCGGGAAGGCGAAGCCCGCGGGGGTCGGGAAGTCCTCGTCACCGAAACGCCACGCCATGTTGCCGACGCGCCCGTAGGGCGACGTGGCCGCCGAGGTCGGCGAGACCTTGGGCGGTGTCGGGAGGGTGTCGTTGTTCTGCGAGGCGTAGATGTTCAGGCCGATGGCGTGCTGCTTCATCGACTGGACATCGGTGGACTTGTACGCCTCTTTGCGGGCGGCGCCGACTGCGGGGAGCAGCAGCGCGATCAGCATCGCGATGATGCTGACCACCACGAGCAGCTCGATCAGCGTGAAGCCGCGGGGGCGGCGGGGCTTGGGAAGATGCATACTGGTCTTCTCCTGAATAACGGGACGCGCCCAAACTCGGAACGCATCATGCATGACGCCCTGCGAATTCCGCAGGATCGGTACACCATGAACATACCCGATCAACCACCGGGCACAAACACCATTCCGGGATCATGACCTTGGAGCGACCCGCGGCGTCGATCCTGGACGTGCAAGAATCAGTTGCCCGTGATGATCACGCCGCCACGCCCGCCGGGCTCCGTTGGCGGGACGTAGGTGGCACCACCCACGTTCTCGCCCTGCACCTCGTTGACGGGCACGTCGAGCGCGGCGTCGAACCCCTCGGGGTTCGCAGCGCCCTTCGCGCCACTGCTGAACGCACCCATCTGCCAGGCGATCGCGACGACCGCGAGACCGAGGCACGTGACCGCGATGATGATTTTGACCTTGTCGTTCATATCCTATTGCTCTCAATCTGATGGCACTCACCCGAGTGCAAGGACGGTATGAAGAAACCGCCCGGCGAAGACGCCGAGCGGTTTGACGTTCGATGCGTTCGTCGTCACGAGTATACGAGGCGACACGTGTGAACGCGGTTACTTGGACTGCATATCGCGACCCTGCAGGCCACCGATGGTGAAGAGCAGGTGCCCGTCGAAGAGAATCCCCTGGTTGGGGCCCGAGTCGGGGCTCACCCAGTAGTACGCACCAGAGCGGTCGGTGAAGTCCCAGTGGGTGCCTTCGTTGTAGACATCCGCGACGCGGGCGGAACCGTCGGCCATCGACATGGGCGTCTGGGCGGTGGGCTCGTAGAACTTCGTGAGGTCGGGGTTGTGGAAGGGCGTGTACATGAAGAACATCGCCTTCTGCGACGGGAAGCGGACGGTCGCTTGCGCGTTACGCCGTGCCCACTGGTAGAAGATGCTCTGGTTGCCACTCTCGAAGTTCACGTTGGCGGGCTGGGTGCCCGTCAGGGGGCCGCCGTTGGGCGTCGTGAGATAGAGCTTGGTGTCAAGCACCGCGCAGGGGACGTACTTGAAGGAGGTGTCGCGAGGACCGCTGGAGAGGTCCTGCTCCCCGACGACATCCCAGCGCCCGCCGCCCGAGACGGCCTCGTTGTACTTGTCGATCACGCGATCGCGATCGCGCTTGCCCTGCAGGTCCGACGCGGAGTACCAGATGTCGATCAGACCGCCCGGGCCCTCGTTCTCGACCATGTAGTTCTGCATGACGAGCCAGTAGCAATCCCACATGGACATCTCAGCGAACTCTTCGTCATCGAAGAAGTCGCCGAAGGCGCCGCGGATCGAGGGGACGGGGCGAGCGAACTCCCAGCCCGAGGTGGGGAAGTCCTCATCGGACATGAACTGCGCGAGCGCGCCCGTGCGACCGTAAGGCGAGGAGTTGCCCGACGTGGGCGGCACGTCCGGCGCGTTGGGGAGGGTGTCGTTGTTGGACGAGGCGTAGATCGCCATGCCGTTGCCGTGCTCCTTCATGGTCTGCGCATCGATCGTGATGCGCGTCTGACGGCGGGCCGAGCCCACCGCGGGGAGCAGGATGCTGATGAGCAGCGCAATGATGCTGACCACCACCAGCAGCTCGATCAGCGTGAAGCCGCCCGAGCGTCGAGTCTGGTTCTGAAACATGATGTCTCCGTTCCGAACAATGGTGTTGAGCGGTGCCGATTCGGCCTCGCTCGGATAAAAAAACTGTCGTGACACCCTCAGAATACCCGCGGGTGTCACGAGAACAATACGCGATCCGTCGATTCCGGATGTTGGTTGCACGCAACTCGGGACATGTTGCTCAGCGTTTTGACATCCCTGACAGAGCGCAATCATGCCGTTACCCCGCATGATGTAGCCCCTCGCACCCCCCTATAGCCGTCACAGGATCGCCTGCGCACGAAAAAAACCCGTTCAGACCCGCGTGACTCCCGAACAAAGTTCGGACATCAAACGAACCCAAGCGGGCTTTCAATGCGGATGAGAGGGCTCGAACCTCCACGGGGTTTTACCCCCACTAGGACCTGAACCTAGCGCGTCTGCCAATTCCGCCACATCCGCGTGGGGGGACGCCAAGCATAGCCCCTCTCACCGAAACGGTCATCCGCGCGGGGCGGGGTGGATCAAACTTCGGGAGCCTTCTCCCGACGCGACCGCACGACGAGCCGCGTCGAGGGCGAGCCGAGGCTCAGCCCTTTTTCTTGCCGCCGGCCTTCGCGTCGCTGTCGGCCTCAACCGCCACCGCTTCGCCCGTCGCTTCGACCTGCGGGTCGGGCGCTCCGGGCTTCTCGGGGGGTGTGATCACGCCGCGCGCGACGAGGACGTGGTGCTTGATCTCGTCGAAGATGTCGGGGTTGTCCTTGAGGAAGACCTTGACGTTCTCGCGTCCCTGTCCGAGGCGGGTCTCGCCGTAACTGAACCACGACCCGGCCTTGTCGATGACCTTGTCCTCCACCGCGAGGTCGAGCAGGTCGCCGGTCGCGGAGATGCCCTCTGCGAACATGATCTCGAACTCGGCGTCACGGAAGGGCGGGGCGAGCTTGTTCTTGACGATGCGCGCCCGCACGCGGTTGCCGGTGTTGACGTCGCCGTCCTTGATGCTGCTGATGCGCCGGACGTCGATGCGGATCGAGGAGTAGAACTTCAGGGCCCGCCCGCCCGTGGTGGTCTCCGGGGAGCCGAACATCACGCCGATCTTCTCGCGGATCTGGTTGATGAAGATGACGGTGCAGTTGGTTTTGTGGATCGCGCCGGTGAGCTTGCGGAGCGCCTGGCTCATGAGTCGCGCGTGCAGGCCGACGAAGCTGTCGCCCATCTCGCCCTCGATCTCGGCGCGGGGCACGAGCGCCGCGACGGAGTCGATGACGATGACGTTGACCGCGTTGGAGCGCACGAGGAGCTCGCAGATCTCGAGGGCCTGCTCGCCGTAGTCGGGCTGTGAGACGAGGAGCTCGTCCACGTCCACGCCCAGCTTGCGTGCCCAGGAGGGGTCCAGCGCGTGCTCGGCGTCGATAAAGGCCGCGACACCGCCGCTCTTCTGGCTTTGGGCGAGGATGTTGAGAGCGAGGGTGGTCTTACCCGAAGATTCCGGGCCATAGATCTCGATCACACGCCCGATGGGGATGCCGCGCCCGCCCAGGGCGAGGTCGATCGAGATCGCGCCAGTGGAGATCGCGGGGATCTGCGCGATCGCGTTCCCGTCGAGCTTCATGATCGAGCCCTTGCCGAAGGACTTCTCGATCTGCCCCACGGTGCGCGTCAGGGCCTCGCTGCGCTGCTTGTCGGTCAAACCGTTCTCGTTCATCGGCTGCTGCTCCATAAACGGCTGCGGCCCCCTCTTTGAGGTGCGGGCGGCGCCATTCTTCTTCGATTCGGGTGCGGCAATCACCATAGCGGATCACTCCTTCGCTCGCTGGGTGTTCGGTCCTCATCAGGGTACCCACGCTTCGGCGTCCGGCAAGGTGTTTGGTAAATTTTTATCTATCTTTGTTCGGGTCTCTCCCGGATCGGGCCCAGCACCCGCTCCGCCTCCCGGACGAAGGCGTGCGCGCGTTCGATGTAGTTGGAAAACTGATCCCACGAGGCGCAGCCGGGCGAGAGCAGGGCGACATCGCCTTCGCGGGCCAAGTCGGCAAGTCGGGAAACCGCGGTCGCCAGGTCCAGACACTCGTATGAGGCACCGCCACGCTCGCGCACCGCTTTGGCGATCACCGGGCCGGTCGCGCCGATGCACAGCACGCTCGCGCAGCGGGTCGCGGCGTCGATCATCGCCGACATATCGACACCCTTGTCCGCACCGCCACAGATGAGATGCACGCACGCCGCATCGAACGCGTCGATCGCCAACGCCGCGCCTTGAGGCGTGCTGCACTTGGAGTCGTCGATGAGGCGCACCCCGCCCGCGGTCCCGACGGCGCACAGGCGGTGCTCGAGGCCTTCGAACCGCGCGATCGCGCGTTCCGCATCGGCCTGCGCGTCCAACCCCGTACGCTCCAATGCCCACAGCGCGCCCTCGAACGCGAGCGATGCGTTCTCCGCGTTGTGCGCACCCGGGAGCGTCATGCCCTTCACCTTGCGCGTCGCGATGCGTACCGCCGCAGGGCTCCCCCACTCCTCGATCGGCCCCGCGTGGCAGCACAATCGGTCGCCCGCGATGGCACGCTTGCACGACGTGTAATGCTCGATCGAACCGTGCCAGTCGAGGTGGTTGGGGACGAGGTTGGTGACCAGTGCGATGTCGGGCGTCCACGCGGGCTCGCGCGACAACCACCACAGCTGTGCGCTCGAGAGCTCCAGCACCAGCGCGTCGCCCTCCTCGATATCGCCCGCGGCGTCGAGGAGCGAGCCGCCGATGTTGCCCGCGAGGTGCGCTCGCCCGGGTGTCCACGTCGCCCGCAGCGCGCGGTGCAGCATGGAGGCGGTGGTGCTTTTTCCGGTGGATCCCGTGATGCCGAGCGTGACCACGCCAGCGGGGAGCTGCTCGATCGCGAGGCGGATCTCGGTGGTGACCAGGGCGCCCGCGTCGATCGCTGCTCGCACAAACCGGTTCTCCCAGGGCCTGCCCACCGCGGGGTTCACGACGACGACCTGTGCGTTCTTGAAGTCGGCCTCGTCGTGCGCGCCAAGTCGCAGGCGGGGGCGCTGGGCGCCCAGTGCCGCGAGCGGTTCTCGGAGTTCACCCTCGTCACGGAGATCGGTGAGCGTGACCGATGCGCCCCGGGCCATGAGCCAGCGGACCGCGCCGGCGCCGCCGCCGAAGCGGCCGAGCCCCATGACGGTCACGCGCGTCCCTGCCCACTGGATGTCCTTCGTGCTGCTCCGCATCACGCGCCACGCTACCGTGCGCACAACGGAGGTGCATCGGGTGCGAGTCGTGGTCCAACGGGTCAGCGCGGGCGGGGTGGTGGTCGCGGGTGAGACCGTCGGCGCGATCGGCGCGGGCCTCGTCCTGTTCGTGGGGATCGCGTCGGGAGATACGGACGAGCACCTCTCGTGGATGGCGGGCAAGGTCGCCGGTCTCCGCGTCTTCGAGGACGCGGATCAGAAGATGAACCTCGACGCCGCCCTGGTCTCCGCGTCGATCCTCGCGGTGCCGAATTTCACGGTCGCGGGGGACTGCCGCAAGGGCCGTCGCCCGTCGTTCGACGGCGCGATGGCGCCCGAACTGGCCCGCCCCGCCTTCGACCGGTTCGTGGAGATGCTGCGCCGCACGGGCCTGCCGGTGGAGACCGGGGTGTTCGGCGCGGAGATGGACGTCACGCTCACCAGCGACGGACCGATCACGCTGGTGCTCGAACGGTGACCGTGGGTGCCTCCGATGGGGCACCTCAGACGGGGGCGGCGACGGGTCCACGCCACTGCAGGCGTTTGAGGTACCGCGCTCGCGACCGGCAGCAGCGGACGAACTCGCCCAGGCGCGCCTCGGGCATGTGCCCGAGCCCGGACTCCATCGCCAGGCGCATCAGCGCCATCCGGTCCGACAGGTGCAGTTTGCGTCGGATCGACATGCGCCGGCGCTCGATCGCCTTCTTCGTGCGGCTGAGCTGGTGGGCGATGTCCTCGGTGGACATCGATTTCGCGATCAATCGCAGGGTCTCGAGCTCCGCGTGTGTGAGTTCGCCAAGGCGCCCCGGGTCCGTCGGGACCATCAACCAGTGCGGCGCACGCCCGTTCATCGCGGCGTCATCGAATTCGGCCCGCGCGGTCGCGACGATGCAGAGCGGTGCGTCGCCTTCGTTCGGTTGCGACCACGCGACGCAGGTGTGCTCGACCGCGCGACCGCCCGAGAGCTCGATGCATCGCACCGGTGCCCCGTTCGCGTCGAGCACCTTTGTAAGAACGTCCACGCGTTCGCGCAAATACGCGGCGTCGCCCATCGCGAGGTGGTCGATCGTGAAGCTCTCGCCCGCCCCGTCCCACCCGTAATGGTCGCGGATGTGCTCGCGGAAGAGGTTGTTGGCGTACCGGATGCGTCCCATCATGTCCGCAGCGCATACGGTGATGCACCGGCTGTCATTCAGCGCCCCGAGCAGGGGGATCGGCTGTTCATTCTGTCCGAACGCGAGCATCGTGACTCCCGTCGCGCCGATTCGTAAGGTGCCCGGTAGAGGACGCCAACCCTACGAATAGGCAGTTTACCCTCGGGGAAGTCCTGTATATAAACACGGACGAGGAGACACGGCACGGGCGCTGACCCCATTTTTTCCAAGTATCTTCGCTCGATTCGGGACACGTACCGTGCGGGTATACCCCTAATTCTTGCCGTGGTCTCGCTCGGCGTGTACACCTCCGCTCCGCCTTATCACCTTGCAGAAGGGCCACCGCCTTGCCACGCGCATTCGAGCCGGACATCCACACGGACCTCTCTGAACGTCTGACGTACACCGGGTACCTCCAGCTGCCCAAGCTGCTGGACGCCCAGTCACCCCTCTCGAGCCCCGCCCACCACGACGAGTTGCTCTTCATCATCCAGCACCAGACCTCGGAGCTGTGGATGAAGCTGATCGTCCACGAGTTGCGAGCCGCGATGGCGTTCGTCCGGAACGATGAGCTGCCCGAGTGTTTCAAGATCATGGCGCGGGTGAAGCACATCCAGTCGCAGCTGTACAACCAGTGGGCGGTGCTCGCGACGCTGACGCCCTCGGAGTACCTCGAATTCCGCGACGTCCTGGGTCCCGCTTCGGGCTTCCAGAGCTACCAGTACCGCGAGATCGAGTTCCTGCTGGGCAACAAGGACGTCAACACGCTGCGTGTCTTCAAGCACGACGAGGCGTTGCACGCCCGTCTCACGGACACGCTCAACGCGCCCTCGCTGTACGACGAGTTTCTGCGCTTCCTGGCTCGGGCCGGGATGCCGATCCCCGCTTCGCGCACGGAGCGTGACTGGTCGCAGCCCTACACCGCCGAGCCGGGCTTGATCCCGGTGCTCAAGACGATCTACGAAGCCCCACGCGAGAACTGGGAGGCGTACGAGATGTGCGAGAAGCTCGTGGATATCGAGGAGTCCTTCTCGCTGTGGCGCTACCGTCACCTGAAGACCGTTGAACGGATCATCGGGTTCAAACGTGGCACGGGCGGCTCCTCCGGGGTCCCCTTCCTGCGGGCAGCGATCGATACGCGACTCTTCCCGGAGCTCTGGGACGTGCGCACCGAACTGGGGACCTGATCCATGACGACCGCGACGACCCCGACGACACAGCCGCCCGCACTCGACGCCATCCCCGTCCCGGTGTGGGACGGGCTGCGGACGGCTCTGGAGGGTCTGGGCGACGCTCGGCTCACCGAGGAGGCGTGCGTCACCCATCTGCACCCACTCTTCAGCCGCACGCTCGAGATGCCCGGCCTCTATCTGAACAACCACGTGTTGGGGCGTCCGCTCGATCAGACGGCTCTGGATATCTCCGGGGCGTTGGACCGCTGGTACACGAAGATGGACGGCGCGTGGGAGGACTGGATGGGCGCGCAGAAGGCCTACCGCGCCGGCATCGCCCGCATGATCGGGGCGCCGACGGACGACTGCGTTGTGCCCAAGACCAACGCGGGGCAGGGCCTGCGCGCCGTGCTCAACGCGATGCCGGTCCGGCGGCCCAACGTCGTCAGCACGCGGGGCGAATTCGATTCGATTGACATCATCCTGAAGGCGTACCGGACACGGGACAGGGCGGGCGTCGTGTGGGTAGAACCCGACGCGGAGGGGCTGTATCACGCCAGCGACATTGCTCGCCACATCACCTACGCGACGGATGTCGTGATGATCAGCCAGGTCTACTACAGCACGGGCCAGCACCTGCGAGATCTCGAGCAGATCGTGAAAGCCGCGCATCACAACCACGCGGTGGTCGTGCTCGACTGTTACCACAGCGCGGGCGTGCTCCCGGTCGACCTCGCGGAGCTGGACGTCGATTATGCCATCGGCGTCAACCACAAGTACACGCGGGGCGGGCCCGGGGCCTGCTGGCTCATGGTGCATCCGCGCCACACCCAGGGCAAGGACGCGAAGCGCACGCTCGACACGGGTTGGTACGCCAAGAAGAACGTCTTCGATGACACACGCCACGAAACCCCCGAGTTCGCCGACGGGGGCGATGGATGGCTCGAATCCACGCCGCCCTTCCTGCTCCCCTACCAGGCGCAGGCGGGCATCGCGTTCACGCTCGGTGTCGGCCTCGAACGCCTCCGCGCGTATTCACTGGAACAGCAGGCGTACTTCAAAGGGCGGCTGGAAGCCGCGGGCGTCGAGGTCTTCGAATCCGAAGCCCACGGCGCCTTCCTGCTTGTGCCCGACGAGGATGCGCCGGGCCTGTGCGCGCGCCTGCTCGCTGAGCACGACCTCTCGTCGGACGCCCGGCGGGGCTACGCGCGGTTCTGCCCGGACGTGCTCACCACGCGGGCGGATATGGACGAGGCGGCGACGCGTATAGCGCGCGCCAAGGGCCTGTGATCGTCACGCGATCGACGGGTCTCCCCTGGGCAGCGTGATGCAGAAATCGGTGCCCACGCCCGGCTCCGAGTGGAGTTCGAGTGTGCCGCCGTGTTCTTCGACGAGGCGCAGCGCGGTGGGCAGCCCCAGCCCGGAGCCGGCCGATTTGGTCGTGTAGTAGGGCGTGAAGATCTTGTCCTGCGCATCGGGCGCGATGCCCGGGCCCGTGTCGATGACGTGGACGCAGAAAGCGGGGGCGCCGTCGAGCTCGCCCTCGTGCGTGCGGATGATGAGCTCGCGCGGGCGAGCGTCGCTCTGCGGCTGGTTGATCATCGCCTGCGTCGCGTTGATGAGCAGGTTCAGCAGCGCCTGCTTGAAGAGGGCGGCGTCCACGCGGACGGCCATCTTCCTGCCGGTGGTCTCGTGCCGGAACCGGATGCGGTGGTGCTGTGCCTGCGGGGCGTAGAAGTCCGCGATCTCCTCGACGATGGCGTTGAGGTCCGCGTCCTGCGGGTGCAGCCGCACCTCCCCCGCGAAGCGCAGGAAGTCGGTGAGCGTGTCGCGCAGGCGCTCGGACTCGCGGCGCAGCGTGCCCAGGCGCTTGACGATGCGGGTGCGTTCGCCCGGATCGATGTCGAGATCGCCGATGGATTCCTCGAGGAGCTGCGCGTTGAGTCCGATGGTCGAGAGCGGGTTTTTGATCTCGTGGGCGAGGCCGCCGGTCATCTGCCCGATCTCCGCCATGCGTTCTGCGCCGCGAGCGCGCCGTTCGGCCGCCTTCATGCGCGCCACCTGGCGCCTCGACTGACGCAGCAACAGCGGCAGCCCCACGCCCGCGCAGAGCGCGACGCCCGAGAGCGCACCGATTGTGAACCAAGCCGCGGACATCGCTTCAGCGTACGCGGTGCGATGGAGCGGGGATCACCGCCGGGCGGTCCGGGCGAACTGGCGCCGCGGGGACGCGGCCCCCTCCTCGACGATGGGCACCACGCTCGTCGCGTGCCAGCCCTTGTCGGTGAGTTCGGCGGAGTAGGTCACCAGCGCGTTGTCCTGGAGCACGCGGAACCCTTCGCCCTCGATCTGGGTGTAGTGCGTGAAGATGTCCTGCCCGTCGGGGCCCACGATGAAGCCGAAGCCCTTCTTGGGATCGAACCACTTCACGCGTCCTTCGACGCCCTGCAAACGGTTGCCAGAACGGATGCCGTCCATCTGAGCCTTCCGATGCTCCCCGGATCGCCCAAACCCCCACACCGACGTCGGCACGAGAACGCAGGACCAGCACATATCAGACTACAGGATGCGATGTCATCAATCCACTATAAAAAAACACGCCCCCACGGAACGTGAGGGCGTTTTCGAAGGATCAGGTTGTCGATCTCGGACGGAGAGGACGGGGCGATTACGCCTCGACCGTCTCCTCCTCAGCGGGAGCCTCGTCGCGGAGCAGGGCCTTGCGGCTCAGCTTGATGCGGCCTTGGTCGTCCACGTTGATGACCTTCACGCGGAGGTTGTCGCCAACCTTCACCACGTCGTTGATGTCCTTCACGAAGCCCTCGGCGATCTCGGAGATGTGGCACATCCCGTCGGTGCCCGGGGCGAGTTCGATGAAGGCGCCGAAGTCCTTGAGGCTGACGACCTTGCCCTCGAAGACGGTGCCGACCTTGATCTCGGCGACGAGCGCCTCGACCTCGGCGATGGCGCCGTTGAGCGCGGGGCCGTCGGCGGAGGAGATCGTGACGGAGCCGTCGTCCTCGACGTCGATGTTGACGGCGTGACGCTCCTGGATGGCGCGGATGGTTTTGCCGCCCGGGCCGATGAGCTTGCCGATGCGGTCGGGGTGGATCATGAGGGTGTGGATGCGCGGGGCGTAGGGGCTGATGTCCTCGCGCGGGCCTTCGATGACCTCTTCCATCGCGTCGATGAGCTCGATGCGGCCGGTCTTGGCCATCTTGAAGGAGGTCGTGATCTCCTTCATGTCGAGGCCTCGGGCCTTGAGGTCGAGCTGGATGCCGGTGATGCCCTCGCGGGTACCGGCGATCTTGAAGTCCATATCGCCGAAGAAGTCTTCCTCTCCGATGATGTCCATCACGTAGGTGATCTTCTTGCCCTTCTCATCGGTGAAGCGGCCCACCGTGATGCCGGCGCAGGTGTCGGTAATGGGGACGCCCGCGTCCATGAGGGCGAGGCAGCCGCCGCAGATCGAGGCCATCGACGAGGAGCCGTTGGACTCTGTGATGTCCGAGACGATGCGGATGGTGTAGGGGAAGTCCTCGGGGTCGGGGAGGATGCCCATGAGGGAGCGCTCAGCGAGCGCACCGTGACCGAGTTCGCGACGGCCCGGGCCCATGATGCGACCGGCTTCGCCGACCGAGAAGGGCGGGAAGTTGTAGTGGAGGTAGAACTTCTTGGAGTACTCGGGGGTGAGGCCATCGACGATCTGCTCGTCGCGCCCGGTGCCGAGGGTGGCGGTGACGAGCGACTGGGTCTCGCCTCGCTGGAACATCGCCGAGCCGTGCGGGCGGGCGAAGACGCCGACCTGCATCTCGAGGGGCCGGATCGCGTCGAGATCGCGGCCGTCGGCGCGGAGGCCCTTCTCGACGATGAGCTTGCGCGTGATCTTCTTCTCGAGGATGCGGAAGGCATCGTTCGCGTGACGGCGGCGCTTGTCGGAGACCTGGAACTGCTCGTACGTGCCGCTCGCGTTCACGACGAAGTGCTCGTCGAGCATCTTCTGCTTGATCTCGCGCACCTTGGTGCCGCGCTCGTTCTTGCTCTTGATCTGGCGGGCCTTGGTGAGGTCCTTCTCCGCGATCTTCTTGACCTCGGCGATGACGTCCTCATCGGGGAGCGAGGACTCCCACTCTTCGACCTCTTGGCCGCACTGATCGGCGAGCTCGTCGATCATGTCGAGGATGGGCGTGATCTCGTTGTAGCCGAACTCGATGGCCTCGAGCATCTCGTCGTCGGGGATCTCTGCGGCGCCGACTTCGATCATGTTGATGCCGTCGCGGTGGCCCGAGAGGACGAGGTCGAGGTCGGAGTACTCGAGCTGCGCGACGGTGGGGTTCACGACGAGGGTGTAGCCGTCATCGGTGTGGATGCGGCCGACGCGCACGGTGCCCAGGGGGCCCTCGAAGGGGGCGTTGGAGAGCGCGAGGGCGGCGGCGGCGCCGACCGAAGCGAGCACGTCCGCGTCGTTCTGCGTGTCGTGGCTCATGACCCAGCACTGGATCTGCACCTCGTCGATGAAGCCGTCGGGGAAGAGCGGACGGATCGGGCGATCGATCATCCGCATGGTGAGGACTTCCTTCTCGTTGGGAGCGCCCTCACGCTTGCGGAATCCGCCCGGGAACTTGCCCGCGGCGGGGAGCTTCTCGCGGTAATCGACCTGCATGGGGAAGAAGTCGAGGCCCGGTCGGGGCTTGGCGCGGACGCAGGAGCACATGACGGTGGTCTCGCCGTAGGTGACGAGGACGCAGGAGGTGGCGAGCTTCGCGACGAGGCCGGTTTCGATGCGCATGGTGCGCCCGCCGATTTCGCGCTCGACGCTGTGTGTGGACAGCATGGACAGATGCCTTTCGATGTGTCGCCCCGAGCCGTTCCGATGCGCTCACGTCCGCGCGTCGGCCCTCGGGGGGCGCCCTTCTCGGTGCGCCGATCGAAGAGGCAGTGGGCGGGGCGCTCTCCGCGACGCTCGCGAGGAGGTCGGAAGAGCGGTGCGCCTGCTGCCCGGTTCAAACGGTCACGCCCGTCGGGGCATAGTGAACAGGACCGGCCCCGTTCCAACGGAGCCCAATACGAAAAACGGGCCGGTGTCCGTTCGAACACCGGCCCGGGAGAGCCTTGATTACTTGCGGAGCCCGAGGCTGCCGATGAGCTTCTTGTAACGCTCATCGTCGTTGCGCTGCAGGTACCGCGTGAGGCGGGAGCGCTTGGAAACCTTCTGCATGAGGCCGCGGCGCGACGAGAAGTCGTGCTTGTTGCGCTTCATGTGCTCGGTGAGGTCCTGGATTTCCGCGGTCAGCACCGCGACCTGAACCTCGGGGGAACCGGTGTCGCCCTCTTTCTGGGCGTAGTCGGTGATGATCTTGGTGCGGTGCTCTTGGGAGATCGCCATAGGGCTTCGGTGCTCGCGGAAAGTGTTGAATGGAGTCAACCACAGCCGGAGCCCGACCGGGCACCGCGTGGGAATCAATAGTAGACCGGGACCTCGGCGGAGGCGAGGCGGAGGCTGACGTGTCCCGGCATCGGGCCGCCCTCGGGGCCGTCCGACGCCACGCCCTCAGCAGGGTATCTTCAGCGCCATGAACATCGCACGCCGCCTCGAGGCCCTGAAACCCTCCGCCACCCTGGCTGTCGCTGCCCGAGCCCGCGAATTGAAGGCCCAGGGGGTGGATGTGATCTCGTTCGCCGCCGGTGAGCCCGATTTCGGCACGCCCCAGCCGATCGTAGACGCCTGCAAGCGGGCTCTGGACGCGGGGATGACCTCCTACGGCCCCGTGCCGGGGGACGCCGCCTGCCGAAAGGCCCTGTGCGACAAGCTCACCGACGAGAACGGCATCCCGGGCCTCACGCCCGACCATGTGGTCGTCACCTCGGGCGGCAAGCACTCGCTCTATCAGATCTTCCAGGCCCTGCTCGACCCCGCGGACGCTGGGACACCCAACCGCGTGGTGCTGCCGGTGCCCGCGTGGGTGAGCTACCGCCCGCAGATCGAGCTCGCGGGCGGCGTGATGGACGAGATCCCGACGACCGCGGAGCGCGACTTCAAGATCACCCCCGCCGAGCTGAAGGCGGCGATCACCAAGAACACCAAGATCGTCGTCATCAACTCGCCCTCCAACCCCTGCGGCACCATGTACACGCCCCGCGAGCTCCGCGCCCTCGGCGCGGTGATCGAAGAGGCCGCCGGCACAATCGCCCCGGGCCTTGTGGTGATCTCCGATGAGCTGTACGAGAAAATCCTCTTCGACGGCAACCAGCACCTGTCGCTGGGCTCGCTGCCGGGCATCGCGAAACGCGTGGTCACCGTGAACGGGCTGAGCAAGGCCTACGCGATGACGGGCTGGCGCATCGGCTACTTCGCCTGCCCCGGCACGTTCGGGAGCAAGCTCGTCGGCGCGGTGAAGAAACTACAGAGCCAATCGACGACCGCGATCCCGACGTTCATCATGCCGGCGATCGTCACCGCGGTGAAGGAGTGCGACGCGCAGGTCGAGGAGATGCGCGTCGAATTCGAGCGCCGTTCCAAGGTGGCGTACAAGGCGATCGCGGGGATCGATGGCTTCAAGTGCCCGAAGCCGATGGGCGCCTTCTATCTCTTCCCCGACGTGAGCGCCCACTTCGGCAAGTACACGCCGACCGGCGCCACCATCGATTCCGGCATGACCTTCGCGAGCGCTCTGCTGGACGAGGCCCACGTCGCGGTGGTGCCGGGCGAGGACTTCGGCACGGGCGGCAAACGCTGCTTCCGCTTCACCTTCGCGTGCAGCCAGGAGCAGATCCGGGCGGGCGCCGAGCGGATCGCGTCCTTCGTGGCCGGTCTCCGGTAGAAAATCGTGGCTGCGGCGCGAAACGGGGCGTCTGGGCCCGTCCTAGGGGGTGACCACGCCGGTCACCCATTCAAGGAGACCCCCCCATGCACGCACGCACCGCCCTTCTGGGACTGATCACCACGCTCACACTCTCGCCGCTGACTCTCGCGGAACACCAGATGCGTGTCACCGACGAGGACAACGGGCTCTACAGCGTCTCCTTCGAGGGAGGCGGGCTGGACGAGTTCATCGACATGGTCCGCGAGGGCGTGGACGGACGCGCCATGCTCATCACGCCCGAGCGTGCGGCTGAGATCAAGCTGCCCGCGTTCGAGCTCAAGAACGTGGAGTACCCGCAGGTGCTCTCGCTCTGCGAACGGCTGACCAGCGTGCCGACCCAGTTGGTCACGTCGCAGGACTGGGGAGCGCCCTTCGAGTCCGGTGCGGGTGTGCCGATCATCGTCTTCCTCGCGGAGATGGTGCTGCCCGAGGCGTCGCCCTCCCCCGCGATCAGCACGCTCGAATTCGGAGGCGGCTCGCTCGTGCAGTACATCGATTTGCTCAAGCGCTCCGGCGCTCGCGGCAAGGTGGTGCTGACCGGCGAGAGCGTTGACGTGCCCGTGCAGCAACTCTCGCTCAGCAACGTGTCGCTCGAGGCGGCGGTGTACATGCTCGACGGCATGGAGGGGATGACCGGCGATGCCGCGTGGCGCGTGGGCGTTGAAGAGTTTGACAACCTGTACCGCGTGGAAGTGCAGAGCAGCCGTCGCGGGGTGAACTCCGCGTCGCGCGTGTGGAGCCTCCGCGAGATGACCGCCCAGGGGATGAACGCGCAGACGCTGCTGGGGGCGATCGAGGTCGGCCTCGAAACACTGGGCTCGAAGCAGCAACCCAATCTCCGGTTCCACGAGCCCACGGGCCTGCTCATCGCGGTCGGAGACACCGCGTCCATGCAACTCATCGAGGCCGTCATCAGCGGGCTGGGACGCTCCGCGATTATCGACGCCAACATGATGGATCCGCTGTCTCGGATGCGCCAGTACCGCGGGGCACTGAAGCGCGAGATCGAACGCCTGGCGGCCTCGGCCGACGATCGACAGGCCCGCATGGAATCGATCGCGATCGAGATCGACGAACTCACCCGCCGTATCCGCGCACTGGACGAGGCGGGCGAGGCCCGGCAGGCGGCCCAGACGATCGCCCGCGTCAACGCGCTCACCGATCAGCAGGCCTCGGGGATGAACGACCTCGATGTGCTCAGTGTCAGGTGGAGCAACATCGAGGTGCTGATGGCCCAGCTCGACGCGCTGATCAAGGGCGTCGAGGAAGGCGAACTGGCGCCGCTGGACGAGAGCATCCTGTCCCGCGAGTTCAGCGTCAGCCGCGGGCTCGGGAGCACGCTGAGCCTGAACGCAGCGCCGGCGGTCAGCACGCCCGGCAGCAGGCGCTCCAGCATCGGTACCGGCTCCGGCTCTGGTCCCGGCACCAGCGCACCCTCGAACGGCGGCGGACGCGGGCGCTGATCGCTCGGACACCCGGACCCCCGGAATCCCCGGAATCCCCGGAAAAATCCCCCGGAAACCCGTGAACGCATGCCCGATCAACCCGCACCACAGGCTCCCGAAGGCCCCGCCGATGCGCGGGGCCTCTCGGCGCGCGTCGCGTCGGGCGACGAGTTGGCCTTTACGCTGCTCTACCACCGCTGGCACGCGCACGTGCGGCGCACCGTCCGCACTTCCCTGGGCGACGATCCGAGCGTGGACGACACGACGCAGGAGGTCTTCATGAAAGTCATCCGCAAGATGCCGGTGCTCGACACCGATGCGGCGATCGGCGCGTGGCTTACCACGACGGCGCGACGGTGCGCCGTGGACACGCTGCGTGCGCGTAAACGCCACCGACGCGATCGCGAGCACGAGGGGCTCGGCGAAACGAGCGAGCACCCGGCGCCGACGGAATTCGATCACGCCCTGCGATTGCTGGAGGAGTCCGAGGACGAACTGCGCGGGCTCATCGAGTCGCGCGTGCGGTTCGGCTGGACGCTCGAGCGCATCGGGCGGGCCTTCGGCCTCACGCCGAGCGCCGTGGACGGGCGTCTGAAGCGGTCCTTCCGCAAGATGCGAGAGTCGATGAACGAAGGAGAACGCGCATGAACACACCAACCGAACCGCGTCTCGACGCCCTGCTCACGGAACTCCGACGCACCAAGCGCGTGCGCCGGCAACGCGGCCTCGCGGCGGTCACCGGCGCCCTCGCGATCGCGCTGCTCGTGCCGACCGTAATGCTCATCTACGCCCCCGCGACGCCCCCGGCTCCTACCGGTGGCCAGATCGTGACGGCCCCTGAGAAGACCGACCCGATCCCCACCGAATTCGCGCACCAGGACGAGCCCGTCACCATCCCCGAACCCGCCCTGCGCCTCATCACCGTCTCCACGCAGCGCACCGCGTCGAGCGTCCTGATGATCGACGACGAGCAAGAACTGATCAAGATCCTCCGCGAGACCGGGAGGCCCACGGGCATCATCCGCACGCACGGGCGCTCGTTCGTCGATGCGGAGTGGCTCACGAAGGCGGACGAGTACGAGGAGCAGTCCGAGTCGAGCCCTACACCCCTGAGCCCCACGGTGTGAAGGCGTCGGGATCGGACGCCTTCTTCTCCTGCAGGCGCTTGATCACCTGCTGCGGCACGAACGCATCGAGCACGTGCAGGTCGCTCCCCATCGCGGTCACCTGACGGATCAGCGTGCTCGACGTGTACGCGAAGCTGGTGCCCGCGACGACGAAGGCCGTTTCGAGCTGGGCGACCTCGCGGTTGGTGACCGCCTGCTGTATCTCGTTCTGCACGTCCGAGAGGTTTCGGATGCCGCGGAGGAGCGCCGTCGCGTTGACGGAGCGTGCGAAATCCACCGTCAGGCCCTGGAAGATCGCGACCTCGACCTCCGCCTCGTCGGGCTGCTCCTTGACCATCTCGGCGACCAGATCGCGCAGCATGTCGGCGCGTTCGTGGATGTCGAAGACGGTGCGCTTCTCGGGGTTGTGCCCGACACCGACGACGACGCGATCGAAGAGGCGCCTGCCGCGCTTGATCACGTCGAGGTGACCGAACGTGGGCGGATCGAACGTGCCCGGGTAAACGGCGGTGTGGGTTCTGTTGCCCATGCGCGATGCTCCGCGTGGTCCGAGAAAGGAGGGGCGCGAGCGCCCGGGAGGGTGGCACCCTACCCCAGCCGTCGCGACCCCACTCGGTGGTGCCCCCCGACGGGGTCAACCGCTTGCCGCGGCGGTGATCGAATCGCATTGTTCAGGCGTTGATCCCTCCCTGGTTCGTCCCGCGCCGGATCCTCCCCCGGCGCGGGAACTTTCGGGGAGCCGCGAGGCTCCCCCGGGTCGGTCGGAAGACCGTCCCCACCTGTGCGGCGCCCGTGCTGAATCTCGGGCGCCCGTCGATCGGGCATCTGTGCGCCCTACGAACAAGCAGCCCGCCCCGGATCACCGGGGCGGGCTGTCGTTTTTGCATTGGGATGTCGGCGGGATGTCAGCCGGCGTGATCAGGCGAGGACGGGGGGAGCGGGCATGTCCACCGTCGTGTCGTTCACGTGGTTGAAGAGGTTGGTGTAGGTGTTGAAGGTGATCACGATGACCACGTCCACCACGTTCGCGTCGGTGAAGCCAGCGGCCTTGTAGGCTTCGATCTCGCTGTCCTCGACGAATCCCTTGGTCGCGAGGATGCGATTGGTGAACGTGGCCAGCGCGTCGATCTTCGCGTCACCCGTGGACCTGCCGCTGCGGAGGGCGATCGTCTGGTCCTCGCTCAGGCCCGCCTTGGTGCCCAGCATGGTGTGGGCGGCGGCGCAGTACTCGCAGTCGTTGAAAGAGGCGACGACGAGGGCGACGGCTTCCTTCTCGGCTTCGGTGAAGGTGCTCTTGCCCAGGGCGCCAGAGAGGCCGAGGTAGGCGGGCAAGCCGGCCTGGCTGTTGGCCATGCCCTTGAAGATGTTGATGGGCATCGCCTTGAGAGGGCCATCGAAGGCCTCTTTCGCGGTGCCGGTAGCCTTAGACGGATCGATGACGGGGAGGCGTGCCATGGTTGGTTCCTTATTGCTGAGGCCCGTCGCCCGCGTGTTCACGACGGTGTGGGGCGCGTGCGGACGGTCGGTGGAAATGTAAAAAATCGCTATGACAACGTTCGTGAGGCGACCCGCGTAGGGTCATGCGCCGAACGCGCTTTACTCTAGGAGTGCGGCGCGCCGTCGCTCGATCCAAAGCCGGACCGAATCGTGAAAGGACACGTCAGCATCATTCGCCACTGGTAGCTCCTGTCCGTACGCCAGAGCGTCCCCGGACACGATCCCTCCAGCCGAATCGTCGTGACGCACGGTGAACACGACAGACCCGCCTTTTATTTCAGCCCCCGCTTCAAAAGGGCCAGCGTGAGGAGCACGCGATGATCGATGTGGAACTCAACAACCGCGGGACCCCGCCCGACGGCGCGAGCGATCTCGACCCGCTCGGCTGTTCGGACCGCCCCGAGTCGCTGACGCGGATGGACATGCACTGTCACTCACGCGCGAGCTGCGCGCCGGTGAACGCCGCCATCGGCTTCCTCGATATGCCCGAGTGCTACTCGCCCCCCGAGAAGGTCTACGACCAGGCGATCGCCCGCGGCATGGACCTCGTCACCATCACCGACCACGACACCATCGCCGGCGCCCTCGAACTCAACGAACGCGGCTTCCAGAACTTCATCATCGGGCAGGAAGTCACCGTCTACTTCCCGGAGGACCACTGCAAGCTGCACGTGCTCGTGTGGGACCTCACGCCCGAGCTCGACGAAGAGATCACGACGCAGGACCTGCGCAACGACGTCTACCGCTTCGCCGATTGGCTCAGCGAGCGCAAGCTCCCCCACTCCTTCGCGCACCCGCTGTACGTGCAGAACGGCAAGCTCACGCCCTGGCACCTCGAGCGCGCGGCGCTGCTCTTCAAGGGCTGGGAGCTGATCAACGGCGCACACTCCGGCGCGCACAGGCGCGTGGTCGAGCGGTACCTCAGCGCGCTCACCCCGGCGAGGGTGCAGGAGCTCAGCCGCAAGCACGACCTCGAGCCGCGCTGGCAGCGCGTCTGGCACAAGGCGCACACCGGGGGATCGGACGATCACGGGCTGCTCAACATCGGGCGCACATGGACGGGCGTTGTGGGCGATCGGGGCCAGAAGATCGCCGACCCGCGCGAGTTCATCGGTCGTGTGATGGCGGGGCGCTCCGTCGTCGGGGGCGTCGGCGGTCACGCCTCCCTGCTCGCGCACCAGCTCGCGACCGTCGCCTCGAACTGGATCGGCGAGCGGGCAGAAGAGACCGAGAGCCCGCGCCGCAAGTACATCACCTCGAAGCTCGTGCGTTTCGCGGGCGTAGACGTCCCCAGACCCTCGAAGATCGCCCTGGCCTTCGAGGAGGGCAAGCGCCGGCTGCTCTTCCGCAAGAAGAAGTCGATGCCGATCGTCGCGGCCCTGCGCGAAGCGATGGAGCCGGTCCTCGAGAAGTACCCCGACCTGCGCGCCAACCTCGACCCGAGCACCTGGGACAACGGCGCGCCGTGCAGCCAGCACGAACGCATGGCCCTGTTCGCAGACGACCTGTGCACCGCCCTCTCCGCGTCGATGGCGACTGGCGCCGTCCGCGCCATCCGCGAGCGCGACAAGCTGGGCATCGTCGATCACCTCACGAGCTACCTCATCGTCCACGCGGCGCAGCTGCCCTACCTCTTCTCGCTGTTCCATCAGAACAAGGAGCGCAACATGCTGGAGAAGCTCGAGCACGAGGCGGCCCCCGCCGGGAGCGGGGTCAGCGTCCTCGAACGCCCGATGCGCGTCAGCCTCTTCACCGACACGCTGGGCGACGTCAACGGCGTGTGCCGCTTCATCCAGAACGTGGCGCACCAGGCCAACGTCACCGGGCGCGACATGCAGGTCATCACCTGCACCGGCTTCGAGACGCCAAAGTGGGACAACGTCTACAACTTCAAGCCCGTCTTCGCGACCAAGATGCCCAAGTACGAGCAGCTCGAGATGGTGCTCCCGCCGCTGATGCGCATCCTGCGCCACATCGACACGCACCAGCCCGACGTCATCCACATCTCCACGCCCGGGCCCGTCGGGCTCATCGGCTACATCGCCGCCAAGATGCTGCGCGTGCCCGTTCTGGGCGTGTACCACACGGACTTCCCCGCCTACGTCGATCGCCTCTTCGACGACCACGGCTTCACGCGCATGACCGAGTGGTACATGCGGTTCTTCTACAGCCCCTTCCGCTCGATCTTCACCCGCTCCGAGGACTACGTGGACGCACTGGTCGAGCTCGGGATGGACCGCGCCAACACGATCGCCCTGATGCCCGGGCTCGAGACCTCCGAGTTCAACACGGGTTTCCGCGACGACTCCGTGTGGGACACGCTCGAGGCACAGGGGCACAAGGGCATCGCACGCGACAGCGTGAAGGTCCTCTACGTCGGGCGCGTCTCGGTCGAGAAGAACATGCCGCTGCTGCTCTCGGTCTGGAAGCGCGTCCACAAGCGCTGCGCCGAGGCCGGGCTCAAGGCGGACCTCGTGATCGTCGGCGACGGCCCCTACCGCAAGACGATGGAGCAGGACCTCAAGGGCAAGAACGCCCACTTCCTGGGCTTCCGGCACGGGCGCGAGCTCTCCACGATCTACGCCTCCGCCGACACCTTCTGCTTCCCCAGCACCACCGATACGCTCGGGCAGGTCGTCATGGAGAGCCAGTCCTCGGGGCTCCCGGTGATCGTCACCGATCAGGGCGGCCCGAAGGAGGTCGTGCAGCACGAGAAGACCGGCTACGTGCTCTCCCACGAGTCGCACAACGACTGGGTCAACACCCTCTACGAACTGATCGCCAACGACGAGAAACGCGAGCGCATGGGCGCCGACGCGAGCGAGGCGATGAAGACCTTCGACATCTCCAACAGCTTCGAGCACTTCTGGGAAGTCCACACCGAGGCGTGGCACGAGCACCTCGCGACCCTCGGCATCACACCCAAGGGCCCGGGCGGGCCCGATCGCAAGAGCACCGACGGCGTGCGCACGAAGACGGACACCGCGACCATCGGGTGAGCCTTAACCACGCCGAGCGCGGAAGAACGCCTTGAGCAAGTCGGACGACTCCTCGGCCAGCACACCGGCGATCGGCGTGACACGATGGTTGAGCCGATCGTCTTGCGTGAGCGTCATGAGCGAGCCGCAGGCGCCGGCCTTCGGGTCGCTGGCGCCGTAGACGAGGCGATCGACGCGTGCGTTGACGATGAGCCCCGCGCACATCGGGCAGGGCTCGAGCGTGACGACGAGCGTGCAGCCTTCCAGACGGAAGTCGCCGAGGTGCTTCGAAGCGTTGCGGATGGCGTGGAACTCGGCGTGCCCCGCGGGGTCGCGGGCGTGCTCGCGGTCGTTGACGCCCTCGCCGATGACCTCGCCCGTGTCGGTCACGTAGACCACCGCGCCGACGGGCACCTCGCCCCGCGTGCCCGCCTCCGCCGCCAGCGCGAGGGCACGGCGCATCATCTCGATGTCCGTCGGCGTCGCCTCGGGCATCACTCGTCGCCGTCCGGCTCGAGGTCTTCCTCGCGCTCGCCCGCGATGCGGCTGGCGGGCACGAAGCGCATCAGGAGGATGCCGAACTCGAAGAGCAGGTAGAGCGCTCCGCCCATCGCGATCATCGAGATCGGGTCTTGCGGCGTCAGCACCGCGCCGAGAATGGCGCACGCGAACCCCACATGACGCCGGTACCTCGACACGAAGCCCGGCTGCAGCAGCCCCACCCAGCTCAGGAGCAGCATGACCACCGGGAGCTGGCTGCTGATCGCGAAGACCATGGCGAGCAGGAAGACGAGCCCGATGTACTCACCGACGCGGAACTCCTGCGCGATGAGCCCGTCGCCCCGGACGCTGATGGTGCCGACGTCGCCGTTGGGGCGGACGACCTGCACCTGACTCGTCTTCTCGTTGAAGTACCACGAACCCGGGCCCACGAGCCCGCTCTCGAAGTCCGCCTTGGTCGGCACGCCCTGGAGCACGGGCATCACGGGGAGGGTGACGCCCTCGGGGATCGGCGCCGTCTGCGCGGGTCGCTGCACGAGCGCCGCGTTGAAGGTAATCAGGAAGTACAGCGAGATCGGCAGCAGGACCGTGTACAGAAAGACCATGCCGATAGCCGTGAGCGACGTCGAGAGCGGCACCAGGAAGTACACGAACCGGCGCTCACGCAAGAACAGCCCCGGCGCGATGAAGAACCAGCCCTGGATGAGCATCCACGGCATCCCGACCAGCAGCGTCAACGCGAAGGACACTTTCAGGTACGCGATAAAGGGCTCGAGCGCGTTCGTCGCCAACATCGCCTGCGGCTGGTCCGCCTTGAGGAGCGCCACTCGGAGCGGCTCGATCAGGAATTCAAGGATCTGGCTCCCGAAGAAGAGGGAGACGAAGAAGACCGGCACCACGCCCACCATCACGAGAATCAGCCGCCTGCGGAGCTCGTGCAGGTGGTCCCCGAAGGACATCATCGAATCTTTGTTCGTCATACGTCAGGGTTTCCGAGGGGCGATACAGCCCCGGACCATAGGTTTCGACAATTGATGGTGCGCCGCCTGACGGATCGGCCCGGGCGGCGCGTCCCCGTGAGAGACCACATGACCCCGCACCTCCCACACCCCGCCTCCCTCCGTGTCGTCCAGCAGGACGACGCCCAGAGCGCCGTCAGCGCGCTGTGGCGCGAGCACCGGCAATGGGTGGCGGCGGTCCTGCTCACCCACAAGCCCCGCGAAGCTGAGCTCGAAGACCTCCTACAGGAGGTCGCGGTCCGCGTGGTCAGCCACGCGCACGAACTCCGCGATCCTATGGCGATCCGCTCCTGGCTCCGCACCGTCGCGGTGAACGTCGCTCGGACGGCCGGCAGGCGACAGCGCGTCCGCAAGGACGCGAAGGAGACGCTCGAGCACCACGCTCCGACTTCGGCGCACGACCAGCGGACGACCGATCGCGACGAGGTCCTGAACGCCGCGATGACCCTGCCCGAGGCGTACCGCGAGCCGCTGATCCTCCGATCGCTTCGCGGCATGAGCTACAAGCAGATCGCCGACACCCTGGGCGTGCCGGTGACCACGATCGAGACACGCCTGGTGCGCGCACGGCGCATGCTGCGCGACGCGCTCGAGGCGCAGACCACCCCCCCCACCGCATCCCCCGACACCCCACCCGAAGACTCCGAACGGAGCGACAGCGTATGACCGACCACACGATCCACGAGAACTACGAACCGACGCGCGAGGACGTGCTCATCGGGCGCGTCGTGGACCACGAAGCAACGCCCATCGACTGGGCCCAGCTCGACGAACTCGCGCTCGTGGACGCCGAGCTCTGGTCGCGCCTCGGACGCGCCCAGCGCGCCCACGCCGGGCTGCGCATCGCGATCGAAGACGCCATCGCCCCCGCCGAACTCGTCGAGATCCCGAGCGGGCATCTGCACAACGCCGGACGCATGACACCGATGCGGCGCGTGCTCACCGGTGCCGGCTGGGCGACCGCCGCGGTCCTCGCGCTCGTGCTGCTCAACCCGATGCTCGCCTCCAAGCCCTCGGGCACCGGCAGCGGCACAATGCTCACCGCCGGCATGCCGCGCCTGCTCTCGCAAGCGACCGCCGACGAGGCGTACACGCACTACGTCGCCAGCGGGCTCGCCGACGGGCGTGTGGTCTCCGAGATGCCTGCGATCGTGCTCGAGCAAAACGAGCTCCCCGACGGGCGCGGCGTGGAGATCTACGTCGTCCGGCGCGTGGTCGAGCGGCGCGAGCTGCCCGCGATCGTGAACTATGCGCCCAGGCCCGACGAGTACGGCATCGCGCGACTCACGCCCATCGAGCCGCGGTACGCCACCACACCGTTCCCCGCCGCCACCCCCCCAGAAACCACCCCTCCCGACGCAGCGCCGTCCGACGACGGCCTCTCGTTCTGACCCCTTCCGGGGCCCACTCACACATCCACGACACGCACGAGGAACACACACCATGCGCAACATTCTGAACGCCACCGTGGCCGCTGCCGCCCTGATCGCCTGCTCCGGTCTCGCCTCGGCCCAACACGAAACGTCTTCGGTCACGCTGAGCACGCTCAAGACCCCGACCGAAACGATCCAGTTCGAGATCCGCGACGGCAAGGCGACGCTCAAGCACAACGGCGAGGCCATCGCGATGCCCAGCCTCGACGGAGACTGGACGGAGTACGAAGTGATCGGCGAGGGCGGCAACGTGATCTGCCTGCTCACCCGCGACGAGCCGGGCAGCGAGGCGATCTCCATCAGCACGCCCGGAGCGCCCCAAGGCATGAACATCGCGCGGTTCCTGGAGCTGCCCGACGTCGCGGCGTTCCCCGATGCGGGACTCCCGCCGCAGTTCCCCGCCCGGATCGCTCAGAACCAGCCGAAGGTGATGCTGGGCGTGCGTCTGGCGGGCGAGCCGCCCATGGAGATCGCCGAGCTCGGCTTCGACCCGAACATGGCAACGAAGATTGTCTACGTCGTGCCCAACGCCCCCGCGAGCAAGGCGGGGCTGAAAGAGGGCGACGTCATTGTCCGCATCGGCGGGCAGCCCGCGGGCGACTCCGGTGCGATCCGCACCAGCCTCTCGACGCGCGAGCCGGGAGACGAGATCGAGGTCCTGCTCATCCGCAACGGCGAGAAGGTCTCGAAGGTCGTGAAGCTCCAGCGGTTCCAGTCCGAGGCGTTCGACCAGAACGTCTTCGAGAACAGGGCTTTCTTCGAGCCCGAGGAGGCGCAGCGCCAGGACCCGACGCTCGATCGCAAGATCGCCGAGCTCACCGCGGCGCTCACGCTCACACAGCAAGAGATCGCCCGAGCGAAAAACACCGAGGAGATCGCCGAGATGGCCGAGCGGATCCGCAGCCTCTCCGAGCGGCTCATGGACACGAACCGCGCGCGCATGGAGATGCTCGCGCAACAGGAACTCCGCAACGCACAGGTATTCGAGTGGAACAACCAGCCGCAACTCTCGCTGCAACTCCAGCGCGACGGCGAGGGCGGGCGCGACCTCGGGCTCGCCGGACGCATCTTCCTCGAGCGCGAGGGCGGCGGCCAGCCGGTGATCATCGAGCGTGAACTGGACCTCGATCGGATGCTCCCCGAGGGCGTCCAGAACATGATCATGGGGCTCGTGGACGGGAAGCTCGACCTGCTCGTCGAAGAGCTCGACGACGACATCCGTCTCGAGGTCGAGACCCTGCTCGACAAAGGGATGAACATGGCCCAGAACCGTTTCGAGGACATCGAGGTCATCGTGGAAGAGACCGAGGGCCGATTCGGCCATCTGCAGGACCGCATGAAGGAGGTCGAGAGCCGCCTGGAGCGGATCGAGCGGATGCTGCAGCGACTTCTCGACGATCGTTGAATTCGGAGCGCGAACCTGGGCCGCCGGTAGACGTCTTGACATTGGGCGGCCCACGAACCCCTCCGGGGGCCGTCCGATCATCACCCGGCTGCCCCGTGTCTCAAGACGCGGGGCAGCTTTCGTACCACCAGTAGGGCAGCAACCCTATAATGCGTGTGATCACATGGAACTGACCACGCTTCGGCATTTCAGAGCCATCGCGCGGGCGGGGCACATGACGCGAGCCGCGGAGACCGCGGGCGTCAGCCAGCCGGCGTTGTCGGCGATGCTCAAGAAGCTTGAGGCCGAGTTGGGCGCCGAGTTGTTCCACCGCACACCGCGGGGCGTCGAACTCACCGAAGCGGGCCGGATCTTCCTCGAGCACGCCGAAGACGCGCTGCGCGCTGCGGACCTCGCGAGGCAGGCGGTGCGCGAACTCGCGGGGCTCGAACGTGGCGAGGTCCGTCTGGGGGGCGGCGCGACCGCGAGCGCCTACCTGCTGCCCTCGGTCGTCCGCGCTTTCCGAAAACAACACGACGGCGTGCGGTTTTACGTGCGAGAAGCGGGCTCACGGGCGATCGCCGACAGCGTGCGCTCGGGCGAGCTCGACATGGGCGTGGTCACGCTCCCGCTCCCCCACCGCGTCGATACCGACCTCCTGATGATGCCGCTCGCCGCCGACGAGCTGCGACTGCTGGTCCCCGAGGGCCACCGGCTGGACGGCGCCGCCGAGTTCGGCTGGCACGACCTCGAAGGCGAGCCCGTCGTCTCGTACGAAGCTGGCAGCGCCGTGCGCACCATGATCGACAACAGCGCGTACAGCGCGGGTGTGGAGCTCAACGTCGCGATGGAACTCCGCGCGATCGACGCGATCGTTCACAACGTCCGCGCCGGCATCGGGGTCGGCTTCGTCAGCAAGTTCGCCCTCAAGAAGGGAGAGGGCGCCCGCTGCAAAGACGGGGCGCTCCTGCGCGAGCTCGCCCTCGTTCGACGCTCCGACCGCATCCCCAGCCCCGCGGCCCACGCCTTCGAGCGCCAGCTCGTGGACGCCCTCCGCGCCCGCTGATCGTGCCGTCCCAGCCTATTCATCAACAATAGTGATCTTGGCAAGTACCCTAATTGATTGGGATCATGCCGATGATCCTCTATCCTGCTTGTATCTCGCCCTGATCGATCCAGCGCCCGAGGAGGCCACCCCATGACAACGAACCCCTTCAACAGCCGTAAGACCCTGAACGTCGGCGGCGAGACCTACACCTACTTCGACCTTGGTGCCCTTGAAGAGCAGGGCCTGACCACACTGAGCACCCTGCCCTACTCCATCCGCGTGCTGCTGGAGGCGATGCTCCGCAACGTGGACGGCTTCGTGGTGAACGACGATGACGTCACCAAACTCGCGAGCTATGACCCGTCGAGCGTGGAGCGCGTGGAGATGCCCTTCATGCCCGGACGCGTGGTGCTGCAGGACTTCACGGGCGTGCCCTGCGTCGTGGACCTCGCGGCGATGCGCGACGCGATGAAGAAGCTGGGCGGCGACCCCGCGATGATCAACCCCGAGGCGCCCTGCGACCTCGTGATCGACCACTCGGTGCAGGTGGACGACTTCGCGACCCGCGTCGCGCTCACGATCAACGCGGAGAAGGAGTTCGAGCGGAACAACGAGCGTTATGAGTTCCTGAAGTGGGGCCAGCAGTCGTTGGATAACTTCCGCGTGGTGCCGCCCGCGACGGGCATCGTGCACCAGGTGAACCTCGAGTACCTCGCGCGGGGCGTGCTCACGAAGGTCGTCGATAACGCGAAACACGTCTTCCCCGACTCGCTCGTCGGCACCGACAGCCACACCACCATGATCAACGGCCTTGGCGTCGTCGGCTGGGGCGTCGGCGGCATCGAGGCCGAGGCGGTCATGCTGGGCCAGCCCGTCTACATGCTCACCCCCGAGGTTGTCGGCTTCCGCATGACGGGCAAGCTCCCCGAGGGCGCCACCGCGACGGACCTCGTGCTCACCGTCACGCAGACGCTCCGCGAGCACGGCGTCGTCGAGAAGTTCGTCGAGTTCTTCGGCCCGGGTCTCGCGGAGCTCAGCCTCCCCGACCGTGCCACGATCGCCAACATGGCCCCCGAGTACGGCGCGACCATCGGCTTCTTCCCCATCGACGAGATCACGCTCAAGTACCTGCACCTCTCGGGCAAGACCGAGCACGAGATCGCGCTCACCAAGGCGTACGCCAAGGCCAACCACCTGTGGTGGTCCAAGGACGCGCCAGAGCCGAAATTCGCCGCGACGCTCGAGCTCGACCTCTCGACGGTCGTGCCCTCCCTCGCCGGGCCCAAGCGCCCGCAGGACCGCGTGCTGCTCTCCGAGATGCACCACCAATGGAACAAGGACCTCAAGGACACCTTCGGCAAGAACGTCCCCAGCGAGGCGGCGGACCTGAACACGTGGGCCAGCGAGGGCGGACACGCCGCCAACGCCGCGGTCAACCAGACGCCCGACGGCCCCAGCGGCGACGGCACCGTCCGCGTCACGCTCACAGAGGCCTCGCACCCGGACCACGCGGGCCAGCAGATCACGCTCCGCCACGGCTCGGTCGTCATCGGCGCGATCACGAGCTGCACGAACACCTCGAACCCGGACGTGATGGTCGCCGCCGGCCTCGTGGCGCGCAAGGCGCGTGCGCTCGGGCTCAACCGCAAGCCCTGGGTCAAGACCTCCCTCGCCCCGGGTTCCAAGGTCGTCACCGAGTACTACGACCGCGCCGGCCTCACCGAAGACCTCGAGGCCATGGGCTTCCACACCGTGGGCTACGGCTGCACGACCTGCATCGGCAACTCGGGCCCCCTGCCCCCGGAGATCGAGCAGGCCATCGAGGAGGGTGACCTCGCCGTCGCCTCGGTGCTCTCGGGCAACCGCAACTTCGAGGGGCGTGTCCACCCCGCGGTCCGAGCGAACTACCTCGCCTCGCCCCCGCTCGTCGTCGCCTACTCCATCGCCGGCTCCGTGGACATCGACGTCTTCAGCGACGTCATCGCCAAGACCCCCGACGGCAAGGACGTCTACCTCAAGGACATCTGGCCCACGAACAAAGAAGTCCGCGACCTCGTGGACTCCTGCGTCACCCGCGAGCAGTTCCTGGACCGCTACGCCGACGTCTTCACCGGCAACCCCACCTGGAACGACGTCCCCGTCTCCGAGAGCGCGCTCTACCCCTGGATGGACGACAGCACCTACATCCAGAACCCCCCCTTCTTCGATGGCATGACCGAAGAGGCCCCCGGCACCAAGCCAATCCACGGCGCCAGGTGCCTCGTCGTCGTCGGCGACTCGGTCACCACGGACCACATCTCGCCAGCCGGGCGCATCGAGCCCGAGACACCCGCGGGCCAGTACCTCATCGAGAACGGCGTCAGCCCCGCGCAGTTCAACAGCTACGGTTCACGGCGCGGCAACGACCGCGTGATGACCCGCGGCACCTTCGCCAACGTCCGCGTCCGCAACCAGCTCGCCAAGGGTGCCGACGGAAAGACCCCTGAGGGCGGCTGGACGCGCGACTTCACAAAGGGCGAGGGCTGGGACGCGCCGGTGGACTACATCTTCCCCGCCGCGATGAACTACAAGGCGGCAGGCACGCCACTGGTCATCCTCGCGGGCAACGATTACGGCATGGGCTCGTCGCGCGACTGGGCCGCCAAGGGCGTGATGCTCCTGGGCGTGCGCTGCGTGATCGCGCAGAGCTTCGAACGCATCCACCGCTCGAACCTGGTCTTCATGGGCGTGATGCCGCTGGTCTACAAGAAGGGCGAGAGTGCCCAGTCGCTGGGGCTCGACGGCACCGAGACGTTCGACATCGAGATGCCCGAGGTCCTCGAACCCGGCGCGGACGTGCGCGTCCTGGCGACGAAGACAAACGGCATGAAGGTCGAGTTCATCTGCCGCTCCCGCGTGGACACACCCGTCGAGGCGGAGTACGTGCGGCACGGCGGCATCCTGCAGACGGTGATCCGTAAGAAGCTGAACGCCCAGCCGGTCGGAGTGTAATCTGGGCGCGCCGACTCCCGGCCGGAGAATTCGCCAATGGAAGTGGCCATCGTTCTTGGGATCAGCACGCTGTTCTACGCCATCTGCGCGGCGGGCGTGACGTTTGTTGTTGGCAGCTTCATGGGCGTCGAGATCCCAACGATCAAGGGGCTGCTCTGGCGCTGCATCGTGCTCGGCATCATGGCGACGGCCGGGAACTTCATTCCGCTTCCCATCATGTGCGGGGTTGACCCGGGCGCGTTGATCATGATCACGATCGCGCTGATCGCTTTCTTCAACATGAATGTCCCTGACGATCTTCTCGAGATCGGGGTTTTTCTTGTGGGCATGAGTATCGCGGGATGGCTGCTCGGCTTTGTGATCGTGATCGTGGCGATCGGGGCCGCGAGCTGATCGTCTCAGCCCGCCTTGCGATCCCCGAGCCCGTACTCGTAGCGGATGCTGCAGCGTGCGATCTCCATCAGGGCGAGCTTCTTCTCTTCCGACAGGTCGATGAACTCGTACGCCGCGTGGTGCCTGCGCCAGCCGAGGCGTTCGTGGCGTTTGAGCTCGGCCCGCAGGAAGACGCGGTCGCCGCTGGGCGACTCGAGCCAGACGACCAGCGGGGTGTTGCCGGTCGTCGGGTCCTTCTTCCGGAGGACCATCATGCCCGTCGCAGAGAGGTCGAGGACCGGGCCGAGCGAGCTGCGGAGACCCTGGCAGTGCAGCCGACCCGCGCCGCGGTGGTTCTCCTGCTCGGCGGGCATCAGCGACGCGATGTTTTTGGGCAGCTTGAGCATGGAACTCCTCCCCTCCCCCATCGGGTGTGCGCCCGCCCGCCCACATGTCTTCTCGGGCGGGGCGATGCCGGCCCATTCAGGCCGCTCGATCCTTGCGGTTTCGGGGGGCGGTAGGGCCTGTGCCGGTGGTCCGAGATCGGCGGAAGAGCTATCCTCTCCTCCCTGTCGCCCGGGCCCTCCTCTAGTCGAGGCGTGCCCACAGCGCGACCCCTCGAACTCCACCCCACGACACCAGGACGCGCGATCATGGCAACCGAAGGTGTGATCTCTCAGGTCATTGGCTCGACATTCGACGCCCAGTTCCCCGATGACCAACTCCCCGAAATCTACAACGCCGTCAAGATCGAGACGGAGCATCGCGGCATCGACATCAAGATCACCGGTGAGGTGCAGAAGCACCTCGGCGGCGGCTTGGTCCGGTGCGTCGCGCTCGGCTCCACCGACGGCATGACCCGGGGCATGAAGTGCCTCGATACCGGCGGACCCGTCACGGTGCCCGTCGGCGAGCAGGTGCTCGGTCGCGTCTTCAACCTCTTGGGCGAGCCCATCGACAAGAGGCCGCAGGTCGAGAACGCCCCGCGTCGCCCGATCCACCGCGCCCCGCCCGAATTCACCGAGCTCAACCCCAAGACCGAGATCCTCGAGACGGGCATCAAGGTCATCGACCTCCTGTGCCCCTTCGTCCGAGGCGGCAAGATCGGTCTCTTCGGCGGTGCCGGCGTCGGCAAGACCGTGATCATCCAGGAGATGATCGCACGCGTCGCACGCGAGTTCGGCGGCTACTCCGTCTTCTGCGGCGTCGGCGAGCGCACCCGCGAGGGCAACGACCTCTGGCGTGAAATGGCCGAGGCCGAGTACACCGACGCCGAGGGCAACACCGCCCACGTGCTCGACAAGGTCGCGATGGTCTTCGGTCAGATGAACGAGCCCCCCGGGGCCCGCCTCCGCGTCGCGCTCTCGGGCCTCACCATGGCCGAGGAGTTCCGCGATGCCTCGGGTAAAGAGACGATGATGTTCGTGGACAACATCTTCCGCTTCACCCAGGCCGGTTCGGAAGTCTCCGCGCTGCTCGGTCGCATGCCCTCCGCGGTGGGCTACCAGCCCACGCTCTCCACCGAGATGGGCGAGCTCCAGGAGCGCATCACCTCGACGGACAAGGGCGCCATCACCTCGGTGCAGGCCATCTACGTCCCCGCGGACGACCTCACCGACCCCGCGCCCGCGACCGCGTTCGCTCACCTGGACGCCTTCGTGACCCTCGCTCGCGGCATCGCCGAGAAGGGCATCTTCCCCGCGGTCGATCCCCTGGGCTCCTCGTCCAGCATCCTCGACCCCGCCATCCTGGGCGAGCGCCACTACTCGGTGTCCAGCCAGGTGCAGAAGATCCTCCAGCGCTACAAGGACCTCCAGGACATCATCGCCATCCTCGGCGTTGACGAGCTGGCCGAGGAGGACAAGCTCCTCGTCGGGCGCGCCCGCAAGATCGAGCGCTTCCTCTCGCAGCCCTTCTTCGTCGCCGAGGTCTTCACCGGTTTCCCCGGCATCTACACCTCGCTCGAGGACACCATCGATTCCTTCGAGCGCCTGTGCAACGGCGAGGGCGACGACCTGCCCGAGTCCGCGTTCATGTACGTCGGCACGCTCGACGACGCGAAGGCCAAGGCCGAGAAGATGGCC
Organism: Phycisphaerales bacterium; assembly: GCA_029260475.1. Lineage (GTDB taxonomy): Bacteria > Planctomycetota > Phycisphaerae > Phycisphaerales > UBA1924 > OFTM391. The sequence goes on along the minus strand of JAJDDE010000146.1, from coordinate 15,805 downwards.
GCGACGGCGTGAACCTCCAGCGATCGATCCAGCGGAGGCGCGAGGAACTCGGTATCTGGACTCGATACCTCCTCGCCCGCCTCTCAGGATCTCATCGAGCGCTCGACGACCCGATCTTCATCGTTGGCTGCGGGCACAGCGGCACCTCGCTGATGCTCGCGGTGCTCGGCGCGCACCCGGACATCGAGCCCCTGGCGCGCGAGACCCAGGTCGCGACCAAGCCCGAGAAGGCGTACCGCGCCCAGCTCCGCTGGTTCGATCGGTGCGCCACCGCCCGGCGCGCACGGCGCTGGGTCGAGAAGACCCCGCTGCACATCCGCAGGATCGGGACCATCTTCGAGCGCACCCCACACGCCAAGGTGATCCTCATGCTCCGCGACGGGCGCGACGTCGCCGCGTCCATCAAGGAACGGACCGGCTCAGCGGACAACGGGATCAACCGCTGGGTGCGCGACAACGAGGGCGCTCGACCCTTCTGGAGCCACCCGCGCGTCCACCTCGTCCGCTACGAAGAGCTCGTCACCGACTTCCATTCCACGATGGAGGGGGTGTGCGCGTTCCTCGAGGTGCCCTACGACCAGGCGATGGCCACCTTCCACACGACCCCCAAAAAGTACTACGCCGACACGATCGAACGCCCCCCCGACTCAATCGGCGACGAGCACCACAACCAGCTCCGCAACTGGCAGATCAACCAGCCGCTCTTCGACGGGCGCGGCCGCTGGAAGAAGCTCGACGCCGAAGAACTCGCGAGCGTCGAACACCTCGGCGGGGCGCTGCTGCGCGAACTTGGGTACGAACACCGCACCCCGGCCTGATCTCCCCGAGCCCGCGTGTAGGTGCGTCGGCACTCTGAGCGACGCGATGGCGGAGGGCCGCGACGGCCTGATCGAACGATGACCAGCAAACCTCGCCCGCACGGGCGAGGTTTTTTATGTGCACCGCGAAGGACGAGCCCATGCGTTCGAGAATCGGCATCATCCCTTCTCGGTAGGCCTGGCTCCGCACTTGGTCGAGTACACCAAGCCCACGGGTATCTCGAACCGTCCGGCAGACCGGTGTTGTTCGTTCATCGCCCAGTCTGCTCAAGCGGATACGCGTATGGGTTTGTTACGCTGCGATACCACCAAGGAGAGCAACACCATGTGCCGCTGGCTCGTCTATCAAGGTCCGCCCATCGCGATGAGCACCATCCTGCTCGACCCCGGGCACTCGCTGCTGCACCAATCGCTCGGCGCCAAAGAGATCGAGTGGCCGACCAACGGCGACGGCTTCGGCATCGGCTGGTACTCCGACAACGAGATCCCCGGTCGCCTGCGCGACGTGCTGCCGATCTGGAACGATGAGAACCTGCTGTCGATCGCCCCGCGCATCAACACGCCGCTCTTCTTCGCGCACATCCGCAAGGCGACCGAGGGCGGCATCCAGAGAACCAATTGCCACCCCTTCGCGCACGGGCGCTGGCTCTTCCAGCACAACGGCGGCATCCCGGAGTTCGACCGCCTCAAGCAGCGCCTCTACAGCATGATCGCTCCCGAACTCTTCGGCGAGCTCGGGGGCTCGACCGACTCCGAGTGCATGTTCCTCCTGGCCCTCACCCACGGCATGGAATCCGATCCCGAGAAGGGGCTCAGCGGGATGATCCGGGATGTCGAACGCGTGCGCACGGAGGCGGGCGTCGAGGACCCCTTTACCTGCACCGTCTGCACCAGCGACGGGCAGCGGACCTGGGCGGTGCGGTACGCGTCACACGACGAGCCGCGCACGCTCTACTACTCCACACATCGCGACGCGTTGTGCGACTTCGATCACTGCAGCACCGTGCTCCCGGCGGGCGCCGCGGTGATCGCGTCTGAACCATTGGGCAGCGTGGGTGACGCGTGGACCCGCGTCGAGCCCTCGTCCATGCTCATGCTGGGGCCCGACGGCGTGACCACCAAGCCGCTCGCGCTGGACTGAAGCCCCCTCACCGAAACGCCTGAAACGATCGTGCGCCAGTCACCCGATGGGCTGCGGGTACCGTCACGCCGACACTGCCCCGGTGGCGTCTGCGTGACGCGGTGGTCGTTGGGTCAAAAAAGAAACAGCCCCGACCAATTGACCGGGGCTGCTCTTGTATATCAAGAAACAGATCGAACAAGCCATTCGTGACACGTCACCGTGCCACTATTCGGGCCATCCTTTGCCGAAGCAGAAGAGGCTATTCCGAACGAGAATATGTCGACGGGATCCGGCTGAACATCTCTGTTCTGCTGAGGGGTTATGCCTTCTCGCGGAATGCGAGAAAGAGCTCCCAGCGTGGCCGGTCTAAGGAAATCCCTTAGAAAGGAGGTGATCCAGCCGCAGGTTCTCCTACGGCTACCTTGTTACGACTTAGTCCCAGTCACCGATCTTGCCGTGGGCACCCCTGAATCGAGGCGACTTCGGGCACTACCAGCTTCCATGACTTGACGGGCGGTGTGTACAAGGCTCAGGAACGTATTCACCGGAGCGTAGCTGATCTCCGATTACTAGCGATTCCAACTTCATGCAGTCGAGTTGCAGACTGCAATCCGAACTGGGGCAGACTTTTTGCGATTTGCTCCACCTCGCGGTCTTGCGTCGCTCTGTATCTGCCATTGTAGCACGTTTGCATCCCTGGGCGTAAGGGCCATGAGGACTTGACGTCATCCCCACCTTCCTCCGGTTTGACACCGGCAGTCTCGCTAGAGTCCCCGACTTTACTCGCTGGCAACTAGCGACAAGGGTTGCGCTCGTTAAAGGACTTAACCCAACACTTCACAGCACGAGCTGACGACAGCCATGCAGCACCTGTGTACGTTCCACCCGAAGGCGTTACTCAAGTTTCCAAGAGCTAATCCGTACATGTCAAGCCCAGGTAAGGTTCTTCGCGTTGCTTCGAATTAAGCAACATGCTCCACCGCTTGTGTGAGCCCCCGTCAATTCCTTTGAGTTTTAGCCTTGCGACCGTACTCCCCAGGCGGCACACTTAATAATTTCTCTGCGGCCGGCAACCCGTCGAAGGGACACCGACCTAGTGTGCATCGTTTACGGCGTGGACTACCAGGGTATCTAATCCTGTTTGATCCCCACGCTTTCGTCCATGAGCGTCAGATTAGGCCCAGTCACCTGTCTTCACCTTTGGCATTCCGTACGATATCTATGCATTTCACCGCTCCACCGTACGTTCTGATGACCCCTACCTACCTCAAGACACGCAGTTTACCCTGCAGTTCCACGGTTGAGCCGTGGGATTTCACAAGATACTTGCGCGTCCGCCTGCGGACGCTTTAAGCCCAGTGATTCCGATTAACGCTCGGGCCACTCGTATTACCGCGGCTGCTGGCACGAGTTTAGCCGGCCCTTCCTTTGGATCTGGTCAGTTCTTCCTAGATCCTGACAGTGGTTTACACAGCGAAGCTGCTTCATCCCACACGCGGCATTGCTCCGTCACACTTGCGTGCATTGCGGAAGATTCGTTACTGCAGCCTCCCGTAGGAGTCCGGGCAGTGTCTCAGTCCCGATGCGGCGGGTCATGCTCTCACACCCGCTACCCGTCTTTGGCTTGGTGGGCCTTTACCCCACCAACAACCTGATAGGAGTATCGCCGCTCCAGAGGCGCCGTAGCTTTCCTCCGTAGAGCACATGGAGCATTACCGCCAGTTTCCCGACGCTATTCTCCACCTCTGGGCACGTTCGATACCATTACTCGCCCTTTCGCCGGTGTCCACACCCGAAGGTGCTTTTCCCACGACTTGCATGTTTTAGCCATGCCGCCAGCGTTCAATCTGAGCCAGGATCAAACTCTTCAATTGAATATCTCTGCTAAAGCCAAGGGCAAGCCCCTGACCGTTGCTTCGAAATGAGTTTGCCTGTTCAAGCACCACGCTTTCACCAGACGACCGGCCCCACCTCGAAAGGCGGTTCCAGTCCTACAGGATCCCACACAGTGCCCGGTCACGATCAGATTAATCTGCTCGCCTCCGACCCGGCTAGAGTCGGAGAATTTAAAAATTTCACTCTAAGGCGTTTGACCACGCGATCTTGCGATCACGCAGCCATCCGAGAGCCATCGAGTGCGAACCGCCTGTGAAAGCGATACGCAACGTGTAACATGCGTGTGACGGCTGTTAGGCCTTCGACTCGGTGTCGATGTCACACACAGCACACTCTCGCGGCTTGTATTTCGATCTGTTTACTTGCCAATGAGGGTGCGGCCCATAGAGCATCTCGCTCCGTGGCCCGCATCGCCAAACCTGATCGGTTGGGCGGGACGGCAAGCATAGTCACGATGATCGAAGCGTCAAGAAGACGCTCCAAGAAAAAGTCCATCTTCCCGCCATCCCGAAACACCCTCATCCGCCCGAACCCGCTCCAGCACGCGCCACGCCCGTTCCTTCACCCGAGCCGGGCCCCGAAGCCGGGGGCGTGACCGCAACAACCGCGCACCAAATCCCCGCGCTTTTCGCGCCCTCCACAGACTGTCCACGGCGCAGCGCCCTGCATGCCGCCGAAATCGTCGCCCCGCTGGTCAATACGTCATCCACAACGACGATGTCCCGTGCGCCGATCGATCCGCACACCCGCTCTTTAGCGCGAAACGCCTTCGCGACGTTCGCCCGCCTCGCCGACGGCGCCACCGAGCGCTGGCTGGGACGATGGGCACGCCCGAGCGCACACGCCAGCGGGAACCCGGTGTCCCGCGAGACACCGCGGGCGATGGTCAGGGCGTGATCGCAGCCGCGAGCCAGCCGCCGGCGCCAGGTGGTGGGCATGGGAACGATCACGCCCTCGAACCCCGCCGCAACGAGACGACGCCCCAGCAATCGCCCGAGCGCTTCCCCCAGACGCCAGGCCCGCTCGAACTTCACCTCCTGCACCCAGTCCGCCAGGTGCCCCTCGTACGCCCCCAATCGCACACAACGCGACCACGCCAGCCGCCTGTTGGCACACGCGGCACACCCGAATTCCGTCTCCTCGAAGTCCCCCACCGCTTGGCCGCAACGGGCACACGCGTCCAACACGCTCTCCTCGGTCCAGCCCGTGTTGCGCATCCGTTGCTCAAGCGGGGTGCGGATGGGCGACAGCCATGCGTGCTCGAGGGCCCACCACCGGGGCGATCGCATCGGCGTGGTCTCGGTCTGTGGCGGATCGATAGCGGCAGGCTCGTCAAGGGTGGCCCGAGCTTCCCGGGGCGGCCATACAAAGCCACCGGGTTCGCGACCACTCACGCCGAGGGCCCCATTGCCTCTCGCAGCAGGCGGGCCCGCTCCAGCCTGCGTTCGGCCTGATCCATCTGGCGGTGACGCGCCTTCTGCAAGTGGGCCGGCTGCACGAAGAGCAGGAGCTGTTGCACCTCCGGGAGCGTCAGGCCCGAGCCGTCCAGCACGCCGCTGACGACGCCGAGCCGCACCTGCGAGAGGTGCTCCATCGCCTCGTCCGCCTTCATAAGCCGGGCGTTTCGCAGGATCCCGAGCGCACGCCAGACGCGGTCTTCCAGGAACGCGCGCCTGCGTTCGAGCAGGTTCTTCCGGGCCATCCGCTCGTACTCCACGACCTTCGGCACGATGTCCCGCTCGAACCCGACCATCAGGTCGCGTTCCGAGCGCCCGAGCGTGGTCTGGTTCGAGAGCTGGTAGAAGTCCCCGACCGCGTCGGAGCCCTCGCCGTAGAAGCCGCGAACCGCGAGGCCCATCGCCTTGGCGGCCTTGCGGACCTTGTCCATCTCGCCCATGTGCTTGAGCGCCGGGAGGTGGAGCATGACGGAGACCCGGATGCCGGTGCCGACGTTGGTCGGGCACGCGGTGAGGTAGCCGAATCTGGGCGAAAACGCGTAATCGATCCGCGATTCGAGCCGATCGTCCACGCTGTCGATCTGGTCGAAGGCCTCCGCGAGCGCGACGCCCGAGCGGATGACCTGGATGCGGAGGTGGTCCTCCTCGTTGATCATGATCGAGAGCCGCTCGTCGGGGTTGCTGACCGCGACACCCCGGGCCCCCTTGCCCTTGGCGTGCTGCTTGGAGATCAGGTGCCGCTCGACGAGCACCGTCCGCTCCTCGGCGTCCAGGGCCTCCAGGTCCACCCACACGACGCCCGGGTCGAGCCCGAGCCCGGTGATGTGCTCTTTGGCGAGTTCCATGACGCGGGCCTGATCGTCCTGGCTCGCCCGCCCCGGGAAGTTAAATCCCGCGAAATTCCGGGCCAATCGGACCCGTGAAGAGAGCACAACGTCGTGCCCCGGGCCGTCGCCGCGCAGCCACTCCGCGTGATCGTGGAAGCGCTGTTTGCTCATGCCTTGTCGGTGTCTGACTCTTGGGAGACGTCACCCTCGCACGCTGCGGGGCCCCGCTCGATCGTTCGGATCTCGTCGCGCAGCTTGGCGGCTTCTTCGTACTGTTCGGTCTCCACCGCGTCGGCGAGCTCCTTCCGCAGGCTCACGAGCCGCTGCTGACGGTCCAGCGCCTCGCCCGCGCGGGAGGGCACCTTCCCCGCGTGCTCGCTGCCCCCCTCGTGCGACCGCTGGAGCAGTGGCGCGAGAGCGGGCTCGAAGTGGCGGTAGCAGTCGGCACAGCCCAGGAGGCCCTTGTTGCGGAACTCGGTGAAGCTGAGCCCGCACGAGCCGCACCGGGCCGCGGGCTCGGGCTTCTGCTTGCGTTCCTCGCGTCGCTCGGCCTGCTTCTCCTGCTGGCTCATCAGGATGCTCGTCATGATCTGCTCGAGCGGCTGGTTGGACTGGACGGAGATGCCCACCTCGCGTGCGCACTCGGCGCACAGGCGTCGCTCCACCTTCTTGCCGTGCTGCACCGTGACCTCGGTGACCACCGCGGGCTGTCCGCATCGGGAGCAGCCTTTACCATCACCTTGTTCGTGTTCGAACGCTGGATCGTGGTCGGGCATGACGCTCGATCCTAGCCCCCGAGGCCGCCCACTCCTAGCCCCGCGTCGCGATCGGGCAGGATCGTGCCGATCCCCTCACCCGCCCAGCGCCGCCTCGCGGACCCGGGCGATCCGCCTCAGCAGGGCCGGCGCGTCCTCAAGATGGAGCATGTTCGCCCCGTCGCTCGGCGCCTTCTCGGGTTCCGGGTGGCACTCGATAAAGAGCACGTCCACCCCCGCAGCGACCGAGGCCAACGCCAGCATCGGCACGCGATCGCGCGCCCCGCTGGAGAAGAGCCGCCCGGACGCGTCCTTCGCACCGGGCTTCTGCACCGAGTGCGTCGCGTCGAAACACACAGGCGGGGTCGTCTCGTCCGACCCCACGCCGTCGAGCATCTCGCCGATGCCTATGAAATCGTTCACCAAGCGGTTGTAGCCGAAGAACGTGCCGCGTTCGGTCACGATGACGCCGCGGCAACCCGCGCCGCGGACCTTGTCCACCGGCCCGTCCATCTCGCCCGGCGAGAGGAACTGGCCCTTCTTGATGTTCACGCACGACGCGCGCAACGAGGCGTCCGCGCACGCCTCGCCCGCCGCGACGAGCAGGTCCGTCTGACGGCACATGAACGCGGGAATCTGCAGGATGTCCACCGATTGCGCGACGCGCGCGCACTGACCCGGCTCATGCACATCCGTCAGCACCGGCACGCCCAGCCGCTCTCGGAGCGACGACAACTGATCGAGCCCCGCCTCCATTCCCGGCCCACGATGGCTCGCGGCACTCGAGCGATTCGCCTTGTCATACGACGCTTTGAACACATACGACAGCCCCAGATCCGCGCAAGCCTTGCGCAACGTCTCGCCGACCGTCACGGACAACTCGGGGCTCTCCAGCACACAGGGCCCGCCGATGACGGTGAGCGGGCGCCCCTCGCCGCAAGAAAGTGTGTCGCCCGGTCCGTGAATATCGCATCGCCTGGTCATGCGCGCACTGTACTGGTCCGCAAGCAGATGCGCCGCGCCCGGGGCACCGGGTGAACCGGGCGGCGCGTGTCCGACTGCAACGATTGGGAGGTTTCTCGAGAGGTGCGCTTCGGTCGCTAGGTCCGGGGACCGATATGCGGGCTCTGGCCCATTCGCCAGCGAACGACAGAACCGACTACGAGGATGACGAGATCATGACGCCCCTCCCCGAGCAACCCGAAGCCTTCGCAGAGCAGGTCCTCTTCCTGCTCCACCGCCTCAAGCCCGAGCTCAACGCGGAGCTCACCGGCCCGACCGAGCTCGTGGTGGACGGGCGTCGCCTCGACCTCGACAACCTCATGCGTCTCGTGAAGACCGACTTCGATCGGGGCCTCGAGATCGTCGAGCAGTACCTCGACCACCTCTTCGACGACGACACCTTCGCCGCCGCCGCCCTCCCGTGGGACCTTGCGAAAACGAAGATCATGCCGCGCATCCAGCCGGAATCGATCTTCGACCACCTCTGCCGCGAACAAGTCGCCCACGTCCCTTGGGTGAACAACACCGTCATCGTCTTCGTCATCGACCTGCCCAACATGACCGTCAGCGTCACGACGGAGCAGTTGATGCGCTGGGGCGTGACCCCGGAAGACCTGGACCTCATTGCCCGCACCAACCTCGACGAAGCGACGCCCCACTTCGAGCTGCGCTCCCTCGAAGCCGAAGACGGCGGGCAGGCGATGCTCCTGACGTTCCAGGACGGCTACGACGCCTCGCGCCTCCTGATCGACGGGCTCCACGCCACCCTCGCGCCCGAGCTGGGCGAGAGCTTCTACGCCGCCGCGCCCAGCCGCGACATGCTCCTGGCCTTCAGTGGCGTGCCCGCGGAGTTCGTGGACCGCATCTGCGACAAGATCCGCGAAGACTTCCAGCGACTCCCCTACCCCATCACCCCCGAGCTCTTCGTGGTCTGCCGCGACGGCGTCGCGGGCACCGCCAAGCGTGTGGGCGAAAAGGGCGACGAGAACGACTGGCGACTCGCGGCCTGATCACACAGACGCGGCGGTGGGATGGGCATCCTGCCCGTCCTCCTGCTTGCCGCCCGTCCTCCGGATGGTGATGTCGATCGTGGACGGCCTGGAAGGCCATCCCACCTCACCTACACTCGTCCCCGTGATCCTCGTCATCGACAACTACGACAGCTTCACCTGGAACCTCGTCCAGCGCCTCTACGAGCTGGACAGCGGGCTCGATGTGCGCGTGGTCCGCAACGACAAGATCACGCCCGACGAGGCCCGGGCCCTCGCCCCCCAGCGCGTCATCGTCTCCCCGGGCCCCTGCACGCCCAAGGAGTCGGGCGTCAGCCGCCAGATCATCGAGCTCTTCCAGGGCAGGGTCCCCGTGCTGGGCGTCTGCCTCGGGCACCAGTGCATCGGCGACCTCAACCGCATGCCCGTCGAGCGCCACGCCCGCATCGTGCACGGCAAGACCTCCCCCATCCATCACGACGGCCAGGGCCTCTTCGCGGGCCTCCCCAACCCCTTCACCGCGACCCGCTACCACTCCCTTGTCATCCCTATCGAGCACGTCCCCGATGCCCCGGAGTGGGCGCTCTCGGCATGGACCACCGATACGCTGGACGATGGTTCGGAGTGCCGGGTCGTCATGGGGCTCCGCAGGTCCTTCAATGCGGGCCCTCCTCTGGAGGGTGTGCAGTTCCACCCCGAGAGCTTCCTCACCGACGCGGGCCCCGCCCTGCTCGCGAACTTCCTGGGCCTCCGAGCCCCCACCAGCCAAGGCACCATCACAGCATGACCACCCAGACCGCACAGCACCGCACGCGCGCCGTCCTCGCTCAGAAAACGAGCGACAGCGTCGTCATCACGCTGAACCAGACCGAATACCAGCTGCACCTCAGCACGCTCAACGAGGTCGGCACCAACCCGGGCGACCGCATCGTCGGGACCATCCGCATGCACGCCGCCAAGCGCTTCGACATCGTGAACACGGGCGGCGGGTACATCGAGCCCCTCTACGGGCAGCCGCGCCGCATCCAGGGTCACATCCTCGAGACCGACCCCACGAACAACACGATCACCGTGCACGCCGCGACACCCATCGTGCTCACGCTCGCGCCCGGACAGAAGGCCTCGGATTTCTCGGTCGGTCAGTTCGTCGCGGGGGGCGTGAAGTCCGGGTCGTCGTTTTCGCCGGCACAGGCCTGAATCGCGACGCGGCTCTCAACGCCTCTTCAGCACATGGGCTCCGAGACCTGGCCCCGCTCATCACGCTGCGCGGGGACCGCGTGCATCTCCACGCGTGCCGCGTGAGTCGTCGCGCTGCTCGGCACCGACATCGACATCGGCAACGCGCCGTGCGGCAGCGTCATCACACGCACCTCGGGCCTTTGCACACGCTCTTGACGCATGGTCGCTTGGTTGTCTGACTTCGTGCTCGCGTCCATATCGCACCTCTTTCGAGTGAGGGGTCTCTGCGAGGACAATCGGCGGTTATGAGGCCCTTATTCGGGCAATCACGCCGGTGAGCGATTGAATTTTACCCCGACTCCGGGCGGTTCCAATCAGAACGTCGTGCTTCGGTGATGAATGACCTGATCAGGGCATGGTCCTTCACGCCGCGCGAGGATTCGACGCCCGACGACACATCCACCCCGTAAGGCCTCAAAACGCCGATCGCTTCGCCCACGTTCTGCGGGTCCAACCCGCCCGCGAGGACGATCGGCACAGGCCCATCCATGTGCGCCCGCATCGCTTGCCACTCGAACGCCTCGCCCTGCCCCCCCGAAGAGCCGTCCACCAGCAGCGCGTCGCACACACCCGCGTAGGCCTCCAGGCTCGCGCCGATCGTCGCGCTGTCGAACCGGATCGCGTGCATAACGAGGGCACCAGTCCGCTCCGCGACCGCCCGGCACTCGCCGGGTGACTCGGCCCCGTGCAACTGCACCACGCCGAAGCCGCACGCCTCGTGCGCGCGCACGATGTCATCCATCGGCGCATCGACGAAGAGCCCGACGCTCGCGACGAAGGGAGGGAGCGCTTCGCAGATCGCCCGTGACTGCTCGATCGAAACGGTCCGGGGCGAGCCCGGCGCGAGCACGACACCCATCGCATCCGCACCCGCGTGCGCACAGACGAGCGCCGTTTCGACATCGCGCACGCCACAGATCTTCACGCGGGTGCGTCCGAACACGCTCACGACAGTTCCTCGCGGATCGTCTGCGCGAGTTCTCTCAGGCCCTCGGGCAGCCCCGCCTCGTCCAGCGTGTCGAGGTGCCTGGTGGCGCAGACCGGGTCGTTCAGGTGGCGCGCGCACACCATCGCGACGAGCAGTCGCGTCTGGTCGGTCTCGCGGTCGTCCGGGTAGCGCTTGAGGAAGCGCTCGTACGCCTCCACCGCGTTCTCATGATCGCCCCGCTCGAAGAGCGTGTTCGCGACCACGAGCTGGGCGTCTCTCGCGAGCGTGCAGTGCTCGTCGGTGCCCGAGAGTTCGAGGTAACGGTCGGTCGCGGCCTTCGGCTCGGCGGGGGCGAGGCTCGCGATCGCCCTCCGCTCCTCGCTGTGCGGGTCGGGGTGGTGGTCTTTTAAGGCCAGTTTTCTCGGGATCGCGGCGTCCTTGATGAAGGGCGAGCTGCTCGGACCCTTCGCGACCAGCGCACGGTATGTGCGCCGGCGGTGGGCCTGCTTGGCCATCGAGAAGAGATCGTATGTCTCGCGAGGCAGCACCTTGCGCCACAGCAGAAGCATCGCGACCCCAGCGCCAGCGCCGTACCCACCGAGGTGCGCAAAGTGCGCCACGCCCCGATCACCCGACGCCAGAAAGACGAGGTCGAAAAAGATGCTCAAGCACACGAACATCCAGCCCGGGAGCGCAAACATCCCGAAGAGCGAGATCAAACGCACGTGCGCGAATGGGAAGAGCACGAGGTACGCGCCAGAGACCGCGGCGATCGATCCCGAGGCGCCGAGCACGGGCGCAACGGACCTGTAGATCACGCCCCCGACCGACTCGGTGTGCGTTTCGAGCACGCCGTGCGCGACGCCCGCGAGGATGCCGCCGAACAGGTAGAAGCCGAGGAACCCGAACCGGCGGAAGCGGTCTTCCACCGGAGGGCCGAAGACCAGCAAGAAGACCATGTTCCCCAGCAGGTGCATCCAGCTCCCGTGCAGGAACTGGTAGGTCACGTACTGGTACCAGCGCCCCGGGTTCAGGTGGATCACCCCACGCTCGCCCGGCACCTGCTGCTCGAACTCACCCATCACGCGGTCGGGGTTGTCGTCGAACGAGAAGAGCATGAACTGGTAGTACCGCGGCGGCTCGTTCGAGGGCGTGCGGTTGTCGGAGACCTTCTGCCCGACGAACACAAATACGCACAGCGCCATCAGCACATACGTGACGAGCGTCGGCCTTCTCAGGCGTACATCGGTGCCCAGCGGGATCAGCATCGCGTCAGATCGTACCCGGGTCGGTGCGCACGCCGTCGAAAACGCGGTGTTCGATCAACCGGTGGTCCCAGTTGTAGAGCAGACGCCCCAGCACGTGCTCGTCGCGCCACGCGTCGGGGACGTCGATCACGAGCATGGTCGCCGCTCCGCCGACATCCAGCGTGCCCATGTCCTGCCAATCGAGCGCCAGTGCCCCGCCCCGCGTCATCATCGCCCAGGCCTGTTGGGGCGTCGGCACCCGGGCGTGTGGCGCGACGCCCGTCATCCGGCGGACCTTCACCGTCTCGATCATCGCCCGCGCCACGCGCGGCATCGCGACATCGGCCCCCGCCGCCACGTCGCTGCCCAGCGCCACGCGGCAGCCCCGCTCGGTTGCCGTCTCCAGATCGAACAGCCCCGCCTCGAGGAAGATGTTCGCGGTCGGGCAGTGGGCGATCACGCTCTTCGAGTCGGCGATCGCCCCCCACTCACGCTCCGAGAGGTGGCAGCAGTGGGCGAAGATCGAGCGCTCGCCCAGCAGCCCCGCCTTCTCGTAGACGCTCGTGTAGTCCGGCTCGTCCGGGAAGAGCGCCGCGATCGTGCGCAGCTCGTCGGGTGACTCGGCGAGGTGGGTCTGCATGAAGAGGCGCGGGTCGTCGCGCATCTTCCAGCCGATCTCCGCGAGCAGCTCTTCCGTGCAGGAGACCGCAAACCGCGGGTTGGCGCTCACACGATGGCGCAGCTCGTCTTCGAGGGCCGCGAGCAGCGGCGAGGGCGTGGGGCTCATCGTCATGCGCCCGATGTCCTCGGCGATCAGCTCGTCCGAGGCGTTGCGGTCCATCGCGACCCGACCCGCGACGAATCGCAGCGGGGTGTTCGAGGCCAGCCAGCGCAGCGCGGCACCGGAGGTCTCCGCGTGTGAGGTCAGGTACCCCGCGAAACCGGCGGTGCCCTGCTCGATCATCCGTCTCGCTGACGTGCGCGTCATCGCGAGGTGCTGACCACGCCCCCACCACGCCTCCGCGGGGAAGATCACGCGATCCAGCCACTCCAGCAACTGCATCCCCTCGCAGCCCACGCTGTCCACCTGCGGCAGGTGGATGTGGGCGTCTACGAAGGCCGGCGAGACCAGACGCCCGCGTCCGCCCAGCGCCGTGGGTTCATTCACACTCGGGGCTTCGCCGAAGCCCCGCTCGGTGATGGTGCCGCCCGCGATACGCAGCCAGCCCCGCTCGGGGGGCAGATCGGGGTTGTGGAGCAGGTCGCCGGCGATGAGCAGGTCTTGAAGGGGCATGAGGGTCGTCTCGGGGGAGGTGGGAGAGAGGTTTGGTGATGCCCCCCGACCACGCATATAGTGGCGACTCACCCCGGGCACAACCCGCCCGATCTCGACTCACCACCGCATCGCACCCGCAGGAGCCGGCCCCCATGACCACCGCCACGTTCGCAAAGGGCCTCGAAGGCATCGTCGCCAGCGAGACCGAAATGAGCTACATCGACGGCGAGCAGGGCGTCTTGGAGTACGTCGGCATCTCCATCGGCGACCTCGCCAAGCACTCCACCTTCGAGGAGACCGTCTTCCTCCTGTGGAACAAGCGCCTGCCGAGCAAGAGCGAGCTCGCGCACTTCGAGGAGGAGCTGCAGAAGCGGTACGAGTTGCCCTCTGGCATGGAGCAGCGCATCTGCTCGCTGCCCAAGACCGCCGAGCCGATGCACGTCATCCGCACCATGGTCTCGGCCCTCGCGATGCACGACCCGTCGCCCAACGACAACGACGTGGAGTCCGCCCGCGCCAAGGCCCTGAACATCCTCGGCTACGCCCCGACGATCGTCGCCTACTTCGATCGCTACCGGCGCGGCCTCGAGCTCGTCCACCCCGACAAGTCGCTCACGTTCAGCGAGAACTTCCTCTACATGCTCAACGGTGAGAAGCCCACGCCCGCGATGGCCAAGGCCTTTGACCTCTGCATGATCACACACGCCGACCACGGGCTGAACAACTCCACGTTCGCCGCCCGCGTGATCATCTCGACCCTCTCAGACGTCTACTCCGCGATCACCGGCGCCGTCGGCTCCCTCCGTGGCCCTCTGCACGGCGGCGCGAACGAGGGCGTCATGAAGATGCTCAACGAGATCGATTCGGTCGCGGACGTCGAGAACTACGTCACGCAGAAGCTCGCCAAGAAGGACCGCATCATGGGCTTCGGGCACCGCGTGTACAAGGCCAAGGACCCCCGCGCCACCGACCTCCAGAAGCTCGCCAAGCAGCTCGCCGAGGACACGGGCAAGGCCGACCTCTACGCCAAGAGCCACAAGATCGAGGAGATCATGGAGCGCGAGGTCGCCTCCAAGGGCATCTACCCCAACGTCGATTTCTACTCCGCGACCACGTACCACTGCATCGGCCTTGAGCTCGACCTCTTCACGCCCATGTTCGCCCTGTCGCGCATCGCGGGCTGGAGCGGTCACATCATCGAACAGCTCTCCGACAACCGACTCTTCCGCCCCAAGGCGCAGTACGTGGGCCCGCACGACGCGCCCTACACGCCCATGAGCGAGCGGTAAGAAGACCACGCGGGTGCGCCCGTTCGTCTACATCGCGGCCCTGCGTCGCTCGGGGTCCACGATCCTGAGCGAGCTGCTGACCGACCCGCCGAAGAGCTTCATCTTCCGCGAGCCGGGCATCGCGCGCGGGCGCTACGAGCTGCACCCCGACGACATCGAGACGCTGCGCCCCCTGGGCGGACGGCCGGGCGATTTCAAGCTCCGCTGGTCGCGCTGGCTCAACCGGCGCCTCGCGCGCCACAACCCCGCGCACTTCGTCAAGGCGTTCCGCGACGAGCTGATCATCCCGCTCTCGGATCGCGTCGAGCAGCTGGGCGTCAAGGAGATCGCCCACGAGGGCTGGGGGCGGTACGCCAGGGCCTTCCCGGACATGCGCGTCATCGTCCTCGGGCGCGACCCGCGCGACATCTACCTGTCCATGCTCGATCGCAGGCGCAAGGGTGTCGGCCGCCTCTCCGGCGAGACGCTCACCCCCGAGCGGGCCGCCGAGTTGCTGCTCCCGGAGTTCGAGCATCAGCGCACCATGGCAGAGGTGCTCCCCAGCCTCCGCATCACCTACGAGCGACTGTGTACCGATCCGAGCGCGTTCGACGAGGTGCGCGCGCACGTGGATTCGCCTTTGCAAGCCCCCGGCAGCGCCGGGCGCTTCAACCAGGCGAACCCGCAGCGCCGGGACGAGGCGGCGATCCACGCCGGCTCGCTGACCGCCAAGCGCACCGATCGTTGGCGCTCTATCGACGACACGCAGGCCACAGAGGCGTGCCAAGAGGTCTTCGACCGGATGCGTGAATACGCGGGGTACTTCGGGTACGCCGAGGGCTGACGGCTGCGGATCGGGTTTCAGCGCGTGAGCGCGTAGGCGAGCACGTTGGCGTTCACGTACCGGGCGTTGCCGATCTCCGAGGCGCCGCAGCAGCAGCAATCGCCCCCCGCGTTCTTCGTGTCGTTGAGCCCCTCGG
>JAJDDE010000145.1 GCA_029260475.1 Phycisphaerales bacterium | reverse complement strand
CGAGATGCCCACGAATCGGCGTACGCACCACAGCAGGTGATCCACGAGCGATTGCGCGGGCGGCTCGGGGTGCTCGCTGAGGAACGCGAGCGCCTCGTCCTGCAGGCGTCGCCGCCCGTAGGTAGCGCCCGAGGGGTTCATCGCCTCGGTCACGCCGTCGGTGTAGCCCAGCAGGATGTCGCCCGGCTGCAGATCGAAGACGTCGCGCTGGTACTTCGCCGAGGGGTCGATGCCCACCACGAGGCCGCCCGTCTCGAGCTTGAACAATCGCGGGCCCAGGTGCGGGTCGTGCCGAATGACGTAGGGCGGCTCGTGCCCCGCGTTGCAGTAGGTCAGGCGGAGGGTGTCGTGGTTGATGACGCCGTAGAAGAGCGTCGCGAACTCCGCCGGCAGTGTGTAATCCGAAAGATCGATGTTCACGCGCGAGATCGCGTCATCCAGGTGATACATGTCGGCGGCGTGCGCGCGCAGCGAGGCGCGCAGCGAACCCATGAGCAGCGCCGCGGGCACGCCCTTGCCGACCACGTCGCCCACCGCGATGCCGAGCGACTTGCCGAAGGGCAGCAGGTCATAGAAATCGCCGCCGACATCGAAGCTGCTGACGTACCGGGCGCCGACCTCCAGGCGGGGGAACCCATCGGGCAAACGCGTGGGCAGCATGCGCTGCTGGATGTCTCGCGCGAGCTCCATGTGCCGCTGGTCGCGGCGCACCTTCCGCTGCTGCGCGATGAGCTGCGCACTCTGCACCGCCGAGGCGACCTGCTCGGCGATGGTGCGGAGCAGTTCGTGCTCGCGCGTTCGGAACACCGTCTTGTGTTTGGTGTACAGGCGGATCAGCCCGAGGCGCTGATCGCTGAAGACCAGGCCCGTCGAGAGCATACTCACGAGGCCTTCGCGCTTCGCGTGCTCGAGGTACAGGCTGCGCCCATCAGCGACGACGTCTTCGATCGCCACGATCTCGCCCGTCAGCGCCGGCGCGTCCACGATGTGGCTCGCCGGCAGAGACCCGATCGCCTCGGCGAAGCCCTCGGAGAGCCCGTGCGTCGCCTGGAGCTGCAACGCGCCGTCGCGGTCGGTGAGGTGGATCGTGCCCGCGTCCACGCCCAGGATCCCGATCGCGGACCGCAGCGCCACCTCCGCGACCTTGTCCACGTCGTGCGTGGTCATCAGCAGCGTCGAGAGGTCGAAGATGAGCGAGAGCTCGGCGGAGCGTTCGCGGATCTCCACCGCCTGCTCGCACAGCTCCCCCACCGCGACGCCCAGAAGGTCCGCCAGTCGAACGGTCCCTTCGAGCGATCGCCCCTCGCCGAGCACCGCGATCGCGCCAGCCGCTTTGCCGCGCACGCGCAGCGGGACGACCGTCCAATCGTCCAGAGTGGTCGTCGGCGCACCCGAATCGGCGCCGAGCATCTCGTTCAACGCGGGGCCGAGCGACGGCTCCTCGTGCTCGTGCCACGGGCGCTCTCCCTCCGCGGGCTCCACGAGCAGGCCCGTCCGCGAATAGAGGCGCACGGCACAGCCAGAGATCGCGCTGAGTTCGCGCAGCAGCGCCGGGAGGGTGCCGTCTGACATGAACTCTACGATGTCCCACGCGCGGGATCGGGTCGGCAGGGTCGCCCGTGCTTCGGTCAAGGCGTGTCCTCGTCTCCGGCACCCTCGGCGTCGTCGTTCAGCCACGCCGCCTCCAGGAGCAGCGCGAAGGTCTCCGGCTGATCCGTGTCCGGGTCGCGGGCGAGCGCTTTGTAGCGGGCCAGCCCATCGACGATGTCCTGCCGGTTGCCGGTCTGCACGCCCATGTACGCGAGGAGCACCGCTGCGTCCGCGTTCATCATCGTTGCGCCGTCCATGCGCGAGCGCAGCAGCGACATGATGTCTGCGAGCCGCTGTTCACTCGGCGCGAACCGCTTGTCAACGCGGGCCGCGATGAGCTCCGGGTACGCGACGAACAGGTTGCGCAGGTTCGCGCCCGCGGAGAGGAACATCCCCGCGCCGATCTGCGCGTGCAGCCGACCCAGCGCCGCCATCGGATCGCCCGGTGAGAGCTGCAGTGCCGCGGCGAACCGCTCCTCCGCGTCGAAGTAGCGGCCCGCTTCGAGCATCTCAACGCCGTGATCGAAGTGACGCCGGAACGACGGGTCGTCCGAACCGGAGCCGAAGTCCTTCATGTCCACCGGGCGCCCGAGCACCCGCTCGGCGGCATCGATCGCTAGATCGATGCGTTCCTGCAGCGTCGGCTCGGAGGCTTCGGGCTCCCCATCAGGGGTCCCGAACTCGGGCTCGGGTTCGACGGCGTCAGGGGCACGATCCAACCCAAGACGTGTCAACGGGTTGGCGCGGTCTTCCGCGGCACGCAGCGCTTCGCGGACCCACGCCAGCGGGTCGGCGTTCAGCGGGATTTCCAGCGGTGCGGCATCGGGGGCCGAGGGATCGATCCGGGTGTTAATCGTGTCCTCGATGCGGGTCGGGATGCCCAGCGACTGGAGCAGGGCCTCGTAAGAAGGGAGGCGCACGTCCGTCGTCAGCGGCTCAGCGGGCTCGTTCGGGTCGGGCTGTGTGAGCGTCGGGTCGGTGCGGAGCCGCTGGATGATGTCGTTCTCGACGGTCGGGTCGGTCGCGCCGAACATCGCGTTCGAGGGCGGGAGGGCTCGCACGCCGAGGAGGTCCGAGGCCCCGACGTACCCGATCGTGTTGCCGCCCTGGTCCTGCACCGTGTTCATGAACGACGGGCGCTCGAGCTCCTGGAGCGTGATGGCGCTCGGGGACCGGAGCGTGCCACCGATGATCGCGTAGATGTCCGTGCGTGGTCCCGAGGGACGGGGGAGGTCACCCGAGCTCAGACCCGAACTCGGCCTGTTGATGATCACGTCACCGATGAGCCCGTTGGACTGCCCCGTGACGCCGTAGGCGAGGGAGGACTGGATGGAACTGATGCCCGAGATTCCTCGGGTCGCAAGCCCGGAGAGAAACGCGTCGCGTTGGAAGTCGAAGATGTCGTCGGCACCGGTGGCGCCGCGGAAATCGTTGACCGCGGAGTAGCCCACGTCCCCTCGAAACGCGCTGCCGCCCGACACGTTGCCCGTAACGATCGCGTTGCGGTACGCGAGTTCGGCGCGGAAATCGCGCGCGTCCGGGTTCCGTCCGCCCGAACCGACCCGGAGGCTGCTGTCGAGGGCGGTGCCGTCGCCCAGGGCGTCCTGCGCTAAGGCAGCGGGCACAGCCAGCGCGACCCCGCTCAGGCAGGTCAGAACAAAGATCAGTCGCTGATTTGTTGCGTGTGCCATCATCACCATTCTACGTCGGGCGATGGGGGCGGGGTCGATGACTCACACCCGCTCAGCGGAGCAGAGGAGCCGTCTTCCCGGGGGCATCCATCGCCTTGCGGGCCCGCTCGGTGAGGGTGGCATCGGGGCTGTAGATGTAGTGCAGGTAGCCGTCGCATTTCCAGACGTACAGGTTCTGGGCCTCCGAGGCACCGTCGCAGCTCGCGCCGAAACAGTGCTTCTCGCACATCTTCGCAAGATCCGTCTCCTGTGCCTTCTGGATGAAGACGGAGATGGACGAGCCGCCGCTGCTCGGCTCAAAGTACGCGTGGACCGACTTGCCCTCTCCCGGCACACGGCACTCGCCCAGACCCGTGAAGACGAACCCCGCGTTCACCAAGCCCCGGAGCTTACCGCTCAGGTCGGTGG
>JAJDDE010000144.1 GCA_029260475.1 Phycisphaerales bacterium | reverse complement strand
CAACGCCAACGGCCTGACGACCGGTCAGTCCGGTGCGTACGGCATCAGCGTCACGGACAACTCCGAACCGCTGAACATCACCGTCGTGTGGACCGAACCCCCCGCCAACGCGGGCGCCGGCGCCGCGACGATCAACGACCTCGACCTGCGCGTGATGTCACCCTCGGGCACCGAGTTCAAGGGCAACGTGTTCTCTGGAGGCGTCTCCGTGACCGGCGGGGCCTTTGACGACAAGAACAACGTCGAGACCGTCCGCATCCCCAACCCCCAGCCGGGGGAGTGGACGATCGAGGTCATCGGCGCCGCGATCAACCAGGGCACCCAGGGCTACGCGGTCACCGCCAACGGCGTGCTGAACCAGGGCCCCATCCCCCTGACCGCTTCACTCAACACCGGCCTGCCCACCAAACTCATGCGTCTCGAGACGTTCGACGTCGAAGTCGAGGTCTTCCCGGGCGATGACAACGTGGTGTCGGACTCCGTCAAAGCGTTCGTCGCGCCGGACGGCGTGAACTTCATACAGACAACGCTCACCGAGACGTCCACCGACATCTACTCCGCCACAATCGGCCCCTTCGAATGCGGCGACACGCCTCGCCTGTACCTCTCCGTCGAGGGAGAGACCACCGGGCTTCGTGCGATCGCCGGCACCAGCGCTGCATCGCCTCACGAGATCGAGGTCGGAGAGACGGTGCTCCTCGAGGAGGACGACTTCGAAACGGACAACGGCTGGACCGTGCAGTCGTCCGCCACCACGGGCGCATGGGAGCGGGCCGACCCGCAGCCCACCGCCGCCCAACCCGGCTCGGACACCACCCCGGACGGCGTGCTCTGCTTCGTGACCGACGGCACGGCCGGCGCGACCGATGGCACGTTCGATGTTGACGGCGGCTCTACCGTCCTCACCTCGCCCGCCTTTGATCTCTCCGCGACCAGCAGCGCCACCGTCAGCTACAACCGCTGGTACTCGAACGACAGCGGTGCCGCCCCGAACGCAGACGTCTTCACCGTGCAGGTCTCCGACGACGACGGCGGGTCGTGGTCCACGCTCGAAACCGTCGGGCCCTCGGGCCCCGGCACCAGCGGCGGCTGGATCGGCGTCTCCTACCAGGTCGAGGATTTCGTTTCGCTGACCGACTCCGTCCGCTTCCGTTTCCTGGCCGAAGACGCCGGCAGCGGATCGATCGTTGAAGCGGCCCTCGACGACTTCAAGATCGACGACTTCGTCTGCGACAACGCGCCGGTAAACACCTGCGTCGCTGACTTCGACAACAGCGGAGCGGTGAACCTGGGCGACTTTGGCATCTTCGGTGCCGCATTCGGTTCCACGCCCGCAGACTCCTCGTGGAACCCTGCCGCTGACTTCGACAGCGACGGCGACGTCGATCTCGGTGACTTCGGCGTCTTCGGAGTCGAGTTCGGTCGGACCGACTGCTTCGAATAAGCCGCAATTCCTCGTGCTCACACCAGCGGGGCGTCCTTCGGGGTGCCCCGCTTTCGTGCGCTCACTTCAGGGGATCGCGCTTCGGCTCGCCGTCCCGACGCGGGTAGAACTTGGGCGTGTCGCGCAGCTTCTCGATGACCACGAGCCGCCCGGTGGGCGTCTCGACCGTGCCGGCGTGGGAGCAGTGCAGCGCGTGCAGCGCGGCCTTCGCCTCCGCGATCTCTTCCTCGGCGCGTTCGCCCTTCACGAGCACGCAGAGCCCGCCGACCTTCGCGAAGGGCGTCGTGAGTTCCAGGAGCGTGCTCATCGCGCCGACCGCGCGGGCCGTTACGACGTCGTAGGCACCCCGGTGTGCGCCCTCCCGCCCGTCGCCTGTCCTCACTCCGCGATCGTTCCCCAACGTCTCTGCGCGCCCCACGATCGCACGGACGTTGTCCAGCGTGAGCCACGCCGCGAGCTGCTCGAGGAAGTTGATCTTCTTCGCGGTTGAGTCGAGCAGCGTGAATCGCATCGAGGGCATCGCGATCGCGAGGACCATGCCGGGCACTCCTCCCCCGCTGCCGACGTCTATCACGCGTGCGCCGTCTTCGAGGTCGGAGAGCAGCGGGACGATCGTGAGCGCATCGAAGATGTGCTTCATCCACGCCTCACCCGGGTCGGTGATCCCGGTGAGGTTCATCCGCGTGTTGACGTCGAGCAGGTGCGCCAGGAACAGCCCGTACCGATCGAGTTCACCCTCCTCGAAGACGACACCGAACTCGGCGCTGGCGGCGAGGAACTCTGGGGTCGGCTTCAGACCCGGGAGGTCGGTGTCAAGGACGATCGGAGGTCGTTTGGATGGATCGGTCACGCGCGGTTGAATCCTCGGCATCGGGCACATCACGCTCGGGCTCGGGGCCCATCGCGTCGGTGGTGTCCCCCACCGCGACGTGAACATCGCCGACGTCGGTGCGGGCGAGCAGGGTAGCCGAGCCACCGTCACCAGGCCTCAACGCGAGCGTCCCGTCTCCCCGGGCTCTCCCGCAAGGCCCGCCGTCGATCAGCGTGTCGCCGACATCGGTCACCGCGTCCACCGTGCCCGACCAGCCCTGCGTCAGCACCACGCGGATATCGCCGACATCCGTCGTGACGCGGTGCTGAAGATTGGATGTGCTGAGCACCTGCATGACCACGTCACCGACATCCGACCTGAGGTCCAACAGACCAGTACCCCGCACGTGCACGTCGCCCACATCGCTCCGAACCGTGACACCGTGGGCCCCGTGGATCCACACATCACCGACGTCCGTGCGCACATCGACCGAGGCCCGCGTGCCGACAACCGTGACGTCACCGACGTCCGACACGATCTCGACGAGCGTGCCCTCGGGCACCTCAACGGACCAGCGGGCGCCGTAGGGGTTCATCGAGGGCGGCTCTGGGTGCGTGATGCCCGCGTGCAGCGTGTCGCCACGGAGAGCGAACGAGGTCTCGATCTCGTCCAGGGCCGCTCGGGCCGATTCCGCTGACGAGCCCTTGCCAACCAACTCGACGATCGCCCGCACGTCGGTCCGATCGGGCGAGCCGACGACCCGCATGTCGCCGACATCTCCGACGAGCCGCAGCGTCTCGGCACCGGGCGACTCCATCGTGACGATGCGGGTCGCCTCGTGGTCGTACATCACCCAGCCCGACGAACACCCGCTGAGTGAAACGCCCGCGAGCAGCAGTGAGAGGAAGGGCAGCGCCGCGTGAGGCGCGGACATCGAGCGGGAGAGCAGCGTTGGCATGGCGCATCCTGGGGTGAAGGGGCTGATCGGGGCGGTTCCGGCGGAGACGATCTCGCCTGAGGCTTGCTGGGCAGACGGGCGCCCCGATTTCACGCGGAGCCGTACTCGTCGTCAAACTCGAAGGACCGACGCCACAGGTAGTCCGGGCGGCGCATCGCGATGTTGCAGACGATCCCGACCATCAGGAACCCCGCGACGAGGCTGGAGCCGCCCGCGGAGACGAATGGCAGCGTCATGCCGGTGATGGGCATCACGCCGAGCGTCATCCCGATATTGATCCCGGCTTGCGTCGCGACGATCGTCGCGAGACCCACGCAGGTCAGCCGACCGAAGGGGTCTTTGCACGTCCCCGCGACGAGGAGGGTGCCCCCCACCCACACGCCGTAGAGGCCCAGCAGCAGCCCGATCCCGAGCAGGCCGAACCTGTTGGCGAAGACCGCGAAGATCATGTCGTTGTG
>JAJDDE010000143.1 GCA_029260475.1 Phycisphaerales bacterium | reverse complement strand
GCCAAGGGGTACGTCGTCACGGACTGAGCAGTACCCCAACACCAGAGCGACGCCCGCACGAGTGCGGGTGATCCGCCGTCACCACCCGCTCGAGGGGCTGGTGCTCGACGTAGAGCGGGGCGGCAAGTCGACGCTTCTCGTTCGCCATCCCACCGACACGCTGACGATGCGCATACCGCGCGCGTGGACGGACGCCGACGGGCCTGTCGTACCACCAAACGAGAAGGCGGATACCGAGCTCACCGTCGACTCGCTGCGAGACCTGGTGCGTCTGGTCGATGCTCTCCGCGACCGGCTTTGATGCAGCACGCACTTGGTGCTGCCATGAGCGAATCGACACGACGAGCGGAGGGTACCCATGGTGAAGCAGAGGTTGCTACTTCTGGACCTGGACGACCAGGAGCGGCTCTGGCGACAGCTCCCGGACCAAAGCCGAATCGAGCTGACAGCGCTGTACGCGAGGGTGATCGCGCACGCGGCTCGCGTCACGGCATCCCCGCGACGACGGGAGGCAAGCGGTGAAGTCGGTGATCGATGACGTCCGCAGGAAGATCACGCAGGCGCACTTCGACCGGGCTGCGTACGTCTATGTGCGGCAGTCTTCGCCGGAGCAGGTCAGAAGACACGTCGAGAGCGCGCGCCGACAGTACGAGCTGGCCGAGTGGGCCGTCGAGCTGGGCTGGTCCGGTGACCAGGTCAAGGTGATCGACGAGGACCAGGGGCGAAGCGGTACCGCACCGAACGCACGCCCCGGTTTCCTGAAACTCGTGGGCGCCGTTGCCAACGGCGAGGTCGGGATCGTGATCGGTCTCGAGGTGTCTCGTCTGGCCCGCAACAGCCCGGATTGGAGCCATCTGCTGTACATGTGCCGGTGGACAGCCACCCTCATCGCCGACGAGCATGGCGTGTACGACCCAGCGGACAGCGCCGACCGCATGGTGCTCGGTGTCCGCGGTCAAGTGAGCGAGCTGGAGCGAGATAACTCGATCCACAGAATGGTCGAAGCGCGATGGAACATGGCTCGACGGGGAGAGCTCAACTATTCTCCGCCGGCAGGATACGACCTCGATGAGTTGGGCCACGTTGTCATGAGCTGCGACGAGGCGGTCGTCGATGCGATCCGGACGGTCTTCAGCAAATTCGACGATCTCGGAAGTGCACGCCAGGTCTTCGTCTGGTGGCTGGCGCAGGGTCGTGAGTTTCCAGTACGGCGACAAACCGCACGCTCGCATCCTGTCGTCTGGGGCGAGGTCAAGTACGCGATGATCCTCCGGACGCTCAAGCACCCGATCTTCAGCGGCGCGTACGTCTTCGGAAGAAGCGAGACGGTACGCGAACTCGATCCTGACGATCCTCGTCGACTGAGAGTACGCAGGAGTCAGCGCAAGGAATGGCCGGTGTTGATCCGCGATCATCACGACGCGTACATTCCCTTCGAGAAGTACCTCGCTATT
The DNA here is from genome assembly GCA_029260475.1 of Phycisphaerales bacterium. Taxonomy (GTDB): domain Bacteria; phylum Planctomycetota; class Phycisphaerae; order Phycisphaerales; family UBA1924; genus OFTM391. Next base: position 4,559 of record JAJDDE010000143.1, on the reverse strand, counting down.
CAGGAGCAGATCCGCGGCAACGCGATGATGGGTGACGGCTCCAAGAGCACCGACGCGACTCCCGCACGGGAAGGTGAGGCCCTCCTGCAGGGCCTGGTGCGTTGCGGAACGTGTGGTCGGAGGATGAGCGTTGCGTACGGCGGGGGCCGGCCGACCCACAAGGGTCGAAGCAGGACGATGCAGTACCGCTGTTTCGCCTTGCGCAACCGGGCCACCAGACCGAACTGCCAGATCCTCGGCGGCAAGCGCATCGACCGTGTCGTCAGCGAGGAGTTTCTGGCGGTGACCAGCCCCGCGGGCATCGCGGCGGCACAGCAGGCCTGCGAGGTTGTCCGGCGCGCTCGTGAAGAGATGCAGCGCTACTGGAGGCTCCAGATCGAGAAGACGGAGTACGAGGTCCAACGCGCCGAGCGCCAGTTCCATGTCGTGGAGCCGGAGAACAGGCTGGTGGTCAGGGAGTTGGAACGACGATGGAACGGCCGGCTTCGTGAGTTGGATGCCGTCCGGGCGAAGGCAAAGGCTGCCGAAGTCGAGGCCGATCCCTTGACGGCGGTCGAACTCGAGAGGACAACCCACTTGGCCGAGGATCTCGAAGCCGTGTGGAGCGCGGAGACAACCACGAATCGAGACCGGAAGCGGCTACTTCGCTGCACTGTCGAAGAAGTGCAGCTCACGACCGAGGAGAAGCACCACCTCGTGCGCATCGTGTGGAAGGGCGGCGCGACGACCGACCGATTCGTGACGCGTCGTCGGGCAGGCACGGCCCACGCCACCTCGGAAGGGACGATCGAACTCGTGCGCGAGCTGGCCAAGCAGTTCGACGATGCGCAGATCGCGAGGATCCTGAACAAGCAGGGACGCAGGAGCGGCCTCGGGAATCCGTTCACCAAGAGCAACGTCATGTCGCTGCGTGGGAAGCACCAGATCCCGAAGTGCCGAAAGACGGAGGTACGCGACCCGCGATCCGGGCCGTTCACAGCCGACGAAGCTGCCGTCGAACTCGGGGTCTGCACGAGCACGATCCACCGTTGGCTGCGCGAGGGCGTGCTGGCCGGCTGTCAAGTGACGCCAGGCGCGCCATGGCGCATAGCTCTGACCGATGAGGTGCGACAACGCCTCGCGGACGGCGATGCACCGCGCGGCTGGGTTGGCCTCACCGAGGCGAGCAGACAGCTCGGTCTCTCCAAGCAGCGCGTTGCCTACTTGGTCAACACCGGCAAGCTGCGAGCGACGCAAACGAAGATCGGCAAGCGTCCGTGCTGGAGGATCGACGTAACCTCTGCTGATCCAACCATTTGCGAAACGCAACCGGGTCTCTTTGACCCCGTGAACAGCGACCACATCCAGGAGTCGTAGTATGAGTGCGCGCACGGATTCGCGCGGGTGCGTTGCACGGGCTGCGGGGACGACCTGCTGGTCGCGTTTTCCTGCAAGGGGCGCGGTGTGTGCCCGTCCTGTGGCGGCCGACGCATGGCCGACACGGCCGCGCACCTGGTCGATCGGGTGATCCCGGCGGTGCCGGTGCGGCAGTGGGTCTTGACGCTCCCGTTCGCGCAGCGGTTCGCGGTGACCTTCGATCGCGATCTGTGCCGGGAGGTCCGCGCCGTGTTCATGCGCGCCGTGCTGGATGACCTGCTGCGGCGGGCGCGCCGGCAGGGTGTTGATCGTGGCCGGTCTGGCGGTGTGGTCTTCGTGCAGCGGTTCGGCGGCGCGCTGAACTTGAACGACCGCTCATGATACCTGCCTCTGGAAACCTCTGTGATTACTGGAAAAGCGGCGCCTGACCGCCCGAACGATCCCCCCCGAGGTCGAGCTTCCCGGTCTCGCGCACGCGAGCGAGGATGCTGCGAATCTGCTCTGCGTCCAGATCCGATCGTCGGATCTCCCACGGCGCCCAGGGTGCCACCTGGTTTCTCTCGAGCAGATCGGCGTCGACCAGGTGACGGATGGTGGTGTCACTGACGCCGCCGTGCCTGGCGGCCTGTGCGAGGGTGAGGATCTCCGGATCGGGTGTCGAGCGCCGTTGTCCCGCAATCCCATGGTGCTGCCTGACCGATTGCACCCGGAGCGCGTTCCACCGCTTCCCGGTCGCTGTGCGACGCTTGAGCTTCGTCAGCACTCGCGCGATCTCATCGTCACCGTATCGCACGGCCATTCGGCGGATGATGTCGAGGTCCTTCAGCGGTGTCTTGCGACCGACGCCGGACGGTGGCGTTGGTGCATGAATCCCCCGAAACGAGCTCGTGCGTCCATCTGGCGGCAGATCGGAGCGTCGGGGAGACTGGGTCGATGAACTCCCGAGTGCACCCGACGTTCAAGACCCGCTACCGCGTAACGAACTGGCCGGAGTACGACCGTGCGCTCGTCCAGCGGGGCGACGTCACCGTCTGGTTGTCCAGCGGCGCGATCGATGCGTGGCGTGCTCAGCCGACAGGGAAGCGTGGCGCGCAGCCAAAGTTCTCCGACCTGGCAATTGAGACGGCGTTGACGCTCTGTAGTGCGTCACATAACCTTTTCGCGTTTGACGAGTCCACGTAGGACGAGATCTCCGCCTCCCAGAGCCCGATCTTCGGGCACCAGGAGGCCAGATGAGCAAGCGTCAATCGCCGGGACGCATCGCGGGCGAGGGGGCGGATATTGACGTCCTCGAACTCGGGGGGCCATATGGAAAAAGATCAAGTTGCGATCGACTACGTCGTCGCTTGTGCCAACCGAAAGCCCTGAATCGCAGACATCACCGCACAGCCGATTTCCGCTGGTATGCTATGCACTGGCGTAGCGCTCAGGACGCTGCAGAAACAGGGTATGTGGCCGAGGCTCCCGGGTACCTCTACAACGAACGGTATTGCTACGAGACCGGAATTGGCAAGAAACAAGAGGCGGCCATACTCTTTGCATGCCTTGCCGATTCTGTGAGAATGCTCAATGTGACCGAGCCACGAGAAAACTGTGACAGATATAGGCAGGATGACCCATACCCACGATGCGGTGATGAGCACGATAGAGTGCTCATAGTAGCTATCTGGTAGTCCTCTCTCGAGCCTGTCAGTATAAATAAAGACAACAGCCACTAATGCACTGGCCATACTCACGGCTACGGGATAGAGGAACCACCGTGGCTTGGAGCGTATCCTAGGCCAGAGAAGAACTACAACACCAAGGACTACCAGGCACACTGACTGTAAGAGCAGGTTGTGCGACATTTTAGTAATCGCACGTATAGCGGTTGCTTCCACACCGCGGGCACGGAAACTCAAACTGCGAGCGCGTGCCGAGATACTGACCGCAAAGAGCACAAGAGCCTGGTTCCCCTTGGAATGCAGATCGTGCCTCGATGTCCTCGTATGATTTCCGAGAACCCACGACCCAAAGGAGCCCACCAAGGAGCAACAAAGCTGCGCCGGCCTCTCCAGCTAGGAGCAGCCCACCGTCAAAGCTGGCGTCCTTGACGAGAAGATACCTAACCAACGCGAGTGCCATTACGATTCCACCCAATGCAGCGGTGGGCTTGGCCATCACCTTCCCTAGTACTACTGCCGTGCAGGTCGCACCACCTGCAAGTGCAAGGTGGAGAGGGCTCACACTTACGAGCGCCTTATCGAACCGCCAATCGAGCAGGGCGATCACGAGACAGGCAAGGCCACTTGTGAAGATCAGTCCGCGGATGATCGGCATGAGTGAACGTCCATTCTAACGGCCATGTGGTGCGCAGTCGGCAAAGGCTCCGTCCACAGCCGCGGCAGAAACCGTAGCATCCTGGGCGCATGTGGTCACATTCGCGTGATCACCCTGGACTACGCGACACCTGCTCGCCAAACGTCAGCACCATGTCGCACCTGCACCCGTTCCCGTGTTCTTCGCCGCTGCACGTGCCGAACCGCTGGGACCGCAGGGGCGGGTACGCATCCTCGAACTCAGGGCTCCCAGGGACGAACGTACGAGCCTGGAGCGCGCGACAGACGGGGCACACGTTGACGTCCAGCATCGTCGAGTAGAACGCGCTCGAGGCGCCCGTCGCCTGCGTCCGCTGCTCTGCTCGCCGGCCGAGCCCGATCGCCTCCGGCGTGAGGATCTTCACCCGCTGGCGCAGCTCCCGTGTGGACAGGGACCCGATGAACGCCAGCAGGTCCGCGGCGTCGAAGGTCCCGCGTGCCGCCTGCTGCGCGATGCGCCCGAGCAGCGCCGCCTCGACCTTCGCCACGAGTTCGCGCGCCAGGCCCCGAGAGCGCAGCACGAGAAGCTGCTCGACCTGCTGCGCCTGCGCCGGGTCCCTATCCTCTCACGGCCGAGATGAACGAGGCCTGCCGCTCGATCGTCCCGCCGATCGTCGACGCGCTGGGCAATCTGGTCGCCACCTTCGACCCGGAGTTCCAGGAGATCCTGCGCAACAACGTGATCCTTGGCGGCGGGGGCAGCCGCATCCGCGGGCTGGGCGACGCGATCGCTGCCTACATGGCCGAGCACCTCGGCGGCGGCGTCGTGAACACCGTCGAGGAGCCGGTCTTCGCCGGCGCGAACGGCGCGCTCAAGATCGCCCGCGACATGCCCGCCGAGTACTG
>JAJDDE010000142.1 GCA_029260475.1 Phycisphaerales bacterium | reverse complement strand
GCCGGTAATCATAAACTGGCCCTTCTTGGCCGATCCCTTGAAGAACCATGTGACCAGCGCATCGCTCGCCCCGGCTTCCTGCAAGGCGTCTTGGAGCCGTGCCGCAACGTCGTGCATCGACCAGGTATCATCCACGTCCTTGAACGACGCGGCGACCTCGAACTCGCCGCCCGCCGCGTCGGTCGCCACGGCCGTCAGGTCGCCTGATCCGCCCGAAGGCGATTCCAGCAGCACCACGTTGTCGTCGTCGTTGACCCCGTTGTCGTGGTCGACCTCGTACCACCCGGCCACGAACCCCGCGCCGGTGGCGCCGGTAAAGAGGATCTCGTCACCCTCTCGCCACGTGATACCCGCGAAGGCCCCGGCGTTGGTCAGCAGCTTGTCTGCCGCCCCCCCGGCGTCGTCGTAGGTGCCGCCGGTCGTGTCGAGGTTGAACCGGGCCATGCCGACCTTGAAGCCCAGTTGCTCGGTGCCCTCGTCCCACGCGCCGGTCGCCCGCGTCCAGTCGGTCGCGGGTGTGGCACCCGTGGTAATGATCTGGAACTGGGTCCGGCCGAACGATGGATCGCCGGTCTCCAGATAGCGGTAGTATTCCTTGTCCGTGTCCTCGTCGGCCCCGCGGATCTCGCCGTACTTGCCGGGCGTGAGCGTGATGCTGAAAAGCTGTGCCTTGGTCTTGCGGCTGGCGCTGGTATCGAAGTCGGGGCTGGTGGTGGTGCCCGCGGCGACCTTGGTGTTCACGATGACCGTGGTGTCGCCCTGCGTGACCATCCTGATGTCGTCGGCGGTCGGGCTGCCGTTGTCCAGGTAGGTCTGCGCCGCGGCGTCGATGGTCAGGTTGGAGGCCAGCACGTCGTAGCTGGAATCGACCTCCCACGCCTTGATGGTCATGGTGCCGGACACGTCGCCGTACAGGACCAGATACCGCTCAGTGCCGTCACGCTCGATAGTGTGCAGGCGGTAGTTGCCGGAGGCGTCCAGGCCGCTGATGACATCGACGTACACGCTGCCGGGCCGCTTGCTGGTGCCGTCCACCACGGATATTACGGCGTTCTGCACGTCCTCGGCCTGGTTGGCGTGCCGCAGGTGCGCGGGCTGCCTGCTGGCCCCGCCCCGCGCGTGCGGGACCGGGATTCTTACGCGGCGTTCGGTGGGCATGGTTAGTGTACGATCAGCCGGTCACCCAGCAGCCGCCGGGCGTGGGGTGTGTTGTTGAGGTTCGCTCGCCTGAAATCGCCATCCTCCTGGAAGGCCCGCATCTGGGCGTCGCGGAGCTCCTGTGCGAGTAGCTGGTTGGTCTGTGCCCCGGCGTTCTTGAACTTCTCGAACTGCAACCGGGCGACCGCCACCATGTAGTCCTGCATCGCCGTGGTCAGGTTCGTCCACGTCAACTCGGTGACGATATTCGCCTTCACGTCCGCGTCGAAGGTTTCGGTGTTGTCGTCGCGGTCGTAGAGGAACCCGGACTCGCGCATGGCGAAGTTGACGGACTCCTCGCGGTGCGGGCCGACCTTTAGCCAGGCGGTGTCGGTGGCGATCTTGGATTCTGTGATCGTGGATACGGCCGAGTCGGTGCAGGTGGCCCCGCTGGTCGCGCCGGTCAGCACCCGGGTCGCGCCGTCGAATGCAAGCGAGCCGGTGAACTCAAGGTACATGCTGGTGCCGTCGAGGTACTTGAACTTGCCGGTCGCTCCGGTGGTCGCCTCGGTGACGGTCTCGTCGTAGGTGTACGGGCCGCTGGTGACGGCCCCGACGGTGAGTAGCCGGGTGGCGAAGGCCAGCGTGACCTTGACCTTCTCGTTGATGGCCCACGGGCGCTTCTGTATGCGGGTGACGATCCGGTCCAGCGTGTTCTCGGCCTGTGCCTCCAGGCTGGTGCCGGACGTGTCCAGCGCCGTGACAGGCGGCTCGCCCAGCGCCTCAAGGACTTCGTTGACAGCTTCGAGTTTTGTCATTTATCCCATCCCCATGCCGCCGCCGAGGCCGGCCCGTTTGTGCCAGCCCGACTCGCCAGCGCCTGCTATGGCAAACTCGTCGTATAACAGGGTCATAAACTCGTCTGCCGCTGCGGTGTCTTTCTGGTGGACGCCGTCAGCGTGGAGAAGCGTCCCCTTCCAGTCGTTCCAGGCGCCGTACTTCAATTCAACCTTTCGCCTCAGATCGACAAACGCCACGTCGCCGTCGCCCGACGCGATCTCCCGCTGGGCGTCCGCGTATCCGATGAACCTTGAATTGTCGGACAGCGTGTCCCACGTGGAAACCAACAGGAATAGCGGGTTCACCGTGCCAACGGCTGCGCAGCGGGCCTTGATGCGCGAGATGATCGTCTCTACATTTGCCTTGAAGGCGGCCTTGGTCAGCCCGTCGTTCTGTCCGATCTGGATCTGGAAGCAGTTGGGGTTGCCGGCCAGCGTCAGGAAGTTCTCGAACTCCGCGTCCGTGTACTTCTCATCACCGCCGGATGCTAGGTGATCGGATGTGCTCCAGCCGCCCTGCCCGATACCGCATACCTCGTACCCCTCGGTCGCACTAGGCTTGTACCAGCGCAGCCCGAGGATGGTTATCTTTGTCCCGGTTTCGTTCGTAGCGCCGCCGCCGATGTAGATATCCGTATCGCTGGCGTGTGAGCCGTCAGTAGCGGGGAAGGCCAGGTCGTAGGAGGTGGTGCCAGCCACGCCGTTGGTTGTAAAGTTCAGCCCGCTGTGTCTTGTCGAGTTGGTGCCCTCGATGCGCGTGTTGATGCTGAGGTCTGTCGGCTCGGTGCCGGTTCTGCGATATACAAAGGTCATGTTCCAGCTACCGCCCTCTGTGGGGTTTCCCTCGTAGGGCATGAGGTCGAGCGTGGACTTAATCAGGGCCGGCCGGTTCATGTTCTGGTTGTCGGTGTAATTCAGCCCGAGCGATATCTCGCTAGCGGACATGGGCCAATCGTTAGTCACGCCCTCTACCGCAAGCGTGCCGCCGGGGGCGGTTAATTGGAGTGGCGCTGGTGACGAAAAGTTGTTGATGCCCTCGTTGCTTGCGGAGGCGTACCCCGGGGTGAATAGCCCGACACACGGCCGGTTGAACGTGCGGAGTATCCCGCCCAGGTGCCGGGGCGTTGCCCCGATGGTGCTCAGAGAGTCGCCCACAAGGCAGATGTTTGCGTAGCCCGCCAGCATCCGGTTCGCATACGCGCCGAGGTTTACTTGCAGGTCAGGCATTGATTCACCTTAAATAGTGGGTAGGCCCAGCAGCGTCGCCGGCCTTCGTGGTTGGTAGCTGGTGTCGTAGAGCGGCCACGGCGATGAGTCGTAATAATTGCCGACGCCGGAGTACAGGCATATCGGGTCGGCACCCAGGCTCTTGGCGTAGTCGATCATCGCCTGCACGCCGTTAGTGACCTCGTCGGCGGAGGCCAGCGGGTCGTTGGTCATGTGCTGGTTGAGTTCATATATGCACAGCTTCTTGCCGGCGTCACGGGCGATATCCGCGTGCACCCTCAGGTCGTTCATCGCGTCTTCGAGCCCGTGGTTGCCCGTCCGCCAGTGGGCGTTGCGGCTGATGTCGCTGCCGAAATAGCCCGACGGGCTGATCGCGTCGTAGCCCGAGGGGCCGATGTGTTTCAGTACGTTGGATGTCAGGACGCCAATGTCGGCGAGTTGGGCACCCAGGATGCGGGTGGTCCGGTGTGGGTCGAAGTTGTGGCCGAACGCCCTGAACTTGTGGTCGCAGTCCTCCGCGTAGAGTTGGGCCTGTACGCCGAAGTCGTCACCCGAGCGCTGCTTGTAGTACCACCCCCGGTCGCCGTTCCAGAACTCATTGGGGCCCTCAAGATAAACGTGCAGGGCGGGCTTGAGCAGGCGGGAGAACGTGTCGCCGGCCTTGGCCATGAAATCGGCGTCACATTGCTGGGGGAAGTTCCACCAGATGTTCGAGTTACAGGCATTGGCGACCTCGATCAGCCCCTCGATAGGCACGCCCGTATTACCCCACCGCTTGCGGTCGCTGGGCAGGAAGTCGGTGAACGTGGTCCGGGTTAACCACGTTCGGTTGCGCTGCCTCGCCGTGGTCTGCGCCGTCCAGTTCATCACCCGGATGGTGTCGTACTGGCCGTAAAGCGCCACGAACCGCGGGTCGGTCACGCTGTATCCGGTGGGCCTGCTGCCGTCTGGTTCGACGCAGTTGGTGTAGTGCTCGTGGCTGACGTTGATGCTCAAGGCGGTCTGCGCAGGAGGGTCGATGGGTGCCGGGTCTGGCGTAACCGGATCGGGCGCGGTTGTACCCGATCTGAGTGCGTCCACATCCGCTCTCAGG
>JAJDDE010000141.1 GCA_029260475.1 Phycisphaerales bacterium | reverse complement strand
TTGTCCACACCGTCGCCCCACGAGGTGGGGGAGTTGCGGTTCGGGTACTCGCCCGTCGTCCCCGCGTTCGCGCCTGTGTTGCTCCGACGGTTCTTGCGCCAGAACCGGTCGCCAGAGCGTGTGTACTCGTACCCGCTCGGGTTCACGATCGGGATGAAGTGGACCTCGACCTGATCGAGAATCGCGGTGATCCGCGGGTCGATGCCGTACTGCGTGATGAACTCCTCGCAGACGAACGTGGTCGCGGTCGGGCTGATCCATTCGCGCGCGTGCTGGCAGCCGTTGATCACCACGATCGGCTTCTCCGGATCGCCCGGTATCGAGGGCCCGCTCACCTTGATCGCGTAGATCTCCAGACCGGGCAGGCCCAGTGGCTGATCGCCCAGCGAGGTCCCGACGCTCACGCGCTCCGCGATCGCGGGATTGGCGGCGACGAGCCCGTCCAGACGATCGCTGATCTCCTGGTAGCTGCGGTAGACGTTGTAGAACCCGACGCCGCGCTGCGCACGGATCGTGAGATCCTCCTGCTTCTGCCGCTCGACCCACGCCTGAGCGTCCTGTTCGATCACCTCGATCGCAAGGCCCTTCTCGCGCAGAGCATCGAGCAGTGCACGCTTGATCACGATGGGCTGCTCGCCCAGGGTGGGACGGCACGTGAGCGTGATCGCGTCGCGCTCTAATTCGCGCAGCAGTTCGACATCATCGACGTCGATGTTGACGATCGCGTGATCGGAATAATCCACGGGCTGGACCACGCCGTCCTCGTCCTGAGCGCCGGCGACCTGCACCCCGAGTCCGCACGCACACATCAGCGCTAGCGCGCCCGTCATCCATCGCTTTGTCATCATCACCCTCTCAAGGCTATAGCCGTACGAAAGCCGTACGAAAATTCTCCGCGGCTCAGTCTACCCATTCGGTTCAGGAGAGGGTCCGGTTCGGTCAAACCAGCACCGCTTCGAGCCGGCGCACGCCAACCGAGCACACCGAGAGGGCCCTACGCCCTATCACGCCGCCGGGGGACGCCAATACCGGGTTCGGCAGGGCCGATGCGGCCCTGGTGCGGAGCGATCGCGCCGCGGTCGCTGCGGCGAGCAACACACCGTCCGGGTCCGCGTGTCCGAAGCTGAGCGTCACCGTCCGCACGCGGTACCGGCACCCCTCGTCCTCCGCACGCTCGCTCAGCACGCGCTTGTGGGCGGTAAAGGCCTGCTCGTACGCAGCCGCCGCCGGCTGGAGCACCTCGCGTTCGAGGGCGACGAGGTCGGTGTCCTGCACGCCAACGCTGCGCGCGGTCTCGTTGGTCTCGAGGATCGCCTCGCGCAGCGGCACGAGCGCGTCGTTCAGCGTCTCTCGCACCGCGATCAGTGTTTCGCCATCGATCCCATCGAAGACCGACACCGCGCAGCGGGCCGAGGTCGTTGTGCCTCGTGCCTCGAGCTTGGTGACGGTGGAGGCGGCGGGGGAGCGGAACATCAGGAGGCCGTGCCGCCCCGCGTACCGCGCGATGCCGCAGGACACGGGAACCGACACACCGGGGTTGATGCCGCCGTGCTTGAGGTCGCGAGAGATCGCTTCGAGGCGCGCCCGCGTGTCGTCGAAGAGGCGTGTGTCGATCATCGGTCGGATGTCCGACCACGCGTCAACCGCCTCGATCTCGTCGCAGACCTCGCCGACATCCTCCAGCGGGCTCGCCTCCGCGAGCCCCGCCAGCAACACGCCCTCGCGCCAGAGCGCGGACGACCACGCCCATTCGCGCGCCGTCTCCAGCGTTCGCGGCAAGTCCTCGGGGCGGATCGAACTCGTGTCCCCGGCGCCGTCGGTCGGCATCGCCGTCAGCACGAGGTCCGAGAGCGTGAGCGCCGTGTACACACCGATCGCGCGTGCATGGAACTCATACGGACTGACAACGCTCTCGAGCAAAGGACTGACTCCAAGGAACAGGGCGCACAGCGCGTGCGCACACCCGCATCATCGACCCAAGAAGGGCTCCGGGCCACCTGGAATCCAAACCATCGGGATCAACCCAGCTCGACAGACCAGTAGGCGTTGTCGAGAAACGCCTTCCAGCTCTCGTACCGCTCCTGACCCAGACGCACCGAGATCAGCGGGTTGCGCTTCGGGCGTCTGGGCTCGCGGATGAGCGACATCCTTGCCTGCCCGGGCGTCCTGCCGCCCTTCCTCGCGTTGCAACGCACGCACGCACACACCAGGTTCTCCCACGTATCGGGCCCGCCCTGTGTCCGCGGCTTCACGTGGTCAATCGACAGCTCGCTCGTCGGGAACGCGTGCCCGCAGTACTGACACTGGTTCTTATCACGCGCAAACAGGTTCCGACGGTTCAGCTTCACCTGCTGCTTGGGCAGGCGGTCGTAGCCGAGCAGCCTGATCACCCGCGGCACCGCGAACTGCAGCCGCACCGTCCGCACCCAGTCGTGCGCCTCGGGTTCGAACTGGTGCTGCAACTCGCTCACCTCCGCCCACGTGTACAGGTCGTACCCCTGCCACACGCCCGCGTCGATGTGAATGACCTCGGCGATCTCGCGGGCGAGGAGGGTAAACGCGCGCTTCGCGCTGACCACCCGCACCGCCATGTACATCTTGTTGAGGACGAGCACCTTGGCGTCCAGCGCTGTCGCGAGGGCGGGGTCACCGCCCCCGTGTACGCCCGCCGGAGGGCCCTCCGCAGCGTCGGAACGACCCCTGCCGCGAATCTTCGCGGGAGAACCGCCCGTGCCGCGATGTTGCGTCCGTCCCATCGACGCCTCCCGAACGCGCCTTGCGCTCGCAATGGAGTTTACCTCACGACCCAAACCCGATCAACACAAAGCCCGCAAGCCTTCTGTAAAGCTGAACTTATCCATCGTGTTCTCGGCCAGATGAGCCGAGAAGTGAGGCGGTTTTCAGTGGCGGAAGTGACGCACCCCGGTCGTGAGGCATGTCACGCCGCGCTTCTCGCACAGCCCGAACGTCTCACCGTCCCGCTTCGAACCGCCAGGGTGCACGAGCACGGAACACCCCGCGTCAATCAGCACTTCCGGACCGTCCGGGAACGGAAAAAAGGCGTCCGAAGCGGCGATCGCCCCGCGAGCCAGAAGCCCCGCCTTGTCCACAGCGATGCGGCACGACGCCACGCGGTCCATCTGCCCCGCCCCCGCCCCGAAGAGGCGCACCGCGCCAGCGCGTTCCGGGTCGGTACCGCCGATCGCAATCGCATTGGAAGAGAGGTGCTTCGCGAACGCCCACACCATCGCTGCGCCGTGCAGCGTCTCCAGGCTCGGTTCTGGCCCCGCGGCATGCGTCCATTGTGAAGCCTCGATAGGCACAACATCCGCGTCCTGCACCAGCACGTCGCCGCTGACAATCGTGCGCATGGTGCTCGACGGCTCGGCCCGATCGGGGAACGCCCCGAGGGCCAGCAGCCGCACATTCATGGACTTCGCGCGCAGCAACTCGAGTGCGTTGTGCGTGAACCCCGGCGCAACGATCACCTCCAGAAACACGCCCTTCGCGCACAACGGTGCTGCCGAGGTCGCGTCGATCTCGCGGTTCGTCGCGAGGATGCCGCCGTACGCCGCGAGCGGGTCCCCCGCGAGCGCCGCTTCGATGGCGAGCGTGGCATCCTGAGCACTCGAAGCGCCGCAGGGGTTCGTGTGCTTCACCACCACGGCGCACGCGCGATCGGGCGATAGCCGGTGCAGTTCCCACGCGAGCGACACCGCGCCCGAAGCGTCGTTGTAATTGTTGTAGCTCAGCGCCTTGCCGTGCAGCACCTCCGCTCCGGACAGGGCGAGCGGACCGGACGCAGACCGATACACGCTCGCACGCTGATGCGGGTTCTCCCCGTAGCGCAGCTCCTGGTGTGGTTCGAGGGCGATCGTCTTGACGCCACTCCCAATGCGATCGGCGATCGCCGCGTCGTACGCCGCGGTGCGCACGAACGCCCGCACCGCGAAGGTGCGGCGGAGCGCGTGCGTCGTGCCCCCGCTCCCCAGCGCTTCGAGCACCGGTCCGTACTGCGCCTCGTCCGTGACCACCGTCACCCGTTCGTGGTTTTTCGCGGCGCTACGGATCATCGCCGGACCGCCGATATCGATCTGCTCGATGAGCTGCGCCTCCGTCGCGTCCGGGTCCGCCGCGATCCGTTCGAAGGGGTACAGGTTCACGCACACCAGGTCGATCGGCCCGATGGCGTGTTCGTCCATCGCAGCCTTGTGGGCCGGGTCGTGTTCCACGCCCAGGATGCCGCCGTGGACCACAGGATGCAGCGTCTTCACGCGACCGCTGAGCATCTCGGGGAATCCGGTCAGATCGCTGACGTCCGTCACGTGCAACCCGCTCTCGCGCAGCAGCGCCGCGGTGCCGCCCGTGGACACCAAGTCCACGCCCAGCGACGCGAGACCCTGGGCGAACTCCACGATGCCCGACTTGTCCGAGACCGATAACAGGGCACGCCGCACGCGCACGAGCCCGTCACCGGTTGTGGATTCGCTCACGACAGCGGCTCGTACTTCGACACCACGCCGTTCTCGCCTATCGCGTAGAGGATGCCGTCCTTGCCCGAGCGGACCCAGCGGACGCCGGGCAGTTCCACCTGCGACCGGATCGAGCCGTCACGCAAGGAGACGACCGTCATCGTCGTGCCGTCCCACAGCGTGACCGAGGTCGCGCTGGACGCTACGCCGTCGCCCTGGGCATCGGCCTGGCTCCAGAGGAGCTTGCCGTTACGAGCATCGATGCCCAGCAGGCCTTCGCGCTCGGCATAGACGACCACCACCCCGTGGGCCACGATCGGCTGCGCGCTGAGTGCGCTCTCGGTGCGATGGCGCCACACGCGCCGTCCGCTCCCGATGTCGTACGCCCATACGGACTGGTCCAGCCCGGCGGCGTACATCTGCGCGCCGTCGGTGATCAGCCCGTTCTCGACACCCGCGAAGAGCGTCGCTCGACGCCCACCCGATGTGCCCTCGGAGGCCTTCAGCATGATGAGTTCGCCGCCCTCGCTCACGACGCCGACATCGCCGCCGCCGAGCTTGATGACCGGCGATTTGATCGGGCCGTGCATCTTCACGCCCCAGACCTTCACGCCCACACGGAGGTCATGGGCGTACACCTCGCCGGTCGAGGAGCCCACCACCGCGACGGGCGGCAGGATCACCGGGCGCGTGTTCGCGAGCACCGCCAGGCGCTGGCGATCGATGAGCTGGCCGTTCTGCACATCCAGGAACTGCAATTCGCTCTCGCTGGCAGCGATGACGATGTTGTCCATGCGGGCGGCCCCGACGAACTTCTCCAGCGGTCGTCCGAGGGCCGCGGTCCAGCGGATGCGGCCTGAGGGCCCCTCGATGAGCGACATCGTGTTCGCGGTGTCTTGGAATGCCAGGGCGTCGTCAAGCACCTCGAAGTACAGCGGGCGCTCGCCATCACCCACCTGCGGGTAGGCCCGCCAGACCAGGCGGAGGCCGCTCTGGAAATAGGGGTCGTTCTCGATGTCTGATCCGACCGCCATCGTGCGGTCGTCCGCGCTCCTGGCACCGTCACAGCCCGAAAAAAGGCCTGCGCTCGTCGCGGCCAGGGTGCCGATGAGCATCGCTCGAAGAACCGGGGCCGTCTTGACCCGACCAAACCTGCGCACGTCGCTCATCGCCTGCCCTTCGATCGCTGCTCATAAGTGGGGGACCGTGTCCCGTCGAACCGAGACCGCCCTGTTCGCGTTCGCGAGAGGGGCGGTTCCTCACCCGTCAGGGCGAGCCGCGGAGTATACCGCTTGCTCCCCTCGCCACACCCTCACGCGCCACAGGCCCCACGCCCCACCTACCCTCGCCCATGTTCACCGGCATCATCCAGCAGATCGGCACCCTCCGCCTCATCGAGCCCCGCCCCTTCGGCGTCCGCCTCGTGATCGACCCCGAGGGCTGGGACCACCGCCCGAAGTCCGGTGATTCGATAGCCATCGACGGCTGCTGCCTCACCCTCGCCGACGACTGGACCACGGGCGAGGAGTTCTACCGCTTCGACGCCGTCCGCGAGACCATGGACAAGACCACCCTGGGCGACCGACGAGAGGGCGATCGGGTGAATCTCGAGCCCTCACTCCGTGCCGACGCGATGCTCGACGGGCACCTCGTGCAGGGGCACGTGGAGGGCACGGGCGAGGTGACGCACATCACGGGCGATGTCGCCGACTGGCGCATCACGCTCCGCGTGCCCACCCCGTTGATGACCTGCATCGTCCCCAAAGGCTCGGTCGCCCTCGACGGCGTCTCCCTCACCATCGCCGACGTCACGAGCGACTCGCTCACCGTCGCCCTCATCCCCACGACGCTCGAGCGCACGACCATGCGCGATCGCGGGGTCGGTGATCGGGTGAACATCGAGACGGACATCCTCGCGCGCACCGTCGCGCACCAGCTCCGCTGCTTCGCGCCCCAGTTGCTCAAGAAACCCGCTACTTGATCGAGTCGGTCGCCTTCGAGCGCCCCGGGCAGATGCCCTTGTTCCGCGGTGCCGGCAGCGCGATGGCCATGCGCACGAAGTCGATCATCTCGCGCGCCGGGCCCGACCAGCTCTGCTCCGCCTCGAGCGCGTCCAGCACCTCATTGAACGGGCGCGCCTCGCGCTCGCGGAAGATCGCCGCGTGGACACGCTTGGCGTCCCGGCGCGCCTCCGCGTCGTGCCCCATCCGGCGCAGGCCCACCACGTTCAGCCCGCCGATGCGGTTCGGGCCGATCACCATGACATAGGGCGGAATGTGCATGTTCACCGGGACCAGCCCGCGGACCATCACGCCGTCCCCGATCACCGTGAACTGATGGATGCCCACGCCGCCCGAGAAGATGCACTTGCTGCCGATCCGCACGTGCCCAGCGATCATCGTCGTGTTCGGGAAGACGCAGTCGTCCCCGATCTGCACGTTGTGGGCCGCGTGCGCCTGGGCCATGAAGAAGTTCCGCGAGCCGATCCGCGTCGGGTCGTCGCCGTCCGTCCCACGGCTGATCGTGACACCCTCCCGGAAGATGTTCTTCTCCCCGACGAAGAGCCAGCCGGGTGCGTCCTCGGAGTAGGCCTTGTCCTGCGGATCGCCGCCGAGCACCGCGTAGGGATGGACGACGTTCCCGGGGCCCAGCACCGTGTTCCGCCAGAGGATCGCCCGTACCCGCAGTTCGCAGCCCTCGCCCACCGCGCAGTGGGGGCCCACGATGACATCAGGCCCGATCACGGCCCCGGCTTCGACCCGGGCGGTGACGTCGATGCGTGCCGAGGGATCGACACTCGCATCGGGCGAGATCCCCGGCGCGAAGCTCGGATCGGTTGAAGTGGGTCCGGACGCGGTAGTCGTGGCGGTCATCGCGGCTCCTCGTTCGCAGAACCGTCGCGGTTCTGGCGGATGAGCCTAGCACGCCCCAAATCGCGGGGCATCAGGCGGCTCGCTGCACCTCGACAGCGAAGGGCTTGGGACCGAGGACGATCGCGGTGATGTCGTCCACCTGATGGAGCGATCCGCTGGCGCCGTTGAGATCGTTCCGCATCGCGTCCATCGCCGCCTCGAGACCCTCGCTCTCACGCGTCCGCGCGAGCTGCTCGAACCGCTCCACGTACGCCCGCGTCACGAGCTTGTGGTCGAACGTCGCCTCCGAGCCACTCGGGAAGGCGGTCTCGAACCCGTCGGAGTACATCACGAGCGTCTGCTCCTCGCCCAGCGTGAAGGTCACATCGTCGAACGTGTCCTCCTCGAAGACGCCCAGCAGCCCGCCGGCGGAATCGATCCGCTCGACGGTCCCGTCGGGTGAATACAGCAATGCAGGCGGGTGCCCAGCGCCCGCGAGCGTCACCTCGCGCGTCCGCGTGTCCAGCGTGCCAACGACCGCCGTCGCGAAGCGGGGGGACCGCATGTGCCGCCGGACCAGCTCGCGGTTCAGCGTCTCGAGCGCCTCGCCCGGGGTGTACATCTCGAAGCCGCTTTGTGTGGGCAGGCGAAGCTGCATGCCGCGAGCGATCACCATGGTCATCAACGCCGCGGGCACGCCGTGCCCGACCGCGTCGGCAAGGAAGAAACCGATCGTGTGTTCGTCGAGCTTCTGCACGTCGTAGATGTCGCCGCTCACGTATCCCGCGGGGTGGAAGATCACACCGAACTCCGCGCAGTCCAATTCGGGCAGCGTGCGCGGCAGCAGCTCCTGCTGCACGCTCGCCGCGAGCTGCAGCTCCTCGTGCAATTTGTCCATCTCGCCCCGCAGGCCGCCCTGGAACCGGCGCGAGACGTCCAATTCGCGCTGCACCGTGTCGAACGCGCTCTGGCGCTCGATGATCGCGTGGATCGCCGAGGCGATCGTGGGCGGGTCCGCGTCCAGCGGCATCGCGATCGCGCCGGGGCAGGCGCGGCGCGTCTTCTCCATCAGCGCGGGCTCGACGAGCAGCAACGCGGGGATACCCATGTCGCGCAGCGCGTCCACCGCCTGGAAGAGCTCGAGCTGGTCCCGGCAATCGATCAGCACGCAGCGTGCGCGCAGCGTCTCGCGCTGGGCGAGCAACATCCCGATATCGATCTGCTTCGGGGCGGGCGTCTCGGACCACCCGGGCCAGGCCCGCTCCACGAGAGGCCAGAGCGAGCTCTCCGCGTGTTCGCTGACCACCACGAGTCCGGGAACGATGCTGACAGACGGATCGCGCACGAAGACCTCCCTACCCCACGCCTTGCGATCCATCGCGAGACGTCGGTACACAGGGGCATCGTCCTAGTTCGCTCGCTCCTTGAGCCCTTCGAGGTCCTTGATCTCCACCCGGTCCCCCACGGACACGCCCAACCGTTCCAGGGTGCCCGCGCGGAGTTCCAGGGCCATCCGGGCCGAAAATCCGCTCGGGTACGTCTTCAGACGGCTCTCGTAGGCGGTGTCGCTCTCGCCCTCTTCACGGGGCTCAACCGCCATCGTGTAGATCTTCCCGATCATCCCGTCCTCCAAGAGGTACGCGATGTCGATGTCCACCAAGCAGTCACGCATTACGAAGCTCAGGTACTGGCTCTGCGAGAAGACGAAGAGCATGCCGTGACCCTCAGGGATCTCCGGCACGTCGCCCAGTCCCTTCACGCGTGTGGTCTGATCGTTCGCCAGCGCGACCTCGAACTTCTCGCCCTCGATGGTGAGCTTGACGGTCTCGTTCATCGCGAGCAGCGGGTTGCCGCCATCGTCTACCACGGGCGTCGGGGCGTCTCGCTGACAGCCCGCCATCGCCGTTGTGATGAATGCCACCGTCAGGATGAACCGTTTCGTAGCCATGCGTCGTCCTCCACACCGAAGCGTACCGGCTCTGGAGTGAGCCGTCTCATGTCGAACCGCTCGGCGAACTCCTCTGCGCTGATTTCCTCCGGACCGTCTGCGACACCGCACCAGCGGGCCAGCAGCCCGATCACACGTTCTGCGCGCACACCAGCGTCCCGATAGTGCGAGAGACGCGTATCGCCGTGACGCTTGGCGAGGCGTTTCCCATCCTCGCCCAACACCAGCGGAAGATGCGTGAAACGGGGTGACCACCCGAGCCCGAGCGCCCGCGCCAGCAGCAGCTGCCGCGCGGTCGAGGGCAAGAGATCATCGCCCCGCACGACCTCGTTCACACCCTGCCTGGCGTCGTCCACGAGCACCGCGAGCTGGTACGACGGCTGACCGCGCTTCGTCCACACCACGAAGTCCCCGACCTCCTCCGAGGGCGACCACCGCTGCGCCCCCGCGAACGCATCATCGAACCGGACCTCGACCTGGGGGGTCACGAACCGCCAGTTCCGTGCCGGGTCATCGAACACACGCTGCATGCCGCTCGGGCGCAGCTCGGGCCCGAAGCGCAGCTCGTGCGACCCCTCCTGCGGGGCGCTCGACGCCGCTTCGATGTCCGAACGCGTGAGATCAGAGGGGTACACCAGCCCCGACGACGCGAGGGCCCGCATCGCGTCGCTGTAGGGCGTCAGGTCATCCGACTGGCGTGTGTACGGCTCATCCCACGCCAATCCCAACCACGCCAGTGTGCCGAGGCACGCCTCCTCGGCACCCGCCTTCACGCGCGGCGTATCGAGGTCCTCGACCCGCATCAGCACACGCCACCCGCCCTGCTGCGCGAGCGCCCAATTCACCAGAAACGTGCGCGCGTTCCCGAGGTGCAGCGCACCCGTCGGCGAGGGCGCGAGCCGGGTGATACGAGCCGCTGCATCGTCGGCGATGAGGGGTATGTGTTCGGTGTGACTTGACGCGGGCATCAGAGGCCCGAAGATACCCGCGACGACACACCCCGCGAGGGAACGCGCCTGGGAGGCCACCGATGGACAAGCTGACCGAAGAACAGATCCAGAAGCAGCTCGAACACCTCTCGAGTTGGTCGGAGGTCAACGGCGCCATCCAGCGCACGTTCCAGCACAAAGACTTCGTGGAGTCCATGAAGTTCGTGAACCACATCGCCGAGCTCGCCGAGGCGGCCCAGCACCACCCCGACATCCTCATCCGCTGGAACAAGGTCACCCTCACGCTGACCACCCACGACGCGGGCGGCATCACCGAGAAGGACTTCGAACTCGCGGTGAAAGCCGACGGCTACGCCGCCGCGGTCTGAGCCGCCGGTTCTCCGGGATCAACCACGCATCATCGACAGCAGCTCATGCGGGCGCTCGGCCTGTCTCGTGCGCACCGAGAGCACCGCCGCCTCACACATCGCCAGCACCGCCGCCCGGTCGTAGTGGTCAGGAGCCGGCAAGCGCGGGTCCGTCGCCCGTCCGAGCTGCTCGACCAGCGGATCGAGCCCCTTCGAGTCCGCGCGATCGATGACCTCAGCCGAATCGCTGACGACCACGAACCGCTCGTCCGTCAGCCGCAACACGCCCGACTCGAACTCCAGCAGCGCGTCACGTCTGAGCCCGCCCGTGCCCTCACGGATCGAGATCGTCGCCCCGGCACCCGGGTAACGGAGGTGCGCGTGCAGCGAGGCGTGGAGGTCCCGCAGCGAGACCTCGCTCGCGCTCTTCACCCCCGAGCACGAGGCGTCGATCTGCTCGGGCACGCCCATGTGCCGGTGGAGCAGTTGCATCGCGTCGTACAGACGCGATGGCACGCCACCCAGAGCGAGCGGCGCGAACATCCGTATCGAAGCCCCGGTGACGGCTCCGAGCGTCTCGATCGCTTCCACCGCGTCGCGATGGATCACGCTGTCTGCGAGAAGCGGCAGCACCCGGGCCCCGTGTTCGCTCGAAGCGTCCTTGGTCCACGCGTGTACGCCCGCGGGCGCCGGTCCCAGCGCCAGCACGCGCATCCCCTGGCGCTCGCAGAGTTTCAGCAGCGTGTGGTCGTCCAAGGGGGAGGCATCGACAAAGAGCGCGACCTGCGCGCCCGATTCGGTCACGCCCACGCGCGGGTCGTCGAAGAACGCCACGCCCTCCATCTCGGGCTTCGTGCCCGAACGGGGCGGGATGCCCACGCCCGCGATGCCCCAGCCAGCGTCCTTCATGCACGACGCGATCGTCGAAGCGTGTTCCGCGGGGCACCACATGAAGGCATCGGGTTTGGTATGGGTTTGGGTCATGGCGGGCACGATCATACGCCCGCTGGGGTCGCGCTGTGGGGCATAGAATGAGGGCGTGTCGGCACGTGGTCGCCTCGGCACGTCTCGCTTTCGAGCGCGGCGGCGCCGCGGAGGAACGTCCGAGCACGGCAGGGCAAGTCGATGGGTAACGCCCATCCGTCCGCGGGTCGCGGACGCGGGAAAGTGAGAAGAAAACAACCGCCGATGACCCGGTCCGCCGGGCACAGGTGAGGGTGAGAAGGTGCGGTAAGAGCGCACCAGGCGGGCGGTGACGTCCGTGCTGTCAAACCCCGGCTCGTGCAAGGTCACGCAGACGGCGCTCGTTCCACCCTCGGGTGGCTCGGGACGATCGGCCCGATCGGAAGCCGTCGGGTGGACCGCTGAATGATCGCGTCGGCAACGGCGCGGCGAGAGAAATGATCGCGACCCATCTGAAGCACTCCCGCGGGATCTTCAGGAGGGGACAGAACTCGGCGTATCGCCGACACAACGACCCCGCCGGGCCCCGGTTCACGCCGGGGCCCGTGTCGCTTTGTGCGCACAAAGAACGCCCCATGCGGGGCGTTCGAGGGTGCGTGTTTCCGGGTGCGTTCAGCGACGCCGACGCAGCAGGCCCACAGCGCCGAGCCCGAGCAGGGCGGTCGCGCCGGGGGCGGGGACGAGCGAGAGGTGGAAGGCCCGGATCTCGCCGTTGAAAATGCCGGTGCCGACGATGCTGCCGTCCTCGGCGATGCCGAGGGCCGCGGAGGAGGTATTCATGTCGAGGTCCCAACCGCTGCCGGCGGGGATGAGGTCCTGCAGGCTGTAGGTCTGCGTGCCGTCGTAGAGGAAGGGCACCGCGAACTGCCCGCTCCCGACGCCGACGACCCAGCCGTTGGAGTTCACCCCGCGAGCGATCGCCGAGCCCGCGCCGGGCGGAACCGGGATCTCAACCGAGCCGTTGACGGCGTCCCAGATGAACGGGGTCGAGCCCGACTGATTGAACGAACTCGTGCCCACGACGAACCCGTTCTGACTGACGTCGAACGCGATCGCGCCGTTGTCGCCCGGGAGCGCGGGGACCTCGGTGAGCGTCCCGGACCCGATGTCGTACATGAGTCCTACGTTCCGGGCGGCGTTGTTCGGATCGAGGCCGACACCCACAGCGACGCCGGCATCGTTCACGCGGAACGCGGTCGTCATGCGTGAGCCTCCAGTGGTGGTCGCGCTGATCTGGTTGACCAGGCCCCCGTCCCAGTAGACAGCGCTCTCGGTGGAGCCGCCGCCGTTGGAACCGACGGCGATGCCCGACCCGTTGACGTCGTTCGCCCGCCCCACACCGGATCCGGCGAGGATCGGGAGTTGGCTGACCGTGCCGTTGGTCCATTGCAGTGGCAACGCGTCCGATCCGAAGAACGTGGTCGCGCCCGTGCCGACGACGATGCCGCTGTCGTTCGCCCCGTTGGCGGACGAGAAAGGCCTCGTCGGATCGTTGGGCAGCGGGACGAGGCCACCCCCGGCTGTCCAGGTGAACGCCTGGTTCGAACCGGGGGACGTACCGAACGCGAGCCCGCCTGGCGAAGCGCCCAGGCCCTGCGAAGCGAAGTCGCCCGGGTCCACGGTCCCGATGTTCGTGATGGTGTACATGGGCGCTGCCGCGAGAGACGCGGAGGTCATGGCGCACAGCGCCAGCCCGGAAATGGTCATGACTCGTTTCATGTGAGTGCTCTCGATCCTCTGTGTTGCCGGATGCGAGCGGGTGTCGACGATCGCCCCCGTGTTCCGGCAGTTGTGCTTACCAAGAGCATGGCACGGGATCTGGTGTTGTGTAATTATTTACAAAGAATTCTGGCTATTACACCGACAAGTTGCCATACTCCTTCGGGGTAACACCCTTTTTCACCAGAGCACTTCTTGATGACGCAAACCGAGCCCATCACGCCCGCAGAGTCGCTGCAGAGCATCGTGACCGTGGGGGAGGCCCTGCGCGTGTCGTTCTCCAAGCTGCTCGACGCGATCGCGGGTGACCCGGGACCGACCGCCCTGTCGCGGCAACTCGGTGTCAACCGCGTCATCGTCAGCAAGCTCGTCAACGCGCTCCAGCGTCACGACCCGCTCGCGGTCATGCAGCACATCCCCGGGCCCAACTCCCTGCGGAATCTCGTCGCGGGTGCCGAATCGATCGTGCAAGAACGCGCGATCATCACCAACGCCAACGACGCGACGGACCGCTTCGCCGATCTCATCCGTGTCCGGTTCGGGACGCGAGGTGCATTGGACGCCGCGATCAGTGCGAAGAGCGAGCACCTGCTCAAGCGGTACGAGGAAGCCAGCCGCTACGACGTCTTTAACGGCATGCGCCACGTGCTGGGCGTGCAGGCCGAGACGTGGCTCACCGCGATGCTCTTCAGCCCCTCCGAGGAGAACGACAGAGCGCTCTCGATCACCACGCTACACGGCGCTCTGGCAATGCGCCGCCTCCGCCTCGACACGCAGGTCCGTTTTACTTTCGGGCCGCCTTACAGCGTGCCCGGTGCGCACGGGGAGCCCGTCGCCAAGCCCATCGTCCTCGACGAGTTCTGCGAGAACCAGCCGGCGAAGCTGGAGACCGAGCGCATCGGCGGGCAGCTCCATCACCGGCTCGTCTCCGACACGCTGGGCAAGGACAGCGCCGTAGACATGCTCGTCGTGAGCCACCTCCCCAACGGCTCGCGCCGGTACGGCGATGCCCAGCACAAGCTCAGCGGCGCCGCCGTCTTCCCCGACATCCCGGTCAGAACGCTGCACGTGGACGCGATCGTGCACAACAGCCTCTTCGTGGGCACCGCGCCCGAGTTGATCGTCTACAACCCGGGCGCCCGCGGTCCTGCGAACCCGAACGATCCGGATCGTGACATCGATCGCATCCCGTCCACCGAGCGGCTCGAACTCGCCGAGCGCGTGGACGGGCGCTTTGTCGCACCGGGCGTCTCCAACTACCACGCGATGCTCGAACGCGTCTTCGCCTCCACCGACCAGGACCCGGAGGACTTCCGCATCATCCGCGTCCGTGTGCCCTATCCGGTCCACGGCTTCCAGTACGTGCTCGCCTTCCCCGTGGGTCTCGGTCCCGAGGGCTGAGCGGGTCCGGGCCGGATGCAGGCGAGGCGGATACCCTCCCCGCTCAACCGCCCGGTGCACAGGTCGCACCGGGCATTTTTTGACTCCGCCCGCCGATCGAGCCCCATGACCGAACCCAAGCGATCTCTCTACGCACCCATCAGGGGCGTACACCGCCTCTTCGATCTCACCTCCTACTCGGGCGGCTCCAACAAAGCGGACATCCTCTCGGGCCTCACCGTCGCCCTCGCGCTGGTGCCCGAGGCGGTGGCCTTCGCCTTCGTCGCGGGCGTCGAACCGCTCGTCGGGCTCTACGCCGCCTTCATCATGTGCCTGATCACCTCTGTCTTCGGTGGGCGACCGGGCATGATCTCGGGCGCGACTGGTGCGATGGCCGTCGTCATTGTCGCCCTCGTCGCCGATCACGGCGTTGGCTACCTCTTCCCAGCTGTCATCCTCTGCGGCTTCTTGCAACTCGCGGTCGGCGTGCTCAAGCTCGGGAAGCTCATCCGCATCGTGCCGCACCCGGTGATGCTCGGCTTCGTCAACGGTCTCGCGGTCGTGATCCTGCTCGCGCAGGTCGGGAGCTTCAAAACGCTGGGTGACAGCGGTGCGCTCGAGTTCCTGTCAGGCACGCGTCTGTGGCTCATGCTCGGGCTTGTCGGTGTGACGATGGCGATCATCGCGTTTCTCCCGCGGTTCACGAAAGCCGTACCCTCCTCGCTGGCGGCGATCCTGGTTGTCTCTCTCGGCGCGGTCGCGATCAACGCGACCTCAGAGGGTGAGTCGCGTGTGCTCACCGTCCGTGACATGCTCGTCGATACCACGGTGTCGTTTGAAGTCGCGAAGGCCGAGTCGGCCAAGCAGAGCGCGTACCTGCGGAATCTCGAATCTGCGCTGCCCGAGGGCCTCGCGGTCTCTCCGTCGAAGGCCGCGGAACTGCCCTCGCTGAACGATGCCGACGTCGCCGCCGCGATCGCCGCGGTGAACACCGAAGCGGTGGGCATCGCGGGCGGCTTCCCGATGCCGGTCTGGATGCAGGATTTCGAGCTCCCGCCGCTGAATCTCCAGACGCTATGGATCATCCTGCCGTTCTCGCTGGTGCTCGCGGGCGTCGGGCTCATCGAGTCGCTGATGACCATGACGCTCGTGGACGAGCTCACCGAGACGCGCGGCAGCGGCAACCGCGAGTGCATCGGACAGGGAGCCGCGAACATCACCTGCGGATTCTTGGGCGGTATGGGCGGCTGCGCGATGATCGGGCAGTCGCTCATCAACGTGAAGTCGGGCGGGCGCAACCGGCTGTCGGGCATCACCGCGGCGGTCGCGCTGCTGCTCTTCATTCTCTTC
>JAJDDE010000140.1 GCA_029260475.1 Phycisphaerales bacterium | reverse complement strand
CGTCGCGACCGGAGACCACATGGCGGAGGTCTACAGCCCCGATTTGCTCGCAGCGTTCGAGGAGTTCCGGCAGGCCAAGGCCTCATCGGCAAACAGCCGGACGACCAGCGATCTTCTGCGTTCAACGAGCCGCGACACGCTCGTTGCCGCTCGAGAAAAACTCCGCCTGTTCGGGATCACGCCCGCGCAGATCGCAGCGGTCGAGGACGGCTCCTTCGACTCGGACCGGCTGACGATCTACGCCCCGATCGGCGGTGTGGTGACGCACCTCGCGGTGCGCGAGGGGGACTACGTGCAGACCGGTGCGCCGCTGGCGACGATCGCCGATCTCTCGCGGCTCTGGCTCGATATGCAGGCGTACGAGTCGCAGCTCCCGATGCTCCGGTGGGGGCAGCGGGTGACATTGACGGTCGAGGCGCACCCCGGAGAGGCCTTCGAAGGGCGCGTCTCGTTCATCGAGCCGATGGTCGATGAGAGGACACGCACCGCGGCGGTACGAGTCGCGGTTGACAACAGCGGGCGCCGACTCAAGCCGGGCATGTTCGCGTCGGCGGTCGTGCGCATGCGAGTCGGAAACGACGGCGCTGTCATCAACAACGAACTCGCCGGGCGATGGGTCAGCCCGATGCACCCGACGATCGTCAAGGACGGCCCGGGCCAGTGCGACGTCTGCGGCATGGCCCTGGTGCCCGCCGAATCCCTCGGCGTGGTTGGCGACCCCACCGGCGTCGAAGAACCGCTGGTCATCCCGCGATCCGCGGTGCTCTTCACCGGCACGCGGTCTGTTGTCTACGTGCAGGTACCCGACGCCGAGATGCCGACCTACGAGGGCCGTTCGGTGGTGCTGGGGCCCAGAGCGGGCGACTTCTACATCGTCCGCGAGGGATTGCGTCGTGGCGAGTCGGTCGTCGTGAACGGCGCGTTCCGGATCGACAGCGCGATGCAGATCTCTGCCAAACCGAGCATGATGACCCCAGCCGGCGGTGGCGGGGGCGACCCGCACGCCGGGCATGGCGGGATGGCCGGCGACCCGATGCCGGGAATGCCCGCGCGCGTCGAGGTGCCCGACAGCTTTGTCTTCGCGCTCAAACCCGTGTACTCGTCCTACCTGGACGCGCAGGAAGCCCTCGCGGCCGATGATCTGGGCGGGTTCGTCCGGGCCGCGACAGACCTGAAGACGGCTCTGGGATTTGTCCGAGAAGCCGGGCTGGTCGGCGAGCCGCTCGCCGAGTGGCGTAGAGCCGCGGCGCGTCTGCGCGTCGATGAGGCCATCACCACGATCGACACCGCCCGCACGCGCTTCGAGCGGATGAGCGAGGGCGTCATCGCGCTACAACGCCGATTCGGGCACCGAGGCAGCGAGCAATGGAATCTCGCCCACTGCCCGATGGCCTTCGATAACAAGGGCGCCGACTGGCTCCAACGGGGCACGCAGATCAACAATCCCTACTTCGGCGATCAGATGCTCCGCTGCGGCGACGTCCGCGAGTCGTTCGCGCCACTCGACGCACCGATGCCCGAAGACGGACACGAGGGGCACAGCGATGGGTGAGCTCCGACCGCCGCTGCCACGCGGCCCGCTGAATTCGTTGATCCGATTCTGTCTCGAACAGAAACTCGTGGTCGCGATCGTGCTGATCGGCACGCTCTTCTGGGGCGTGCTCGTCGCGCCGTTCGATTGGGACCTGGGCGGCCTCGCCCGCGACCCCGTCCCGGTGGACGCGATCCCCGACATCGGCGAGAACCAGCAGATCGTCTTCACCGAATGGCCCGGCAGAAGCCCGCAAGACATCGACGACCAGATCAGCTATCCGATGACCGTCGCGATGCTCGGTATCCCGGGCGTCAAAGACATCCGGAGCTACTCGGTCTTCGGTTTCTCGACGATCTATGTCGTTTTCGAGGACGGTGTGGACTTCTACTGGTCGCGATCGCGTGTGCTGGAGAAGCTGAACTCTCTGCCCGCGGGCACGCTGCCGCCGGGCGTCTCGCCCGCGCTCGGCCCGGACGCGACGGCGCTCGGGCAGGTCTTCTGGTACACGCTCGAGGGGCGGGATGCACAGGGCAACCCCACCGGCGGATGGGGGCCAGAGGAGCTCCGCTCGATCCAGGACTTCACGGTCAAGTACAAGCTCGCGGGCGTTGAGGGCGTCGCAGAGGTCGCCTCGATCGGCGGGTTCGTGCAGGAGTACCAGGTTGATGTCGATCCCGACGCGATGCGGGCGGCGGACGTCTCGCTCCAACAGGTCATCGCGGCGGTGCGCCAGAGCAACCTCGATGTCGGCGCGCGCACGATCGAGGTCAACCGTGCCGAGTACATCGTGCGCGGCTTGGGGTTCATCGAGAGCGTCGAGGACCTCGAACTGGCGGTGATCACGGCGCGGGAGGGTCAGCCGATCCTCGTCGGTGACATCGCGAAGGTCGCGCTCGGCCCGGCGCTGCGCCGCGGCGTGCTGACCAAGGCGGGCGTTGAAAGTGTGGGCGGGGTGGTCGTGGTCCGCTACGGCGAGAACCCGATGGCAACCATCGAGAGGGTCAAAGGCAAGATCTCGGATATCGCGTCGGGCCTGCCGACCAAGGTGCTCGCCGACGGCACCGAGAGCCGGGTCACCATCGTGCCCTTCTACGACCGCTCGGGGCTGATCCGCGAGACACTCGAAACACTCAACGCGGCGATCAGCCAGCAGGTGCTCATCACGATCATCGTGGTGGTGCTGATGGTGATGCACCTACGGAGCAGCCTGCTGATTGGCGCGATGCTGCCGATTACGGTGCTGATGACGTTCATCGGCATGAAGTCCTTCGGCGTAGACGCCAACATCGTCGCGCTCTCGGGCATCGCGATCGCCATCGGCACGATCGTGGACATGGGCATTGTGCTGAGCGAGAACATCCTCAGACGGCTCGAAGAGTCAGAGAAATCCGGCAGCGACGAGCCGAGCATCGACGTGATCTTCCGAGCCACGAGCGAGGTCGGCGGCGCGGTGCTGACCGCTGTCGCGACAACCGTCGTCGGGTTCCTGCCGGTCTTCACCATGCAAGCGGCCGAGGGCAAGCTCTTCAAGCCGCTCGCCTATACCAAAACCTTTGCGCTCGTCGCCTCTATCGTCATCGCGCTCACCATCCTCCCCGCCGCCGCCCACGTGCTGATGGGCTTCCGCCCGAAGGCCAAGCTGATCCGAACGGCCGGCGCGATCGGGCTCTTCATCGCGGGCATCGCCATCGCCGTCTGGCTGCACACCATCGGCGGGCTGATCCTGACCGCGTTCGGTGCGTTCTATCTCGCGAGGCCCCTGCTGCCCGCGATCGTCGCCCGTGGCCTCCAATGGTCGGCCAACCTCGTGGCGGTGGTTGTCGTGCTCATCGTGCTGGCGGGCGCGTGGGAGCCGCTCGGCCCAGAGCCGGGCCTGCTCGGCAACGCGCTGTTCATCGGCGTCATCGTCGGCGGGCTGTTGATCGTCTTCTGGCTCGTACGCCTCTCGTTCCCGTACGTGCTCGCGTGGACGCTGCGACACAAACTCATCGGACTCTCGCCGGCGCTCGGTGTTGTGTTGATCGGGCTGACGGTGTGGCTCGGGTTCGACCGCGTCTGGGGCTGGCTGCCTGAGTCCGTGCGCCAGAACGAGACCACCGTCGGGATCGCCCACGCGTTCCCGGGCCTGGGCAGCGAGTTCATGCCGTCGCTCGACGAGGGCGCGTTCCTCTACATGCCCACCACGATGTCGCACGCGTCGATCGGCGAGGCCACGGAGATCCTGAAGGAACTCGACCGGCGCATCATGAGCGTGCCGGAGGTCGAGATGGCGGTCGGCAAGATCGGGCGCGTCGAGAGCCCGCTTGATCCGGCCCCGATCTCCATGGTCGAGACGATCATCGAATACAAGAGCGAGTACCGGACCGATGACGAGGGCAGACGCCTCAACTTCCGGTACGACATCGACTCGGACACCTTCGTCCGCGACGAGCGGGGCGAGCTGATCGAGGACAAGGACGGACGACCGTTCCGCCAGTGGCGCGACGAGATCGAGTCCAACCAGGACATCTGGGACGCGATCGTCGCAGCCGCGGACATGCCGGGCGTGACGAGCGCCCCCAAGCTCCAGCCCATCGAGACACGCATCGTCATGCTCCAGTCGGGCTTCCGCGCTCCGATGGGCATCAAGGTCTACGGCCCGGACCTCGAATCGATCGAGACCTTCGGCCTCGAACTCGAGCGCCTGCTCAAGCAGGTACCGAGCGTCCAACCGTTGGCCGTCTTCGCCGACCGCGTGGTGGGCAAGCCGTACCTCGAGATCGATATCGACCGCGAGAAGATCGCCCGCTACGGGCTGACGATCGCGGCGGTGCAAGAGGTCATCGAGGTCGCGATCGGCGGCAAACCGCTGACCATGACCGTCGAGGGGCGCGAGCGATACCCCGTCCGCGTCCGCTACCTCCGCGAGCTGCGCGACCAGCCCGAGACGCTCGGCGACATCCTTGTCCCCACACCGATGGGCGCTCAG
>JAJDDE010000139.1 GCA_029260475.1 Phycisphaerales bacterium | reverse complement strand
CGGTCTCGTGCCCGATCGCGCACACCACCGGGAGCTCACAGTCCCAGATCGCGTCGGCGAGGGCGCGGTCGTTGAAGCACCAGAGGTCTTCCAGGGAGCCGCCGCCCCGGGTGATGACGATGGCGTCGAGCCCGAGTTCTTCGGAGCGGGCGTCGAGCGACTCCACGAGTCTGGCGATGCGCTCGCCCGCGCCGTCGCCCTGTACTCGCGTGTCGATGGCGAGCACACCGCCGCCCGGGCAGCGCCTGCGCATAGTGTCGAGCACGTCCTGGAGCGCGGCGCCGGTGCGTGAGGTGATCACCGCGATGCGGTGCGGGAACGTCGGCAGGGGCCGTTTGTGCTCCTCGTCGAAGTAGCCTTCGGCGCGGAGTTCGTCGATGAGTTTCTTGAGGCGCTCTTCGAGCGCCCCCTTCCCCACGGGTTCGAGGCGTTCGACGTAGAGCTGCGTGCGTCCCTGCTTGGCGTAATGCTGCACGCGACCGGTCGCGATGACGCGGTCGCCGTGCCGGGGCGCGGTGGGGCTGCGCTTCGCGTCGGAGGCGAACATGACGCAGGAGATCACCGCGTTCTCGTCTTTGAGATTGAAGTACCAATGGCTGCGGTTGTTCGGAGTGGAGACCTCACCCACGATGCGCAAGCGCGCCGGCAGCCCAGCCGAGAGCGTGCTCTCGATGCGGCTGTTCAGCTTGGATACGCTCCATGCGTTGCCGTCGTCGCCGCCGGCCTGGGCGGGTGGGCCGGTGATCCTGGAGGGGT
Organism: Phycisphaerales bacterium; assembly: GCA_029260475.1. GTDB lineage: Bacteria > Planctomycetota > Phycisphaerae > Phycisphaerales > UBA1924 > OFTM391. The sequence continues at coordinate 19,994 of JAJDDE010000139.1, read as the reverse complement.
CGAAGAGTGAGCGTGCCATGCGGGGTTCAGAACTGGATGGGGACGCCTTCACGCCGGTACTTCTCGAGGAGGAGCTGCGCTTCGAGCAGCGCCTTGTCGAGACGCTTGGCGGCGTCGTTCATGTTGCGGAAGAGGTCCGGGTTCACGAGGAGCTGGCCCATCGTCCCCTCGCCCGCGTTCACGCGGGCCGCGACGATTCGGATCTCTTCGAGGGCGGCGGTCATGGTCTCGGCGGCGGTGACGAAGCGGGCGACGCCCTCGTCGAGGTCTTCCCCGGCGCTGCGCGACGCTTGTGTCAGTGTCTCGCCCACCTCCTGGAACCTCTCGGCGGTCTCGCCCAGCTTGCGGAAGGCTTCGCGTGCCTCGGCGATGGTCGCGCTGGCGCCGCCTCGCAGTTCGTCGTCGCCGAGCCAGGATTCTGCGCCGTCGAGCGCCGTGTTGATGCGCGCGAGGGTGTCGCGCAGCGATACCTCACCCTCCCCCGAGGGGGAGACGAGCGTGCGCAGTTCTTCGCCCAGCGCGTTGTAGGTGTCGGCTAGGCGCGTGATGGAACCGGCGGCGTCGCCGAAGCCGCCCAAGCGTTTTTCCAGACGGGACGCGATGTCGTCGAACGTGCTGCTCACCACGGACTCGAAGGTGTCTCCCTCGTTGAGGAAGGCGCTGTCCGGGAGGGGTTGCGCGTCGCGTCCGCGCATGGGGATGCTCAGCGAGAGCGACGATTCGCCCAGCAGGCCCGCTTGCACGAGGAAGCTCGCGTCCCGTGGCACGCGCACGCCGCTGTCGATCGAGAGGGTCATCCGCACACCGAGCGTGGGGTCGTCGCCGGTGGTGAGCTTGCTGACGCGCCCGACCTTCACGCCGTTGAGCAGCACCGAGGCGTTGGGACCGAGCCCCTTGGCATCCGGGACGATCGCGGTCACGGCGTAGCGGTCGGGCCTGATGATCGTGAACTCGCCGAACATCATGAGGGTCACCGAGAGTCCGATGACCCCGAGGAGCGCGGTGATGCCCACGAGTGCGTCGCGTCGGAGTCGGTTCACGGGGCCAGTTCTCCTTCGGCGGCGTTGAGCGCCCGCAGCGTGGTGACGCCGCCCTCGTTGGCGGTCATGAACCCCTTTACGACTGGGTCATCGGAGGAGCGTAGTGCGTTCAGCTGTCCCTGGGCGCGGACCTTGCCGTCCCAAAGGAGGACCGCCCGGTCCCCGACGCGTTCGGCGCTCACGAGGTCGTGCGTGACGACGAGGCTGGTGATGCCCATGTCGTCCTTCAGCCGGTTGATCAGGGCGTCGATGCCCGCGGCCCGGAGCGGATCGAGGCCCGTGGTCGGCTCATCGTAGAGGATGAGTTCCGGCTCGAGGATGATGGCGCGGGCTAGGCCGACGCGCTTGCGCTGGCCGCCTGAGAGTTGGGCGGGGTGCGTGTCCTCGACGCCTTCGAGGTCCACGCGCGAGAGGGCGAGACGGGCGGCGTCGTCGCGCTCGCGCCGGGACATCGAGGTGTGCTCCCGGAGCGGGAACGCCAGGTTCTCTCGGACGGTCATGGAGTCGAAGAGAGCCGCCATTTGGAAAAGGAAACCGATGCGCGTGCGGATGGGCCACCAGTCGTGCTCACGCAGGTTGTCCACGCGTTCGTTGTCGAAGTACACCCGACCCGCGTCCGGCGTCAGCAGGCCCACCGCGTGTTTGAGGAGCACGGATTTGCCCGATCCGGATGGGCCCAGCACGACGGTGGTGTCGCCTCGCATGATGTCGAGATCGAGCCCATCGAGGACGGTGAGGTCGCCGAAGGACTTACAGAGCCCCTCGAACCGCAACAGCGGGGTTTGGGCGGTCTCGGTGGATGCGGGGGACGCGGGGGGCATGCCCCTATGATGACCGCGATGACCGCTCAACGCGAACGCACCACCATCCATCATGGCCCAAAGTTCGATTACGAGGAGGTCACCCTCGTCGGCACGGATGGCGAGCGGCGCACGCGCCAGTACGTCCGGCACCCGGGCGCGGTCTGCATCTGCCCCATCCTCGAGGAGGGGGGGCAGCGGAAGATCGTGTTTATCCGCAACGAGCGGTTTACCGTCGAGCAAACGCTGCTCGAGTTACCGGCGGGCACGCTCGAGCCCGGTGAGGACGTCGCGGCCTGTGCTGGGCGGGAACTCGTCGAGGAAACGGGGTACGAGGCCAGCGAGATCGTCCCGCTGGGGACGTTCTTCACGACGCCGGGGATGACCGACGAGGTGATGCACGCGTATGCCGCGACAGGGCTTCGGCACGTCGGGCAGCGATTGGAACCCGATGAGCGCATCGAGGTGGAGGCGGTATCGGTCGATGTGGCGGTGGGGCGATTGGATGACGGGACGCTCGCGGACGCGAAGTCGATCGTCACACTGGTGCGGGCGATGCGCCGCGGACTTCTTGGGGTGTGAGATGGTTGGGATGATGAAAGGACGGCTGGGTTGAGCTTTGATGATCGAGACTGGAACCGTCAGGAGCGCTCGGGCGCGGGGCGGTTCTTCTCGCGCATCTTCGAGAACGTGGACAACCCCCTGGGCTGGTCGCTCAAGCTCTTCCGCTTCCGCGGCATCACCACACGCGTCCACGTGATCTTCGCGCTGTACCTGATCATGCAGCCGCTCTTCTCGATCGATCAGAGCCTGCCGGCCTTTCGGTGGATGGCGATCGCGATGTTCGTGCTCTTCGCGCTCGTCACGATGCACGAGTACGGGCACTGCTTCGCTTGCCGGCGCGCCGGGGGTGAGGCGGACCGGATCGTGCTGCTGCCCTGGGGCGGGCTGGCGCTGTGCATGCCGCCCAACCACTGGAGAGCGCACCTCGTGACAACGGTGGGCGGGCCGCTGGTGAACGTGGTGCTCGTGCCCGTTTTCGCGGGGGCGATGCTGCTGGCGGGGCTGGCCGATGCGCTGCTCTTCAACCCGCTCGATCCGTTTGGCGCGTTGTCGAACCTGTCCTTCTCGAGCACGAGCAGCTTCGCGTACTGGTCGAAGATCACGCTCTTCTACGCCTACTACATCAACCTCGTCCTGCTCGCGTTCAACGTGCTGCTGCCGTGCTTCCCGCTGGACGGCGGGCGGATCGTGCAGGCGCTCTTGTGGAAGAAGCACGGGTACCGCAAGAGCATGGAGATCGCGACGCTCATCGGGTTCTTCGGCGCGGGCGTGATGCTGCTGGTGGGGCTGGGGTTGCAGCAGGTGATGCTCGTGGTCATCGCCGGGTTCTGCGCGGTGACGTGCTACGCCGAGCGGCAGCGGGCTCGGGCGGAGTTCGAGATCGTGGGCGACACCGGACCGAGCGTCTTCCGCCCGGAAGGGAACACGTTCCACACGCCCCGCGAGCGTGAGCGGGGGCCCAGCAAGGGCGAGATCCGGGCCCAGCAGCGGGCGGAGCAGGACGAGCACCGGCTCGACGAGCTGCTCGACAAGATCCGCGATCACGGCATGCACGCGCTCTCCAAGAAGGAGCGGGCGACGCTGGACCGCCTGAGCAAAGAGCGGCGTGGCGGGTAAGCGGGCGGGACCGGATCCCAATCACCCGGTGCACGGGCGGCGTGGGCTGTAGACTGCCCGGCCCATTCTTTTCTCGATCGCGAGCACAGGCACGGAAGGCGTCTTATGGGTCTGCAGGACCGCGAGTACATGCGAGCACAGCCCGGGCGAGGCCCCGGCGTGGGCGGCTTCTTCCGCGTGCGACGGACGATGCTGTCGATGACGACGTGGCTCATCATCATCAACGTCGCGGTCTTCGTGATCGATTACGCGGTTGAGCAGTCCGGGCATGGGGTGACCACAAAGCTCGGCACGGTCGTGACGGCGCCCGGATTCAAGGGGAGTTACAGCGAGCTCGTGGAGAATCCGAACGGGAGCGTGGTGCGCTCGTCGCGCGGACCCGGCGTCTTTGAGGTCGAACTGATCGACAAACGCACCGGCGAAAGAGCCGGTGCACGCCTGTTCAGCTACATGGGTGTCTTCAAGTCCCTCGGGTACTTCTCGACGGTCAAGATCACCGAGCTGGAGGTGTGGCGTTTCGTCACCTTCCAGTTCCTGCACGCCAACAGCATGCACCTGCTCATGAACATGGTGGGGCTCTTCTTCTTCGGGCCCATCGCTGAGCAGTACCTGAAATCGCGACGGCTCTTCCTCGCGTTCTACCTCATGTGCGGCATCGCGGGCGCGTTCCTGTACCTCTTGCTGAACCTGATCGGCTGGATCGCGGTGCCGCAGGGCGCGAACGTTCCGCTTGTGCTCGCAAACCAACCCTGGCTGCCACTGGTCGGCGCCTCAGCGGGCGTGTTCGGTGTGCTGTGGGCCGCGGCGTTCCTGCGTGCCAAGGACATCATGCTCATCTTCGGCGTGATCCCCATGCAGATCCGAGTGGGCGTCATCCTGTTCACGGTCATCGCCTTCGTCAACCTGCTCACGGGCGGCAGCAACGCCGGCGGCGATGCGGCCCACATCGGCGGAGCGATCGCTGGGGCGTTCTTTATCCGCAAGCCGCACCTGTTGTTGGATTTCTTCGACGAGTTCATGGGCACGTCCAAGCGTCACGCGCCGTTCAAGAAACGAGGCGGTAAGCAGCCTCGCAAGACCGGCCCTGCGCGCACAACCGAGGCGGTGCACGAGAAGAAGCTCAACGCCATCCTCGACAAGGTGAAGCGGCGCGGCATGGGGGCGCTGTCGCCCGGCGAGCAGCGCTTCCTCGAGCGCGAGAGCGAGCGGCGCGGCGGGGGCGCTGGCTGAACCGTGCCCGTCCGCCTGCACATCGAGCATCGCTCTGAGAGCTGCGCCGGGCGTGTCGGTCGTGTGGAGACGCCTCACGGGTGCTACGACACACCCGCGTTCATGCCCGTGGGCACGCAGGGCACGCTGAAGGGACTCTTGCCGAGGGATGTGCGTGAGACGGGTTCGCAGATCGTCCTGGGCAACACGTACCACCTCATGCTGCGGCCCGGACCGGACATCGTGCGCGAGCGGGGCGGGCTGCACGGGTTCATGGGCTGGAACGGCCCCATCCTCACCGACTCGGGCGGCTACCAGGCCTACTCGATGAGCGACATCAACACGGTGGACGAGGACGGCGTGGAGTTCAAGTCGATCATCGACGGCGCGATGGTCCGCCTCACGCCCGAGCGTGCGATCGAGGTGCAGAATGCGCTGGGCGCGGACATCATCATGGCGCTCGACGACTGCCCGCCCTCGGTGGACCCGAGGACGATGAACCAGACGCGCCTGCGGATCGAGGCGCAGCGGAAGAAGGCCGCCTGGGAGAAGAAGGGCTACGACCACGACGCCCGCCTCGCGGAGGCCAACGACAGGACCGTCCGCTGGCTCGAGCGCTGCAAGGAGGCGCACGCCCGCCCCGAGGAGCAGGCCCTCTTCGGCATCGTGCAGGGCGGGGTGGACCTGGACCGTCGGAGCCACAACGCCGAGCAGATCTGCAACATCGAGCTCCCGGGGTACGCGATCGGCGGGGTCGCGGTGGGGGAGGGCTTCGAGGAGATCGTCCGCGTTGTGGAGCACACTGCGCCGCTGCTCCCGGAGGAGAAGCCCAGGTACCTGATGGGGGTGGGGTACGAGCGGGACATCGTCGCGGCCTGTCGGGCTGGGGTGGACATGTTCGACTGCGTCCTGCCGACCCGGAACGGTCGGAACGCCAACGCCTTCACACCGACGGGGCAGAAGCGCCTCAAGAACGCCAAATTCGCCCACGACGAGCGCCCGATCGATGACTCCTGCGATTGCCACGCCTGCCGCCCCGACCTCCACGGCTGGGAGACCCCAGGAGGGGGCCCGATCAGCCGTGCGTACCTCCGTCACCTTTTTATCGCTCAGGAGATGCTGGGGCCGATTCTGGTCAGCCTGCACAACATCAGGCACTTCCAGCGCCTCATGGTGGACATCCGGGGGGTATTGCGGGATGATGGTTGGCTCGCATTCGGGCGGAGGTGGCCTGTCGCCGCCGACGCCCTCCCAGACCACCTGCGACCGCAGACGGATGGCACGCCCGCCTGACGCCCCACCGGGCGTCCGGGTGACGCTCCCTCCGCCTTCGGCGATGTCCCGTTTCCACGCACGCCGGCTTCCTGAGCCGGTCGGAGCACGACTCTGATGATCGAACAGACCCAGCTCTTCCCCTTCACGACGATGCTCGCCCAAGACACCGGTGTGCCCGACTTCGGCGCGATCGAATCCGGCGCCACGTCGGGCTCGGCTCCCGCAGAGGGTGTCGCCGCGACCGGTGCGGACGGCCAGCCCATCGGACAGCCGGGCGCTGGAACCCCGACGAAGTCGCCCTTCGGTGACAGCTTCATCCTGATCATGCTCGCGGGCCTCGCTTTCCTCTTCATCATGTCCATGTTCTCGGGCAAGAAGCAGAAGAAGCAGCGTGCCGCGATGCTGACCAGCCTCAGCAAGCACGACCGCGTGATGACCAACGGCGGCATGATGGGCACCATCGTCGAGATCAAGGACAGCGAACTCGTGCTCCGCATCGATGACAGCACCGGCGCCAAGGCGCACTTCACCCGCGACGCCGTCGCCCACGTGATGAAGTCGTCGAGCGGCCCCGCGGACGACTGATCTCAACGACGCCCGACCACACCGAATCAGCCCCTTCTTCTCTCTCTGACACGACACGCCCCGACGCGATGTGAAATCGCAAGCGGGCCATCCGGAAAACAGCTTCCATGCGACACCTCGGCCGCAACATTGCGATCATCGCCATTGTCCTCATCCTGGCGATCACCTCCATCATCCCCCCCGAGAAGAACCTGCGCCTCGGGCGCGATCTCGCGGGCGGCGTGAGCCTCGTCTACACCGTGGACGTGCCGCCGGACGAGAACGCGGACACCGTGATCCCGCAGGTGATCCGCGTGCTGCAGGACCGCATCAACCCGAACGGCCTGTACGAGATCAGCTTCGTGCGTCAGGGCCGGGAGCGGCTGGTCGTCTCGATGCCGCTGCCCAGCCAGAAGGTCCAGGACCTCCGCACCGCGTACGAGGACGCGCTGGAAGCACTCGACAACTTCGACTTCGACACCGCCGGCTTCGAGCGTGCGATGCGCAAGTCCGGGCAGGAACGCGTCGATGCGCTGAACGCGCTCATCGGCGGCTCGGCGGGGCGAGAGGCCTTGCTCGGCCCGGTGCGAGACGCAGCGCAGGAGGTCGAAGCGACGCGCAGCGCGTACGACGTCCGCGAGGCGGAACTCGGCGGCACCGAGGGTCTGACGCCCGAGCAGGAGAAAGAACTCGAGGACCTGCAGGAGGCGGCGGTTACCGCGGAGATCGAACTCGACGCCGCGCGAAGCAACGCCACATCGCTCCGCGTCTCCCCCTCGGAGATGCGTGAAGCCTTCACCCGCTCGGACGACGGCGCCCGCCTCCGCGACAAGGAGACCAAGGACTTCGTCGAGATCCCGAGCCCGCGTGAGCGTTCGCTGACCACGCTCAAGAGCAAGCTCGACAAGATCGGCGGCACGCAGGCGTACGACACGATCATCGCGGCGTACCAGAACTACCTCGACAATCGCACCGGTCTCGACGACCCGGACGACCTCGAACGCCTGCTCTCCGGCGCGGGCGTGCTCGAGTTCCGCATCACCGCGAACACGACGGACGTCCCGAACGCCGACGACCTGCGTCAGCGTTTGCGTGAGCTGGGCCCGAACTCCTCGAACGTCGAGGGGCTCTCGTGGTTCCCGCTCAACAAGATCCTCGACTGGGTCAACAACGACGCCGACAACCTCCGCGCGGTGCAGGTAGACCCCGTGGGCTACTTCCTGACGAATTACGGGCTCATCGTTGAAGAGCGCCCCGAGGACGGTCTGTACTACGTCCTGCTCAACGACCGTGCCGGGCAGCGCCTGACCAAGCAGGACGGTGACTGGGCCCTGGCCCGTTCCTTCCGCGGGACGGACAGCTTCGGGCGCACCGCGATCAACTTCCGCATGGACGCCCGCGGCGCCCAACGCCTCGGCACGCTCACCGGAGCGAACATCGGACGCAACATGGCGGTGCTGCTGGACGGGCGCGTGTACACCGCGCCGACCCTCCAGGGGCGCATCTCGAACCAGGGCCAGATCACCGGCAGCTTCTCGGAGAGCGAAGTCGCCTACATCATCCAGACGCTCAACGCGGGTTCGCTGCAGGCCTCGCTCAGCGACTCGCCGATCTCGCGTTCGGTGCTCGCCCCCGAGCTCGGGCGCGACAACCTGATCAAGGGTCTCGAGGCGTCGATCATCGCCCTCGTGCTCGTGGGCGTCTTCATGGTGCTGTACTACTTCACCTCCGGCTTCGTCGCGATGATCGCGCTCACCTGCAACGCGGTGATCATCCTCGGCGCCATGAGCCTGAACCGGGCCGCGTTCACGCTCCCGGGCATCGCGGGCATCGTGCTGACGTTCGGCATGGCGGTGGACGCCAACGTGCTGATCTACGAGCGCATCCGCGAGGAGCTCTTCGCCGGCGAGGACGCGAAGACCGCGGTCCGCATCGCGTACCAGAAGGTGCTCTCGACGATCGTCGATGCCAACGTTACCAACCTCATCATCTGCATCGTGCTCGCGTACACCGCGAGCCAGGAGATCAAGGGCTTTGCGATCACGCTGGGTATCGGCGTCATCGCGACGATGTTCAGCGCCCTGCTGATCACCCGCGTGCTCTTCAGCGTGATGATCGACAAGATGAAGATCGCGCCGCTCGCGCAGCTGCCGACCGTCTTCCCGATCATCGACCGCATCCTCACCCCCAAGATCAACTGGATCGGGCTCCGCCCGCTCTTCATACTCATCTCTGCGGGCTTTATCGCGATGGGCATCGGCTTCATCGTGGTCCAGCAGGAAGAGATGCTCGACACCGAATTCGTCGGCGGCACCCAGGTCGATCTCCGCCTGAAGGGCGACCTGACGCTCACGCGCAGCGAGGTGCAAGAGGGTGTGGACCGGATCGTGACCGGTGCGAAAGACCGCAACGCGTCCGGTCAGGGCTCGCCCGAGCGGATCTCCGGTATCGATTACCGCGTGGTGAAGACCGACGAGAACCGAGTCGTTGCGCGGCGTAAGAACGTGGCCCCCGACAAGGCCCTGCGCGGAGCCACGACGTACGCGGACGTGATCGGCTGGCTCGCCTCGCACGAGGCCTTCGGCGGGATCGACGCCCCCGGGGTCTTCACGCTCGAGTCGGGCGGCTCCGCGAGCGCGACGAGCGTCGCCGACGGCAGCGTCACGCTCATCAGCGACCCGCCCGGGTACCGCGTGGAACTCAGCATCGATCGCGTGAGCCCCGACGCCCTGCTCGAGCAACTCGGCAACGCCGAAGTCGTCGCGGTGAACCCGGAGAACGACGGCGTCACCTCCGATCGGTTCCAGATCAAGACCATCGTCTCGGACGCGCAGCTCATTCAGGAAGCGATCGTCGGAGAGTTCGAGGACGTCATCGACTCGCAGCCCGCGCTCCGCTTCGCCGGCGTGGACACCGAGTCCTTCCGAGGCGCCACCGTGCGACCGGTGCTCTTCCCGGAACTCGGTCAGAGTATCGGTGAGCCCGAGATCTCCAACGACGTCACCCGCTTCGATGGCGGCGTGGCGATCATCCTCGAGGGCATCACGCCCGAACCCAGCCTCCAGACGATCCGCGAGCGATTGGACTACGTCCGTCGCCAGGCGCTCTACTCGAGCGACGCGCTGGCCCGCCCGCTCGAGGTCATCGTGCTCGAGGGCTCGGACAGCGCGGTGACCCGCGCCGCGATCGTGGTCCGCGACGATGGCTTTGATCCCCGCGCCGAGCAGACGCGCTGGGAGCAGTTCGCCCAGCAGGAGTGGGAGATCACCCGCACCGCGCTCGGCAGTGCCCAGACGCTCGCGGGTGTCGAGAGCTTCAGCCCCGAGATCGCCGCGACCTTCCGCAACCAGGCGATCGTCGCGATCGTGCTCAGCTTCATGCTGATCACGATGTACATCTGGGCGCGGTTCGGCTCGGTCCGCTACTCCCTCGCGGCGCTGACGTGCCTCGTGCACGACGTCGTCATCGCGATCGGCCTCATCGCCCTGGCCGAGATCATCTACGAGAGGGTGCCCGCGGCCGCCGCGATCGGTATCCAGCCCTTCAAGATCGACCTCGGGCTCATCGCGGCCATCCTGACGATCATCGGTTACTCGCTGAACGACACGATCATCATTCTCGACCGCATCCGCGAGAACCGCGGCAAGCTGGCGTACGCCTCCAAGGAAGTGGTCAACAAGTCCATCAACCAGACCTTCAGCCGTACGCTCATCACCTCGGGCACCACGCTCATCGCGCTGTGCGTGATGTTCGTGATCGGTGGCGAGGGCATCGCCTCGTTCACCTACGCCCTGATCTGTGGCGTGCTGGTGGGTACCTACTCCTCCATCGCGGTCGCCGCCCCGCTGGTCTACACCAGCAAGATCCCGCAGGCCGCCAAGGCCTTCGCGGACCGCTACGGCTCGCGAGAAAACAAGGACGATCAGAACGCCCTCACGCCCTGATCGGTACACTCCTGAAGTCCGGGCCCGGGGCACCGCCGCCCCGCCCGGGGACGGGACTGACCCATGAGCGACCGTGGCGCTCCGAAGATCGCAGGGCTCTTGGCACTCGGCGCTGTCGTGTGGGTGATCGCGTTCTGGGTCTGGCCCAACGGTGATGCTGCGGAGCCCCCGACATCACTCACGCAGGCGGGGCCCGGTACCGAACCCGTCGGGGTACCCCACGAGTCCCCCGGCGAGCATGATCCCGTGGACCCCGTGCCTGTCGTTTCCATCGATCCGGGCATCGACGACCAACCGGGCAACGAAGGCGATGATTCGAGCAACGGCGTCGAGCCCCCGATCTACCGCATCCATGTTGTGGAGCCGGGCGGGCAGACGCTCCAGGAGATCAGCAAGCAGTACTACGGCACGTTCAACTACTGGCGTGCCATCGCGCGGATGAACGGGCATAGCGTCGATCCCAACCGTCTCCTCCCGGGCACAGAGGTGAAGGTGCCCAGGGACCCCGAGAACGTGCAGGGCCTGTCCTCGGACGACGAGGGCGACCCCGATCTGCCGGCGCCCGAGCCCGAGACGCAGTACACCGAGTACATCGTGTCGCGCAACGACAGCCTCTGGACGATCGCCAAGGCCCTCTACGGTTCGGGCGTGAAGTGGACGGTCATCCGCGACGCGAACCGCGAACTCGTGGGCAACGAGGGCCAGAAGCTGCGTCCGGGGATGATCCTCAGGATCCCACCGCCCCCCGGGAACTGATCTCGGAACCCGAGCCAGAGGGGCCTACCCTTCCCACCATGAGCAACCCAAACGGCTACATCGTCACCGGCGGCTGCGGCTTCGTCGGCGCGAACCTCGTCGGCGCACTCCAGAAGCGCGATCCGGGCGCCCGTGTCATCGTCGTGGACGACTTTCGCTCCGGCTCGTTCACGGTGCTCACGAGCGCCTGCGACCGCGCCAGCGGCGAGGCGTTCAGGGGTGAAGTGGTCCCCGAGCCGGTCCACGCGATCGACTGGACGGCGCTCGTCGGTCTGGAAGCGCCCAAGGCGGTCTTCCATATGGGAGCGATCACCGACACGACGCTCTCGGACGAAGCGGAGATGATCCGCGCGAACGTGACTGGCTTTGAGGAGATGCTCGAGGCGTGCGACGACGCCGACGCGCCGCTCGTGTACGCCTCGTCAGCCGCCACCTACGGCACGCCCCCCGAAACCCGCTCGCACGAGCCCTTCCCCGAGCCGTCCGCGGGCAGGCCGGACAACGTGTACGGCTTCAGCAAGTGGGTCATGGAGAACACGCACCGGCGCTTCGCCGAGAGGCGTGTCCGCGAGGGCGGGAGGACGCCCCACGCGGTCGGGCTGCGGTTCTTCAACGTCTTCGGGGCGGGCGAGGAGAAGAAGGCACACATGGCATCGATGGCCCGCCAGCTCGCCGAGCAGATGCTGCGCGGCGATCGTCCCCGTCTGTTTGCGCCTGGCGATCAGGTCCGCGACCAGGTGCCCGTGGAAGACGTGGTGGACTGCGTGCTCGCGGGCGCAGAACCGGGTGCCACCCCCGGCGTCTACAACCTGGGTTCCGGGCGAGCGACGAGCTTCAACGAGCTGTGCGCCGCGGTCCGCGAGGGGCTCGGCTTCAGCGAGGCCGAGCGCGCCAATGAGTACTTCGCGATGCCCGAGCGCATCCGCGCGTTCTACCAGACGTTCACCCAGGCGGACATGACCGCGGCCCGCGAAGGGCTCGGCTGGTCGCCAACGCGTGACCCGCTCGAGTCCCTCCGCGACTACGGGCGCTGGCTCCGCGCCCATCACGAGGGCTCGGGCTCGCTCGACAAGGTCGGGGCGTGAGCGCCGTCACCGACTGGACCATCGGGGGCAGCGGGGGGCTGCCGATCCACGGCAACACGCACACGCCCCAGGGCGATTCCCGCGCGAGCGTGCTGCTCATCCACGGCTGGACCGGCTGCAAGGACCGCAACATCGTCCCAGCACTCGCGCACCTCCTGCGGCGTGAGCACACGGTACACCGCTGCACGCTGGGCCACGCGGGCATCGAGAAGGACCGGGACCGGATCACTAAGCCCGAGGAGTTCGAGCGCGACTCGCTCGCCCACTGCGTTGAGGACGTTCGGCGGGTGATCGAGCACCTGCGTCTGCCGGCGTCCCCGCCCTTCGTTCTGATCGGTCACTCACGAGGCGGGGCGACCGTGCTGCGCTGTGCGGCGGAGGCGGCTCGGAGCGGCTGGTCGCGCGTGCCCGATGCGGTGGTCTCCGTCGCGGGGACCGCGACCTACACGCGGTTCGATGAGACGATGCGTGAGCAGTTGGAACGCGACGGTTACGTCGAACGCCCCTGCGCACGCGCCGCGGGCGGCGTCGTCCGCATGGGGCCGAGCTGGTACGAGCACCACACGCCGGGGCGTGATCTCTTCGTAGAAGACACCAAAGCGGTGCGTTGCCCCGTGCTCATCGTGCACGGCGAGGCGGACGACGCGGTGCCGCCGGAGCACGCGGCGCGCACGGATGCGGCGCTCCGCGCGGGTGCGTGCCCGCGTGTCGAGGTGGAACTCGTTCCCGATGCCGATCACAACTTCAACGCTGGCGGCTTCGGGTTCGAGCGGGAGTCGATCGAGACGGCCCAATCGCGTGCCTGCGCGGAAGCGATCGAGCGGTTTATTCGCTCGCTCTGATCGCCTTGGCGAACGCCTCGAGGGCGTCGAGCCACGAGCACTCGTCTTCGCCCATCTCGATCGCGATGACCTCGACGCTCGAGCCCTCCAGCGCCGCCCGCACGCCTTGGGCATCGAGGTCCCCCACGAGCACGACGCGCTTCGGCTGCGCCGCGTTCACCTCCACGCGGACCCATACCGGGTCGGTGCCCTGCTCGACGATCGCGACCGAAGCGCCGACCGCTTCCGCCGGGTAGTGCCACGAGGCCGAGGTGGAGACCACAAGCGTGTCCGTTGATTCGAGGCGGAGGCTCACGAAGATGTCCCGCAGCGGGCCCATCGCACGCTCGTCGTTGTCCGCGGACAGGCCCTCGTGCGTGAGCGTGTCGGACAGCCATCCGAGGATCCTCACCCCGCGGCGCGGGTCGAGCCAGGGTCGCGGCGCGTACACGACGTGGGAGTGCGAGCCGCTGGCGCCGTGCGAGTGGGAATCGGAGGACACCACGATCAGGTCGTCCTTGACGGCGTCGGAGACACGCTCGAGGCGATCAGAACGCACGCCCAGCAGGTCGAGCCAGCCGTCGGCCCCGGCGCCGCCTGTGACCACCATGGTCGCGTCACGGATCATCCGGGCCTGCTCTCGCGTGGGTGCCCATGTGTGATCGTGCGACTCGGGATCCGGGGGGGCGATGATTTCCATGCGCACATCGGAAGCGAGCATGCGACCGACCAGGCACGCGAGCTGCGGGTCGGTGACCACGACCGTGCGCTGCGTGGGCGCTCGCGGCGCGGTGGGGGGCGTCTGCGCCTCCGAGCACGCGCCCAGGAGCACGGTGACGAGCAGCAGCAGTCTCACAGCCATATCAGCAGCCTCTCCGCCAACGCGACACCCAGCAAGGCCAGCCCGACGCCGAGCACGCCCCCCGCGAAGAGGATCATCCCGCCCTCGCTGGCGAAGAGCAAGAAGGGCGTCCACCGCGCCGCGCCGATGTCGCGGATCGTGCGCGTCTCCGCGGCCCGGAGCCGCGCGGTCAGCCAGAAAATCAGCACGAGCAGCGCACCGGTCGTCACGATAAAGAGCAGCGCAATCGTGTCGAAGGCGGACTTGATGCGAAGCACGGTGAGGAGCAGCTCATCGACGACCTCGCCCGAGCGCAAGGCGCGGATGCCTCTGAGCGCATCGAGACGCGCCAGGGCGATGGTCTCGTCCTTGGGCGTGTCGCCGACGACGATGAGTGCGGTGAGCGGGAGCTCGTCCGGGTTGGCGTGGAAGTGGAAGGACGCGCGGTTGTCTTCGTCGATCCTGCGGAAGGTCCGCACCGCCCCCGAGAGGGCGGTGTACTCATCGGTCCGCCCGATCACGTCCTCTTCTCCCTCGAACGAGCGTGCGTCGTCGTGCCCGTGCAGGACGCCCTCCGCGAGCCACGCGGTCGGGAGCGTGGTGAAGACGGCGTCGTCGTCGGGCGTGCCCGTCGGCGCGAGCACGCCAACGATGCGGAGTTCGATGGGCGAGGAAGCCGCGAGGTTGAGGCCGTCGGGCGGGTCGGTGACGATGGTGTCGCCGACGCCGACGCGCATGGCACGGGCGGCGCTGGCACCGACAGACGCATCGCCCAGAAAAAAGGGTAATTCACCCTGTGCCGCCGAGATCAAGCGGTGCTCGTAGTACCCGTCGTCGGTGCCGACGAGCGGCTTCGAGCGCACGGTGGAGTGTGTGCGGAGCGGGATGACCAGGAGCCCGTCGCGGCTCGCGTCGTCCGCGAGGGATTTCGGAACGGGCTCCATCTCCGCCTCGCGGAAGTAGAGCGTCGCGAAGACGAGGTCGAAACGGCTGACATCGGGGCCGACGACGATGGGCGTTGACTCCGCACGCGCGCGGAGCGCGGCGTCGAACTTCTCCAAGAGCGACGAGGACGTCAGCGGCAGGGCGACCGAAACACCCACGCACAGCGCGAGGATGGCCGAGACGAGCGGCCTTGCGCACAGGGCGCGCCACGCGAGCCAGAGCACGCCCCTCACGACGCCGCCACCGGCGAGAGGTCGATCACGCTCCCGATCCGCTGCGCGACCGCGTGGTCGTGCGTCGTGATGAGGATCGACGCCCCGCGTTCGGTGCGCTCACGATCGATCGCCGCGAGGACGAGGTCCGCGCGGTGCGCGTCGAGGCTGGCGGTGGGCTCGTCGCAGAGCAGGAGGCCCGGTCGTGTGACGAGGGATCTGCAGATCGCGATGCGTTGCCGCTCACCGTGCGACATGCGGTGGGGGCGGCGTGTGAGCGTGTGCGAGACCTCGACGGAGGAGGCCAGTTCGTGTGCGCGTTGTCGCTGCTCGCGCTCCGCGCGCATGCCCGGCCCGATGATGAAGGGCAGCAGGATGTTCTCGAGGCCCGAGAGATGCGCGAGCAGCGCGAAGTCCTGGAAGACGAGGCCGATATGGCGCACCCGCCACGAGCGGATCTGTTGGTCGCCCATCTGGGCCAGATCGACGCCCAGCGTGCGGACGGTGCCCGAGTCGTGCCGGAGCAGGCCTGAGGCGAGGCGCACAAGCGTGGTCTTGCCGGAGCCGGAGGGGCCGACGCAGGCCATCGCGCTCGCTTGATCGAGCACGACATCGGGCGAAGCGAGTTCGAAGCCCTCGCTCCCGCCCAGACGGACACGGGCACCGGTGATCTCGAGGGCTGGGGACGAGCTCAAAGCTCGAAGCCTTCGGGGAGGAAGGCGTCGGGGCCGTCGTCGTCGCCGAGGCGGATCTGGTCGGTGATCGTGAGACCGACGATGCGCCACGCGCCCTCGACGTCCTCCACGGATATGTCGGCGCTGTAGGCGTACGTCCTGCCGTGCGAGTGGCCCCAGTGGTAGACGCTGCCGGTGGCCTCCCAGTCGGCCTTCACACTGAAGGCGTTGTCGTGTGCCTCGATGAGCGTGAGGCCCTTGTGCTCCACGCCCGCGATGATCGCACGCGCCTGGTCGTGATCCGAGACGACCATCGCGCTGTACACCTCGCGGTACAGGCGGTCGAGCACGTCGCCCGAGGCGGACCGCGCCAGCAAGTCATAGATCACCGACTCGTCCGTGTGTACGAAGGCCTGGTAGGCGTTGGTCAGCAACGGCTCGACCACCGAACGCGCGTACGCTGCGTCGATCTCGTTGGATGCCGGCCCGCTGGTCCCGAACGGATTGACAAACGCGAACGCGCCAGCGATGCACGCGAGGCCGGCGATCCCGATCCCCGGCTTGCGCGAAGAACGGCCCACACACATCACGAGACCCAGGGCCAACGCGCCGATGGAGACGTATAGCAGCGGGCGGTTGATCCCGGCGGTCTTGGGAGTGTCTGCACGCACGGGGCTGGGCACGTCCTCGAGCTCAGCCTCGGGGTCGTCCCCCAGAGCGTGCCATTTCACGGTGCGGACCCCGTCGAGGAACCGGATGATCTCGACACGCCCCTCCGCCTGCAGCTGCGCTTCGATCACCATCGGCGCGGGCGCGGAGCCCGGCTCGCGCGTCTCGGCGAGCGCGTCGATGGGGTAGCCGTTCCACGTGATCTCCAACTGCTCAACGCCGTCCGGCGCGGGGTATTCGAGGACACACACGAACCGAGTCAGTGCGCGAAGTCCCGTGCGAGGGAAGAGCGGGAGCAGGGCCTCGTCGGCGCGTCCGATGGTGAACTGGCGCACGACGGGCTCGCGGACCTCGCCGTTGATGACGACGCTGTTGACGTCAGTGAAGTGCTTCAGGAGCGCGGCCTCGAGCGGGGCTTCTTCCGTCGGGGCCAGCACCTCGAACGCCTCGCGCCCGACGTCCACGATCTCGTCCGAGAAGGCGAGGTTCATCCCGATGTTCCAGGTGAGCGCCTTGTCGTTGACCGCGATGCGGAGGTCCGCGTGCGGACCGTCCTGTGGGTGGGCACCGGACACGCTGGCGATGGACAGGAGGCCTATCAGGGTGCCTAGGGCGCACAGGAGTGGGGTCATCGGGCGGTGTACGGGGTGGTTCACGGGGACACGATACGCCCTGCCGGAGCGAAAGTGCGTCGCAACGGGGGTGGAGGTGGGGCGGTAGCGTCATGGACGGCCGTGCCTCGCGCGGTACGTTGTCTCATACCCGCACGCCCGGTGAGCGACCCATTGCTCACCGGGACACCAGACGCCATATCCCCCAGCCCCGGGCATCAGCCCACGGAGAACCACGCGTGCACCAATCGATCCGACGATTCATGTTTCTGCCCGCCGCCATTTTGGTGGCGGGTTCGGTCGTCCCCGTCGCCGTCGCGGCGGAGGGTGACATCACCACCAGCGAAACGCCCATCGTCACCGCACTGGGGGCGGTTGATAAGGACGTGCTCCGCTTCAACGACCACCTGACAACGCTCGCCAGCCCGTACATGGGTGGGCGCGTGCCCGGCTCGGTCGGCATGGAGCGGGCGATGGACTACTGCCAGTTCTGGTTCGAGGAGTTCGGGCTCGAGCCCGTCTTCGAGACCGAGAGCGGGGAGCTCAGCTTCCGCCAGGAGATGGAACTCGGCGGCACCACCGAACTCACCTCCTCGCAGGCGATGTTCAAGAAGGGTCTGCGCCGTCTGCAACTCGAGGCCGATTCCGAGTATGTCGCGACCGCGCTGGGAGAGAACGGCGAGGTCACCGCGCCGATGGTCTTCGTCGGCTACTCCGTCGAGGACGGGCCCGACGGGTACAACAATTACGAGGGCCTCGATGACCTCGACGGCAAGATCGCCGTCATGTTCCGCTTCGAGCCCATGAACGACGACGGCGGCAGCCGCTTCCAGGAGGGCGGTGGCTGGTCCGGACGCGCGGGATTCCGCCGCAAGCTGAACGCCTGCTTCGACCGCGGCGCCGCTGGCGCGATCATCATCAACCCCCCCGGCTCGTCCGATCCCCGCGCCGAGCAGCTCAGCTCCGTCGGCGGCGGAGGCGGCGGCACCGGCCCCGTCATCATGCTCTCGCAGGCGGGCGGCGAGAAGCTCGTCGAGCGCTGCGATCCCAAGGGGCGTTCGCTCGTGGAGCTCCGCCAGTTCGCCGACGAGAACGCCGGCTGGGTTGAGTTCGACGGCAAAGGCACCATCGAGGCCATGTTCGAGCGCACGCCGCTCATCGCCGAGAACGTCGGTGGCCTGATCCCCGGTCGTGGCGCGCTCAAGGACGAGGTCATCGTCATCGGTGCCCACCTCGACCACCTGGGCATGGGGTACTTCGGTTCCCGTTCCGGTCCGGGCGAGCTGCACCCCGGCGCGGACGACAACGCCTCGGGCAGCGCCGGTGTGCTGCTGATCGCCGAGCAGATGGTGAAGTCCTATGCGAATCTGCCGGACGACGCGGACGCCCGCACGATCCTGCTCGTGTGCTTCACTGGCGAGGAGTCGGGCCTCAACGGCTCGCGTTACATGGCGAACAACCCGCCCTTCCCCATCGATGACCATGTCCTCATGATCAACTTCGACATGATCGGACGCATCCTCAACGACCGGCTCTCCGTCTCGGGCATGAACACCGGCGTCGGCCTGCTCGAATTCTGCCAGCCTTTCTTCGATGATTCAAACCTGGACTGCATCGTCGCCGAGCGCATGAGCGGTGCGAGCGACCACACGTCGTACTACGACCAGGGCGTGCCGGTGCTCTTCGCGATCATCGAGGACTTCCACGAGGACTACCACACCCCCGCGGACGTCTCGGAGAAGATCAACCGCGTCGGCGCGACCAAGACCGCGCGGCTGTTCCACGACATCGCTTTCGCCGCCGCGACGCGCACCGAGCGTTTCGAGTACCAGCGTCAGGGAGGCCGCGAGCGTCAGGCACCCAGCCGCATGGACATCAAGGTCCGGTTCGGCGTTCAGCCCAGCTACAGCGAGGACCTGGGCGTGCTGATCAACGCGGTCACGCCCGGCGGTTCGGCTGAGTTGGCCGGCGTCGAGGACGGTGACCTGCTCGTCCGCTGGGACGGTCAGAAGATCGAGAACATCGAGGCTTGGATGGGCATGCTGTCCAAGCACGAGCCGGGCGACGAGATCAAGATCGGCATCAAGCGCGGCGACGAAGAGGTCACCCTCAACGTCACCCTGCAGGGACGTTGATCAGGGTCGCTCGCTGATCCCCACCGCTCGGTAGAGCTCCGCGACGCGGCCCTTGGCCGCGTCGCTTTCGTTTTGGAGTTCGAGGAAGCGTTCGGCGCCCTCGCGCACGATGTCGGGTCGCCTGAGCATGGCACCCAGCTGGGCGAGGCGCATGTGGAGTTCTGCGTCGTCGGGCGCGACGCCGGTGAGGCGACGCATCTCGGCGATCGCGCCGTCGGTGTCACGAGCGATCTCAACGAGGTAGCGGGCACGCCATTCGCCGACCGCAACGAGCTTGGGCGCGATCTCGGTCGCGAGCGTGAGGTCCTCGAGCGCGCCAGTTCCGTCGCCCATCGGCGCACGCAGGCGGGCTCGCTGCAGGAGCGTGCGGGCCCGGGCGTCCCGAGTGGTCCAGTGGTCACGCATCGAATCGAAAGAGGCGGTCGTGCCGTCGAGTGCCTCTTGAATCAGTCCCCGAGGGACAAGCAACCTGTTCAGGACGTCCCGTGACTGCCAGAACGTCGGGTGGTTCGCGGTGCGTTCGCGGAGGAGCGACAGCGCCTCGTCCGGCTTCCCGGTCCGGAGCAAGAGCTCGGCCCGCGTAGAGGTCACGAGATCATCGGGGTCGATGCGTTCGTCGAGGGACGCAAGCGTGCCCGACGCGTCGTCGTATCGGCCCAGCGACATGGACATCACCGCGGCTCGCCCCGCCGCACGCTCGTTGAACGCGAGCCCGCTGCTGGCGATGGCGTTG
>JAJDDE010000138.1 GCA_029260475.1 Phycisphaerales bacterium | reverse complement strand
GTTGTTGCCGTCGCCGGTGCGGTGCAGGTAGTGGAAGGTGGTGGGGTCGCCGTAATCGCCGAACCATCCGCCTCGCGCGATCATGTAGTCGCGGGCCTTGAGGTCGGCCCTGTAGATCTTGGTTTCCTTTGCGTCGATCTTGGTCTTCACCCGCAGGTGCTGCTGCCACATCTTGCCCATCGCCAGCGCGATGTCCTTGTGGTAGCCGGCGGTGGAGATGAGCATCTCGACGACGGGGAACTCGTCTCCGTCGGCGTTCTCGATCGTGCCGTTGTTGTCGCGGTCCTCCCAGCCGGCGCTGCGCAGCTCGGCGCGGGCACGCTCGGGGTCGAACCGCAGCCCCTCGGGCGTCTCGAACCCGGGGATAGAGCCGGGCGGCACCAGCGTGTACGCGGGCGGCTCGCCCGAACGGCGCACGTTCTCGGCGATCTTCACCCTGTCAATACTCAGCACGAACGCCCGCCTGACCGCGGCGTCGAAGAACGGGTTCGCCCGCCCGTCGCTCAGCGTCGGCGTGCAGTTGAAGCTCCAGAAGTAGGTGCCGAAGGTGCCGAAGGCGTGGAAGTCGTCGCGCGTGCCGTTCTTCACCGCCTCGAGCAGTTCGGGCACGTACTCCACACGCACGTCCGTGTGGAAGTCGGCCACGCCGTTCTCGAAGGCAAGCACCGATGTGTTCTCGTCTTCGATGGGGATGATCTTGATCGTCTCGCTCTTCACCAGCTCCGGCGCGCGGTAGTACGGGTTCTTCTCGAGGTACATGCCCCGCTTGAAACGCCACTCCACGATCCGGTACGCGCCGTTCGTCACGATCTTGGGCGGCTTGGTCCACGCGTAGTCCGTGATGCGCCGCCCCGTCGTCGGGTTCAGCGTCACGTGCTCCTCGACCAACGGCGGGTACACGGGCGTGAAGACCGCGAAGGCGACCAGGTCGAGGAAGTAGGTGACCGGCCGCTCGAGCGTGACGATGAGCGTGTGCTCGTCGGGCGCCTCCAGCCCGACGTTCTCGTCGAACCACGCGTCGCTCTCGGACGCGAAGGCCTCGGCCAGCCGAGCACGCTGGGCGCGGTCGGAGCCGGAGGCATCCAGCCCGCGGTCTTCCAGCGCCGCGGAGACACCCGCGTCGTCCAGCGCGGTGAACGTTTCGAGGTCCCCGCTGCGCCGCTCGAAGTAGGCGTTGGCGCCCGCGATCGTGAAGAACATCGAGGCGTAGTCCGAGACGAGCTCGGGCTCCATGCCGCGCTTCCACGAATAGATCATCTGGTCCGCAACGACGGGTGCGCCGTTGGACCACTTGGCATTCGGGTCCAGGCGGAATGTGTAGCGGAGCCCGTCCTCGGAAACGTCCCACGAGCGGGCGAGCGCCGGGATGATGTCGAAGCCGGGCGACTCGTTGTCCCAGCGCACGAGCGTCTCACCGATCGCGTACGAAAGCCGGATGTCGTGGTTGTAGCTCTGGCGTTGCGGGTCGGTCGTGATGAACGACGTCGCGTTGATCATCGTCAGCTCCGCCTCCGGCAGCGGGCGGTCGGCGGCGACGGTGATCCCAAGAAGGGCACCGAGAACAAAGATGACGAGGAGGATCGGGCGCATGCCGGAGGATACCGACCGGGCGACGCAGCGCTTCTTATCGAGTGCCGGGGTCCAGAGCGTTCTCGCCCACGCCCATCGCGTTGAGCGCCGGGGCGAGCCGGCGGAAGGCATCGGTGAAGCCCGAGGCGTCCTGCTCCTCGATGGCGAGCTCCATCGCGCTGAGCAGGTTCGGGATGGTGTTGCTCACGTTCAGTTGCTGGCGGGCGAGCTCGATCTGGCTGGAAGCGGTAGAGACGATGTCCATCAGCTCCGCGCCCAGGGGCGAGCCGCTGAGGGCAGCGAGGTCTTCGTGCTCGGTGAGCACGCGGTCCACGAAGGCGAGTTCCGAAGCCATGGCGCGTGTGACGAGCCGGATCCGGGCGGCGTCGCGCGCCGTCGCGTTCAGCACGCCCGCGCGGCACGTCACCGAGGCACGCGCCATCGCCTTCGACCACGCCAGCGCGTCGAAGCCCTCGGGCAGGTTCCCGATCACCCCGGGCAGCACCTCCGCGAGCCGCTCGCTCGCGAGCGGGAGCATCGTCACGTTCGTGTTGGAGACCGACATCGCAGAGACCATCGCCGAGGCGACCGCGGGGTCCGTCTCTTTCTTCAGCGCTGCGGCGGTGTTGTTGAGCGCCACTTGTGCGGTATCACGCAGGCTCGAAACGCGGGTGTCGCCCTGAATGGTGTCCGCCATCGCGGTGGCGGCGGCGAGGCGAACCGCAGCGCGGCTGTCGCCCAGCGCATCGCTGATCACCTCCTGGGACTCCAGAACGCCCATGGGGCCCAAGGCGAGCAGCGCGTTGACCGCGCGGTGTACGTCATCCGACTGCGTCACACTGCGCAGTTCAGAGGCGGCCGTCCGCCCGTACGCGAAGCGGAAGGCGATCGATTGATTGTTGAACGCGGTGAAGGGGCGGAGCAGGTCCTTGCGGGCCCGTTCCACGTCGCGACCCGAGCCGTTGGCCAGCGCCTGAGCCGCGCGCCTGGCGGCGTCGGCGATCTGCGACTGCTCGGCGTCCGTCGGGTTCGCGTTCTCGACGAGATCCCTGGGCAGCGAGGACTGCGCGAAGCAAACGCTCGGCGTGATCAGCAAAGACGCGCAGCAGCACACAAAGGCGGGCAGAAGAGATCGCAGAGACCATCGCACGGTGCATTCGCTCCGGTAGTGTCGTCGAGAGGGCAGGACCACCACGTGCCCCTCGCCGGGACCACGGGCCGATATTCGCCCGCGGATAGCGGAGGCGGACAGTACCAGCACCGACCGCGCCGGGCAACGAACCCCGCCCCGCGTCCCCCGTATAGGCCACGACGCTTCGCGTCGCACACCCGGTCCGGTTCCCTCGTAGAGCAAGGATCGCGCATGACCACCCCGCCAAGGCGTATCCTCCGCATCACACCATGAGCACACGGACCACACGACGAGCGACCGCCCTCTTCCGACTCCTGGCCCTGACGGGCCCGCTGCTCGTAGGAGCCCTGCCCGTCGCCCACGCCCAGGACACCCCACCGAACGAGGACCAAGCGCCGGCGACCCAAACCGAGCCCGCCTCGCACCCGATGGGCATCCAGGACGCCTCCCCCGCACTCAGGCGTCATATCGCCGACCAGATCGCGCGGTCGGCACGACGCCGGCTGCTGATCAGCCAGGACCCGCAGCCCGTCGAGTACCGCATGATCGCGGAACTCATCGCCGGGGCCCGGTCGCTGATCCCGCCCGACTCCGAGCTCATCCGCCTGGAGATCGAGGCCCGGGCCGCGGGCATGCAGGACGACCGCGTGCTCGAACTCACCCGTGAACTGCTGCGCGTCGAGCCGGACGACCAGGTCGCCCAGCTCCGCCTGGCGATCGCGACGGTGCAGCGCCGCCAGTCCGCCGAGGGGCGGCTCGAGGCGTACGAGCAGATCCTGGGGGCTCGCGGTGCCTCGTTCGACAAGGCCGTCCGGTCGAGCCTCGCGGTGGACGCAGCCCTGCTCGCGCGCGAGTGGGGGTCCGAGCGGCTGTTCATCGACTACCTCCTCATGGCGACGTCGCTGGACCGCTCCAACAAGGAGGCCGCCGTCCTCTTCGCGTCGCACTTCCTCGCCGCCTCCAGCGACCCGCTCGAACGCGCCGACCTGCTCACCAACGTCGTCCTCTCCGACCCGCTCGACCCCGAGGCGCTGCAGAACCTCTCGCTCGAGCTCGTCCAGCACGGCGCGTACCGCGGCGCCTTCGCCCTTCTGCAGCACACGATCGACCTGTACAACCTCCGCCGCGAGGCCATGCCGCTCCGCATGCGCGTCGAGCTCACCCTCGCCGAGTGGAACACCAAGGGCACCGACCAGCTCATCGACTACACGCAGGTGCTCGAGGAAACCCTCGCTCAGCGCATCGCGGGCGAGCGCGAGTTCGCGACGCTCAACGGCCTCGACCCGGGCCCGGAGAAGCTCCCGCTCCTGCCCCTCGAACTCGAAGCGCTCCGCCTCGCCGCCGCCGTCATCAAGCGCGACGACGCCATGAAGCAGCGCATGCTCGACAAATGCCTGCAGGTCGGCGCGAACTCCATCCCCGACCTGCTCGCGAGCGACCCCGACCCCGTCATCGCTCAGCACAGGGCCGATGCGATGCGCCTCACGCTGCTCTGGTGCCGCGCCTTCGCCGGCCTCGACGTCGAGGGCATCAAGACAGAACTCGACTACTTCACCGCCGAGGGCACCCCAAGTGAGTTGGGCGAGACCGCCGAGCAGCGGTTCCGCGGCTGGCTCGCCCTCCTCGAAGGCGACATCCCGACCGCCCGCTCGCTGCTCGGACCCATCGTGGAGCGCGACCGCCACGCCAAGTGGGCGATGGGGCTCCTCGAAGAGCAGCACGGCGACGAACGCAAGGCCCTCCGCCACTTCGCCGAGATCGCACAGAAGTACCCCAACACCGCCATCGGCACCGCCGCCTGGTTCCGCACGCAAGAACTCCACGGCGCCCCGCTCGTCCGCTCACCCAGCGCCGAGCAGCTCTCCAACGAGGGCGAGGACCTCGTCGAGTACCTCCAGTCGGTCTTCCCAGCCCCCAGCGCCTACATGGCTCTGGAAGTCAGCCACGTCGAGTCCCCTGTTGACGCCATGGGCGGCGGCGAGCTCGAGATCACCGTCCGCAACCGCAGCGCCTCGGACCTCGCGATCGGTGCCCGCAGCCCCGTCCCCGCCCGCGTGCTCGCGACGCCCATCCTCTCCTTCGGCACCTCGGACCTCGTGGACGCGACCAACCCCGAGTCGTTCACGCTCCCCGGGCGTCTGCGTCTCGAACCCAACGAAGAGCTCACCTTCCGCGTCCGCACCACACGCCGCCTCGTGGGCGATCTGCTCGACATCGGGGCTATCCAACGCAGCACCGTCCGCTGGCAGCTCACGCTGGGCTTCACGCACGACGGACGCCGCCCCTTGCCCACGCCCTTCTCGATCTCCTCGCAGACCCGCATCGCGGGCGTCCGCGCCCTCGCCGCGGGTGCGGACACCGAGCAGTTGCTCGGCGCTATCGACTCGACCTCCGACCTCGACCGCGTGACCGCCCTCCACGCCGCGGTACTCGGCGCGTCGCCCGTCGCGATGGCCCAACTGGGCATGGACGAGAACGTGATCAAGCAGCGTCGCACCGTCCTGCTCAACGGCATCGCCGCTCGTTTCCCGCAGCTCTCCGAGCTGGAGCGTGCCGGCGCGATGCTGTGCGTCTCGATGCCCATGGTCCGCGTCGCGGGCCCGGAGATGGAGCCCATCCTCGCCGCCCTGCAGGGCGAGCGGTCCGAGTACATCGCCGCCATCCTCGGAGGCATCGGTGCCGTCCGCGACCTCGAGAGCCCCGCCATCGCCATCCTCCAGGCCTCCGAGCAGCGGTGGGCCAGAGACCTCGCCACCCACCTCGCGGACACCGTCCGCATGTCGGGCCAGCTCAACCGGCTCCGCGAGGAGGCCCTCGGACGCTGATCCACGCCGATCCGTTCTCGCCCCGCCGTTCGAGCCCCAGATCCGCCCAAACCGAGCGTTTCCAACCCGCACCTCCCGGGCTATGCTCCCCGTCCTATGGCCAACGCACGCGAGATCAAGAAGCGCATCAAAGCGGTCGGCAACATCAAACGCATCACCAAAACGATGCAGATGATCGCCACCAGCAAGTTCGCACGCGCCCAGCAGAAGGCGCTCGCCTCCAAGCCCTACGTCGAGGGCGTCTTCGACCTCGTCTCCGAGCTCGCATCGCGCGGCGCCAGCATCGAGCACCCGCTCATCGCGGGCCCCGACCAGCTCAGCAAGGACGCCCCCGAGGTCGTCCTCGTCATGACCTCCGACCGCGGCCTCTGCGGCCCCTACAACGGCAACGTCATCCGCACCGCCCTCAAGGCACTCAAGGACGCGGGCACCACCCGCACCGAGGTCATCGGACGCAAGGGCGTCAGCGTCCTCAAGTTCAACAAGTACGTCATCGCGTCCCACCACACGCAGTTCGGCGACCAGCCGAAGTTCGAGGACGTCGAGCGACTCGCTCAGCAGTACATGGACGCCTTCACCAAGGGTGAGATCTCCGGCGTCAAAGTGGTCTACATGCGGTTCATCTCGACGGCGCGCCAGCGCCCCGAGGTCCTCCAGCTCCTGCCCCTGCGCCCGCCCGTCACCGACGAGCAGGACACCCGCGGCCTGAACACCGAGTTCGAGTTCAGCCCCGAGCCCGCCGAGCTCCTCGCCGAGCTGCTCCCCGAGACCGTCAAGACCACGCTCTTCCAGGCGTTCAACGACTCGATCGTCTCCGAGCACGTCGCGCGCATGGTCGCGATGAAGGCCGCGACGGATAATGCGGGCAAGATGGGCAAGACCTACAAGCGCATCTTCAACCGCGCCCGTCAGGCCCAGATCACCACCGAACTCACCGAGATCATCTCCGGCGCCGCAGCCCTCGAGTAGCCGTCGCCAGAAGCCCCGTGTCAACGAGCCCTCAGGGCCCTCGGAGCCGAGCACGAGATCGTCAGGAAAAACGTTTCACTCAGCGGAAATCACACCCCGCGGGCTTTCTCTGCGCGAGCCTTTAGCCGGGAACATCCGTATGATCCTGACCCCCCGGAGGTAGAGCCCGGGGGCATCACGCTCGCAAACCGATCCGTCGCGTTCACGCGCGCCCACAGGAGAGCTCAGCCGCCATGTCGTCCAAAGCCTCGATCGCAGCACCATCGACCCCCAAACGCGAGCCGCTCTCCAGCAGCGTGTACGACGAATTGGGCCTCGAGCGCAACCCCGACAACCTCTATCTCCAGACGCTCGACGCGATGCTCTGCGCCGCCGAGATCCTCGAGGTGCCCCACCACATCCAGCTCATCCTCTCGCAGCCCAAGAACGAGATCATGGTCCACTTCCCCGTGGAGATGGACTCGGGCGAGTACTGCCTCTTCAAGGGCTACCGCGTCCAGCACAACAACGCGCTGGGCCCCTACAAGGGCGGCATCCGGTACCACCCCCACGTATCCCTCGACGACGTGAAGTCCCTCAGCCTCCTGATGACCATGAAGTGCTCCCTCGTCCGCGTGCCCTTCGGTGGCGGCAAGGGCGGCATCAAGTGTGACCCGCGTGCGCTCTCCTTCACCGAACTTCGGCGCGTCTCACGCCGCTTCATCTCCGCGATCTCCACCCAGATCGGCCCGGACGTGGACATCCCAGCCCCTGACGTCGGCACCAACTCCCAGATCATGGCCTGGTTCGCCGACACCTACCTCAACATCACACAGGGCCTCATAGGCAACGACTCGATGGCCGTCGTCACGGGCAAGCCGCTCGAGATGGGCGGCTCGCTCGGGCGCGAGAAGGCCACCGGCCAGGGCGTCATCGACGTCCTCGCCGAACTCCTCCCCGAGATCGGCCTCAGCATCGCCGAGGCCACCTGCTCGCTCATCGGTTACGGCAACGTCGGCTCATGGGCCGGCAAGCTCTTCACCGAGCGGGGCGGCAAGGTCAAGGCCGTCATGGACCACACCGGCGCCATCTACAACGAGGGCGGGCTCGACGCCATCGCGCTCGACGACCACGTCCGCACGCACGGCGGCGTCGCCGGCTTCGAGAAGGAGCACGCCGCCGAGGCCATCACAGAGGACCAGTTCTACGCCGTCCCGGTGGACGTCTTCATCCCCGCAGCCCTCGAGCAGATGATCACCGCCGAGAAGGCCGACCTCATCAACTGCAAGATCGTCGCCGAGGCCGCCAACGCACCGACCACACCCGCCGGCGAGAACATCCTGCTCGCCAAGGGCATCGAGGTCCTCCCCGCCATCCTCTGCTCCGCGGGCGGCGTCACCGTCTCCTACTTCGAGTGGGTCCAGAACCGCTCCAACAGCTACTGGGACGCCGAGAAGGTGGACGAAGAGCTCAACCGCCACATGGTCCTCGCCGCCCGGCGCACCCAGCTCGCCAAGCACCGCTACAACGTGGACATGCGCACCGCCGCCTACATCGGCGCACTCGAACAGATCGCAAGCGTCTACAAGCTCCGCGGCATCTTCCCGTAAACACCATCTCTCCGGGTGGCCGGGAACAGCCGCCTCGGCTGCTCCCGGAAGACACCCCAGCCGGATGCCGTGGTCTGAGGCCCGGCGAAGGCCACGCCTCGCATCACCATCTCATCCAAAAACGAACAAGGCCGCGAGCATCTCTGCTCACGGCCCTGCCCTCAGGTGGACCGAGATGGAGGATGGTCACCTTCGGCCTACGACGCATCAGCCCTGTTGCGGTTTCACCTCGCGCAGCAAAACGCGGCTCTAGCGCATCGTCGGGTGCCCGCCCGGGACCATGCCGCAACGCACCGGCGCCCCGCGCCATGCGCGCGTCACGACCAGCACCGGCTCGCGCCACCCTTCGCGCTCGCGCCACGCACCCTCCAGCACGATCCAGCCCGTCCGCACGCGGAACAGGTCCGGGTTCGCGGGCACGTCGATCGTCGTCACGCCGTCGGTATTCGGGAGTTCCGCGACCGCGCCGATCTCCGCATCGATCCGGACCCGCGGCGTGAACCCCTCGCCGAAGACCATCCAGACCGCCTCGCCGTGCAGCCGGTCGTCATCGCGCGCGAGCCGTAGGCCACGCCATGAGTACTCCGTCGGGTTGGCGTCTTCAACGAAGTACTCCAGCCGATCGAGTCGCGCCCACAGGCGCACGAGCGAGCCGTCCGGCTCCATCGCAGCGAGTTCCTCGGCGTTCACCTCGGGGAGATCGAGCAGCGCTGCAACCGGGAACGCGCGCCCCTCAGCGCGCGCAGGCGCCCCGCTGTTCGAGCAGGCGAGCAGCGGGGCGAGCGCGAGCGTCATCAGTGCGGTGCGGCCAATCGACATGCGACGCTACTCCTCGTCACGCCCCCAGCGCCAGCCGGGCCGGCGCGGGCGGTTGTCATCGTCATAGCCGTCGTGGTCGTCATGCCCATGGTCATGCGGCCTGGAGGCGGCGCACACATCACATGTACAATCACTCGGATGCTCTGTGCCGGGGAGCCGGGTGATGTGCCGTCCGTTGGTATCAAAGAGTTCGAGCACCCCGCCGCGCCGATCGCCCCAGCCGTGCGGATCGCGACCGAGCAGCGCACGGATCCTGCCGTTGCCGCCATACGTGCGCACAGAACCGTCGGCCAAGAGTTCAACGCGGACGTCGCCCGAGCGATCCAGCACCTCAAGCAGGCCCCCGTTCTCGTGGTTGCCGCGCAGGCGCAGTTGCACCTGCCCGCGCCCGTTCACGATCTCAAGCTTCTGCGCGCGCACCACGCCGAACTGCGCATCGGGCTGCCCGCCCCCGTGGCGTGAGCGCTGCGCGCCGCCGAGGAACAGGCCCGTCCCGAGCAGTATCGCCCCCGCCAAAGCGCCCAGCGCGAAGGGCTTGGTGCGAGAAGCGCGGCTTTGGTTGGTCTTAGTCATCACAGTGGATCTCCAATCATCGTCCGGGTGCGGCGGGCGAGCATCCACGCCACCTCAAGCACGCCCCGCACCCTCGAGGTTCACACGCAGTGGAGAAATCCCGTGCCGGCCCTTGACGTTCGGAATGTGTCAGGTATGTTTCGAGCGTGATGCCAGACCCCCACGCCACCTTCGTCGCACGCCTCCACCTCACCCGTGGCGTCGGCCCCGTCCTCGGACGCCGACTGCTGGACGCCTTCGCGACCAGCCAGGACCTCGAGCGCGCGGGCGCCCACGGATTGAAACAGATCCAAGGCGTGGGCCAGACCAAGTCCCGCGCGCTGGCGCAGGGCTTCATCGAGTCCGAAGGCGTCCTGCAGGACGAACTGCACAGAGCCCAAGACATGGGCGTGCGCTTTGTCACGCTGGCGGAGCCGGAGTTCCCGGAACTCCTGGCGCCCCTGCCCGATGCGCCCCTCGCCCTCTACGTCGCGGGCGCGATGGGGGATGACAACGGGCGTGCGCGCGATCCCTACCCGCTGGGCATCGTCGGTTCCCGCAAGGCAACGCCCTACGGCATCGAGCAGTGCGAGCGCTTCAGCGCCCACCTCGCGGGCTGTGGACTCACCATCGTCTCGGGCGGCGCCCGCGGCATAGACGCCGCCGCCCACCGCGCCTGCCTCCGGAACGGCGGGCGCACCATCGCCGTCCTCGGGTGCGGCCTCTCACGCTGCTACCCGCCCGAACACCGCGACCTGTACGACGAGATCGTGCGCTGCGGCGGGGCGGTCGTCAGCGAGCTGCCCATGCGCACCGAGCCCGCCGCCGAGCACTTCCCCGCGCGCAACCGCATCATCTCGGGTCTCTCGCTGGGCATCCTCGTCATCGAAGCGCCGCGCACCTCCGGCGCGCTCATCACCGCGCGCATGGCGGTCGAGAACCACGGGCGCGAAGTCCTCGCCCTCCCCGGACGCGTAGACAGCCCCGCCTCCGCCGGCTGTCTCGAACTCCTCCGCAAGGGCGAGGCCGCGATCGCCATCGAACCCAAAGACGTACTCGACGCCCTCGAAGCACCCGCCCGTCACGCCCACCTGGGCACCCACGCCGACCGCTTCCCCGCACGCGACGAGCCCGCCCGCCCGGTCCGGCACGCGCCCAAGCCCATCGTCGAACTCACTCCCGAGCAGGCGGTCATCGCCACGGCACTCACGGAGCCACAAGGCCTCGAGTCGCTCAGCAGAGCGGTGGACCTGCCCATCGAGAAACTCCAGGCCCAGCTCACGCTGCTCGAACTGAAACGGGTCATCGAGCGCCGTGGGGCCGAGTTTGTTCGGGTCTGAGCCTCCTGAAGCCCTCGCCAGGGGTGTTTCACGCGGATTCTGCGCGTATGTCCCGATCAAAACACGATCTTTTGAAGAAAACCAGAACCGTACGGCGATTATTGGGGTATCGTACACCGAACACTTGATCGGGAGGATCCCGTTCCACACCACCGATCGGCCCATCCGTAGCGTACGGACGAGGGCCAGCGAGGTCAGCATGACGCTGCTCAACGCGATACCCGCCCGCTCTTCAGCGAGCCTCCCGCTCGTCCGTTTCGGACCAGGCGGCGATTTCGTCACCGAACTCAAGCCCGC
Source organism: Phycisphaerales bacterium (assembly GCA_029260475.1). GTDB lineage: Bacteria > Planctomycetota > Phycisphaerae > Phycisphaerales > UBA1924 > OFTM391. The sequence goes on along the minus strand of JAJDDE010000138.1, from coordinate 8,965 downwards.
AACCCGATCCCACTCCGATGGTCAGCCCGATAGACAGTACAGTGAACGTAAGTCCAGTTCTGGAAACTGGTTGGCCAAATGGTTCGGATTGAAGGCACAGCACACCAATGCCCACACACCCACCGACAACCGGCCCCAGTTGCAATCACAAGCCCAGCCTCGAGCGGGGCGTTCTCACGCCGACTCGGTCGAACTCGCGCCCAGCGCCCGCGTCGCCGGAGCGATCGCCGCATCGCTGCGCCTGCTGGACGGGCAGGTCCGCACCCTCGAACGCGTTACCCGAACACGCAACCCGCTCACTTCGGGCGGTCGAATCCCTGCGGCTGACCACATCGGCCGAAGGGTTCGAGCCGTAACCGCACCCCTGCACTCGCCCGAGCCCAGCCGGGCCCCGCTCTTTGCGGGTTCCCAGCGCAGCGTGAGCACGCCGTTGGACAACGCCCTCACGAGCGCACACAACCCCCCGAACAACCCCCAGCACACACACCAACACATCACCACGCCAACCACAGCGAATCACCACGACGCCCGCACGGGCCCGGAGGAACGCAACCATGAACCTGACCCCCAAACAGCTCAAGATCCTGACGCTCATCCGCGATTCGCGGGTCCGTCGCGGCTTTTCCCCGACGATGCAGGAGCTGGCCGACCAGCTCAGCGTCTCCAAGGTCACCGTCTTCGAGCACGTCGAGGCGCTTATCAAGAAGGGCGCCCTGGAGCGCGAGCCCAACAAGGCTCGCTCTTTGTCGATCCCTGACGGCGTCTCCCTCCCCGACGAGGAGCGCGAGATGAGCTTCCCCCTCGTCGGCAAGATCGCCGCCGGCGTGCCCATCGAGAAGTACGCAGACTCCGACGAGCTCGACCTCACCGAGGTCTTCGGCCCGCGCGTCGGCCAGACCGGCGCCACCTTCGCCCTCCGTGTGGACGGCGAATCGATGCGCGACGAGGGCATCCTGCACGGCGACTACGTCGTCGTCGAACGCCGCAACACCGCCCGTAACGGCGAGCGCGTCGTGGCGCTGCTGTCCAACGGCGAGACCACACTCAAGACCTACTTCCGCGAGGAGGGGCGCATCCGCCTCCAGCCCGCCAACGACTCCTTCGACCCCATCTTCGTCACCGACTGCACCATCCAGGGCGTCGTCCGCGCCGTCCTCCGTCGCTACGACTGATGACGGCCTTGGTGGCACCGGTCTCCGACCGGTGTTCGCCCTGTTGGCTGACCCCTCTCGCGCCATCTCGCCGATAGCGTGAGGGAGAGGTCTCGCCATGTCCACGCTCGTGCGCACCATCTTCGTCATCGCCGTGGTCGTGATCGCCATCGTCGCGATCGCGCTCGGCGTGCGCCTGGTCGGCGCCGACGCCCGCCTCTACGTCTACGAAGAGAAGCTCCAGGAACTCGCCTCCGAGCACGAGGAGCTGCGCGAGCAGTACAACGCCGCGGTCCGCGAGACCGCGATCACCGAGCTGCAGGTCAGCAAGGCCGGCGGCCTCTCGGTGCGCATCCGCACCATCGAGGGTGTGCAGAGCATCATCGAGACGCCCTACGACCCCACAGGCGAGGTGTACATCGATTACGTCGTCCGCGACGGTCGCGTCTGGATCCGCCGCATCTTCGACGCCAAGACGCCCCCCGCCCAGGCGATGGTCATCGACCCAGAGTTCGCCGCCATCAACTGGGACGACGGTCGCACCCGCCTCGGCAAGGCCGTCTACCGCTCCCTCTCCGAGGGGCGCTGGGTCGTAACCGTCACCGGCGACGGCTCGCTGGGCCTCGCGAAGGCCGACGACCCGGGCGACCGCGCGGTCCTCGCCACCGCCCCCGAGGTCCGCGAGTACGACCAGATCGAGGAACAGGTAGACGCCCGCGTCCGCGACCTCACCCCCGGCGACATCTGGCGCACCCTCTTCGGCACCAACCCCCGCAACTGAGTGATGAGGAACACCGGGCGCGAGCCCGGTGGCTCCCCCGCGTCGCCGCAGCCTTTGCTCACGCCGCCGCCACACCGCACTCCGGGCACGCCGTCGCCGTCGCGAGCCCCGCACGGTCGTACCGGCACCACGCGCAGAGTCCTTTTCGCTTGCGCCGCCAGCGGCGCAGCACGCCGAGCGCGAGCATGAGCGAGAACATCAGAGCGCCGTACAGCAGCGTGTTGAGCGCAAAGCCGAGCGGTAGGGGGCGGATGGGGATCGTGCGATTTCGGAAGTTTCGTGAACTGTCGAACAAGCTCGATTCCGAGCGCACGCCGATGCGTTGGATCAAATCGGGGAGCACGGATGGTCGAACGCCGTGTTGCCGTAGTCCGGAGATTGTCGGCGGGTCGATGAACGCCTCGAGTATGTCCGACTTGCTCATGGCTGCGTAGTTCGTGTCCGCGCGGAGACACGGGAGGGGCCATCCGGCGCGGCGACCGACGTACTTCAACTGACCATTGGCGTCGAAGACCCTTGTTCGTAACGCCACCTCGTGGTAGCCCAACCCGCCAGAGTGGACGGCCTCTCTTCGCATATTGACCTCTGGATGATTTAAGGGATACGGGTACTCGGCACGGAATTTTCCCGCGGAGAGAAGCGGGTAGTCAGCGAGCCACAATTCAGGACGCCGGAGCATCTGCTCGTAGTCCGACTTGTCGTACGTCACCGGCGCCCCGTACACCCCCCACAACACAAACCCCCACGCCACCGCGACGGTCATCACCGCCCCGAGCACCAACGCCAGCGGCAGGCGCCACCACAGCCCGCGCCAGCCGCCCCGCCGTGGTGATCTCGTCTTCTGCGCCATCAGCGGATGGTCGCTCCGCGCGGCCGCCGGTTCCAGCGCGGCGTGCTGAAACGAAGAAACATCCGCGATCGGGCATGTATCGTCTTGACACATGCAGATAATCGCATATGTTGTCCGCGTGCCCGCCCCCCTCGCGACCTCCGACGTCTTCACCGCCCTCGCCGAGCCGCGTCGGCGGGCGATTATGGACGAGTTGGTGGGGGGCGAGCTGCCCGTCAACGACATCGTCGAGCGCACCACCCTGGACCAGCCCACCGTCTCCAAGCACCTCCGCGTGCTGCGCGAGGCGGGGCTCGTCCACGTCCGGCGCGACGGGCGCCAGCGCCTCTACACCGTGAACGGCACACCGCTCAGGGACCTGCACGAGTGGGCCACCAAGTTCGACCGCTTCTGGGACACCCAGCTCGACGGGATCAAGCGTCTCGCCGAGTCTTCACGCCGTAACAAAGGAACCACACCATGACCGCGACCACCAACGACACGATGACGATCGGCAGCCGCCTCGCGCAGCTCAGCAGGGCGGGCGAGAACATGCGGGCGATCGAAGAGCTGTACCACGACGACATCGTGAGCGTCGAGGCCGCCGAATACCCCGGCATGGAGCGCGAGATGCGCGGGCGCGAGGCCATCACCGGCAAGAACGCGTGGTGGCTCGACAACCACGAGGTTCACAAGCGCGAGATCGAGGGCCCCTTCGCGCACGGCGACGACCGCTTCGCGCTCTACATCACCTACGAAGTCACGCCCAAGGCGGGCCCCGGCGCCGGACAGCGCGCCTCATTCAACGAGGTCGGCGTCTACACCGTCACCGACGGCAAAGTCGCGCGCGAGGAGTACTTCTACGCGCCGCAAGGTGGTGACGCGTGAGCGCCGCCCCGCGTCAGAGCACCGCGCCCGTCCGGCACGGCCTCACCCTCGCCGACATGACCCTGCACATCGAGAAGTCCATCGAGATCGAGGCACCCGTCGAGGCCGGCTTCGACGCGGTGCTCCAGCAGTTCGGGCCGCTGGCCGCCCAGCCCGACGGCACACCGATGGCCCTCACCCTCGAGGCCCGTCCCGGGGGGCGCTGGTACCGCGACACGAGCGACAACACCGGGCACCTCTGGGGCTTCGTGCAGGTCATCAAGCCGCCGACGCTCCTCGAGATCCAGGGGCCCATGTTCATGAGCTACCCCGTCGCGGGGCACATCAGCGTCCGCGTCGAGCCCGCCGGCTCCGGCTGCACGCTCCGCCTCGTCCACAGCGCCTTCGGCATGATCGCCCAGGAGCATCGCGAGGGCGTGGACATGGGCTGGCAGGCGTGGGTCGATCGCGTCCGAGCGATCGCCACCGGTCAGGGTTGAACAGAAAATCAAGCGCCACCCCGATGTTAGGGAATAAATAGGCTACGGGGCTCGCTTATTGACTTGTACAAGAATTACTGTATGATTAAAACGACAGTATCCCGTCGCACCCAGGTCCACCCCATGCCCGATCCGATGGACACCACCCTCGTCGCACGCTCTCTGCGATCCGTCGCGGCGGCCTTCGACTTCCATATGGACGTCGAAATCCTCCTCGTCGGCGGGGCCGCCGGCATGCTCACGGGGGTGCTCAGCGCCTCACGGACCACGATCGACTGCGACGTGATGATCAGCGCTCCGCCCGGCGCTGTCGCGCGCCTCGAAGAGGTCGCCCGGACCGTCGCCGATGACATGGGCCTCTCCAAGACCTGGCTCAACGACGACGCGACGCTCGTGCGCTGGAAGCTGCCCGAGGGCTGGATGACGCGCCGCGTGCTGGTCCTCGAGGAGGGCAAGCTCCGCGTCTTCGCGGCCAGCCGCACGGACCTCATCGCGCTCAAGGCCCTCGCTGGTCGCGATCAGGACCTCGAAGACCTGCGCACGCTGGGCGTCACGAAGGACGACGCGGCCTTCGTGCGCGCGCACCTCGACGGGTACGCCGGTACCCCCGCCGGCAACAAGTACCGTCGGACGATCGACGACGCCCGCGTGATCATCGACGCGATGGAGGCCTCGCATGCCGAGAGCTGAACTCCTCGATCGCACCATCGCCCGCTGGGGCGCGCTCGGCGCCGGCTTCGAGCCCGATCCGATCGGCGGCACCCCCGACATCGAGCGCCTGCTCCTCGACACCGCGCGCTGCGCCGCCCAGTCGGCCCGCCTCGTCTCGATGTGCGTCACCTGGCTGCGCGCCTACGCCGACCTCGTCGCGACCCACCGCCTGAGGCGGCTGATCCTCGATGAGCTCGATCCGCGTCTGCACGCGACGATGGGCTTCCTCTTGGACGCCTCGCAGGAGGGCGAGCACCAGCCCGCCTTCGCGTCGATCACCAAGCGGCTGTCCGCGTCAACGCAGCCCGCGCCGCTCTTCACGGACCAGACGCGCGACGGCGCGCTCAGCGCGCTCGCACAACGGCGCGCGTCGCCCATCAGCGCGAAGTGGGGGGTGTGGGCGATGCCCATCGAGTTCAAGCACGACGCCCTGCGCCCGGCGCACTGGCTGATGCGCACGCACCCGAACCTCGTCACCCGCGCCGACCTGCGCGGTGACCTCCGCGCCTCCGTCCTCGCGGCACTCCGATTCGACGCCGGCGCGGGCGACAGCGAGGTGGCTCTGGCCAAAGCCGTCGGCGGCTCACGCTCGCAGGTGCGCAACGCCTTGGCGAACCTCGAGATGACGGGGCGGGTCACCATCCGGCGCGCCGAAGACGCCAACCGCAACATCATCGCCCTCGCGGCGTGAACTCGCTCCGGGTGGCCGGGAACAGCCGCCCCGGCTGCTCCCGGAGTGTGTCCGAGCAAACACCCGCACCACAACCCGCCGACACATACAGTGTGCATATGGCGATCTACGAAGTTACATCCGATGCGATCCGACCACTCGAACGCTCAACCTTCAAGCGCGCGCAGATTCGCGAGCGCGACGATCTGCAACGACTGCTGCGCGACCGTATCGAGGTCATCGCGCCGGGGTGCCTTGTCCTTGCGGAGGAGTTCGGTGAATGGGACGAGTCGCGCCGACGCATCGACTTGCTCGCACTCGACGCGGAGGCAAACCTCGTCGTCATTGAGCTCAAGCGCACCGAGGATGGTGGGCACATGGAACTGCAGGCGCTCCGTTATGCCGCGATGGTCTCGACGATGACTTTCGAACAGGCCGTGCGTGTTCATGCGGACTTCCTGAAGAACACGGGGCGTGTCGCCGAGGACGCGGAAGCAAGCATCCTTGAGCACTTGGGTCTCGATGAAGTCGATGAAGAAATCTTCGCGCAGGATGTACGTATCGTCCTAGCCTCTGCCCAGTTTTCACGTGAGCTCACCAGCGCTGTCCTATGGCTCAACGTGCGTGGTCTTGACATTCGTTGCGTCCGTCTCATTCCCTACCAAGATGATGAGCGTATCTTGCTCGACGTTCAGCAGGTCATTCCACTCCCTGAGGCAGAGGCGTATCAGGTGAGCGTGCGTGAGAAGTCGCGCCGCGAACGCGAGTCGCGGCGCTCGATACGTGATTTCACGAAGTTCGACATCGTCCTCCCTGGCGCGACGCACCAACGCGTTTCTAAGCGTGAAGCGGTCTTTCGTGTCGTCGCTGCGGTGTGCGCCGCGGGGCATTCGCCCGAAGACATCCTAAACGCCGTAGCATTTCGGCGCACCAATGCGTTCCGAAAACATGAAGGGCAATTTGCGAGTGAAGCTGAGTTCGTTCAGGCGATCACGAAGCAGCGTGCTGTAGACGGAAAATCCTTCGATCCCCGGCGTTGGTATACGGGCGACGATGAGCGAATCGTCGCAAACGGTACGACTTATGCCCTCACCAACCAGTGGGGCGGACGTGCGAAGGAATGGATGGATCAGGTGCTTGCGGCGTTCCCGAAGGTGCCAATCGAGGTTTGCATCACCCCAGATTGAGCACTCAGCGCGTCGGCCCGTTGATATCCAAGACCACCTTGATCCCCTCGCCGCTCTGCATGAGCGAGAACGCCTTGGCGTAGTCGCTCAGCGGCAGCACGTGCGTGATGATCGGATCGAGGTCGATGCGCCCCGACAGCAGGAACTGCTCGGCTTGGAACCACGTCTGCCACATGCGCCGCCCGTTCACACCGATGACGGTCGCGCCCTTGAAGACGATGTGGTTCGTGAGGTCGAAGGCGGGCGGCTCGCTGGGGATGCCGAGGAGGGCGGCGGTCCCGCCGGAGCGCAGGGCGCGGAAGCCCGCGTCGATGCCCTTGGGCGCGCCGCTCATCTCCAGCAGCACGTCCACGCCGTCGCCAGGCGTCACGCCGTCGATCTCCTTGATCCAACCGTCGCCCTCGCGCACGTCGAAGGCGTCGTCGGCGCCGAGCTGCTTGGCGTGCGCGAGGCGACGCGGGTCCATGTCCGTGACGTACACGCGCGTCGCGCCCGCCGCCTTCGCGACCGTCACCGCCATCAGCCCGATGATGCCCGCCCCCGTGATCAGCACGCTCTTGGCCGACACGCCCGCGCTCATCACCGTGTGGACCGCGTTGCCCAGGGGGTCGAAGATCGCGGCGTGGTCGTCGGAGATGTCGTCATGCACGGGCCACACGTTGCTCTGCGGCATCATCAGGTAGTCCGCGAAACAGCCTTCGCGGTCCACGCCGATGATCTGCATATCCCGCGCGATGTGCGCGTTGCCGGTGAGCGCGTTGTAGTCGGTCATCGAGGAGATGTGCCCCTCGCCGCTGACGCGCTGGCCGATCTCGAGGTGCTCAACGGCGCTGCCCATCTTCTCGATGACGCCGATGAACTCGTGCCCCGTGACGATGCCGACGGGGATGCGCCCCGCGGCCCACTTGTCCCACTCCCAGATGTGCCGGTCCGTGCCGCAGACGCCGGCTTTGTGGACGCGGATGAGCACGTCGTTGGGGCCGCACACGCCCGGCTTTCCCGTGGAGCCGGCGGGGAGGGCGCGGGCCGGGTCGTACTCCAGGCCCTCGCCCGCGTGGTGCTTAAAGAGGGCGCGCATGCTGGAGGCGGTGTCGCCCCGCGTCTTGCTCGTCGTGTCGGTTTCGAGGGTGGGCATCGCGGGCTCCTGCGTCGCGGGGTGGGCACCCCATCGTACGCGCGGCGGACGTACGATGAGAGGCCGGCAACAGCACGACGAGAGGACCTCCCCCATGACCACGCAGACCACCCACAACGCCTTTTCCCGACGCGCCACCGCCACCCTCGGGGAGCTCGAGCGCAAGGGCGAGTTCAAGCACCTGCGCGTGATCGACGGGCCGATGGACCGAACCGTCACCATCCTCCACGAGGACGGTCGGCGCCAGGAGGCGCTCTGCTTCTGCAGCAATAACTATCTGGGTCTCGCCAACCACCCCGAGGTCCGCGAGGCGGGACTCAAGGGACTCGAGAAGTACGGCGCCGGCACCGCATCGGTCCGGTTCATCTGTGGCACCTTCACGCCCCACCTCGAACTCGAAGAGCGCATCGCCGGTTTCCTCGGGGTCGAGAGCGCGTACACCTTCGTCTCCTGCTGGAACGCCACCGAGGCGTTGCTCCCCACGCTCGCTGAGCCGGGCGACGCCATCGTCAGCGATGCGCTCAACCACGCCTGCATCATCGATTCCATCCGCCTCGCGGGCGTCATCAACAAGGGCGTCACCAAGCACATCTATCAGAACAACGACATCGCGGACCTCGAGGCCAAGCTCAAGAAGGCGCGCGAGGTGACAGACGACGACCACGTCGTCTGGGTCATCACCGACGGCGTCTTCAGCATGGAGGGCTCACTCGCGGACCTCCCCGCGATGCGACGCCTCTGCGACGAATACGGCGCGATCCTCATCGTCGATGACTCCCACGGCACCGGCGTCATGGGGCACACCGGGCGCGGCACGCACGAGCATCACGGCATGACGGGCGATCAGATCGACCTCTTCACAGGCACACTCGGCAAGGCGCTCGGAGGCGGCGCGGGCGGCTACATCGCGGGGCCCAAGCACGCCATCGACATGATCATCCAGCGCGGCAGGCCCACGCTCTTCAGCAACGCCCTGCCCGTCACCGTCGCCTGCAGCGCGAGGAAGGCGATCGAGGTGCTCCAGCGCGAGCCCCAGCGCGTCGCCAAGCTGCGAGACAACTGCGACTACGCGCGACAGCGGATCACCGGCGCGGGCTTTGACGTCATCGACTCGCCCACCGCGATCTGCCCGAT
>JAJDDE010000137.1 GCA_029260475.1 Phycisphaerales bacterium | reverse complement strand
ATGAGCAAGACTTTCGGCGCTGAGAGCCGGTACGACAAACTCCTCGTCGCGCGCCCGATCATGCCCATGGGGCGCGACATCGGCTACCTGCCGGGCGACAAGGACGAGAAGCTCGTGCAGTGGATGCAGCCGATCTTCGACAACCTCACGTACCTCCTGAGCACGCGCGGCGCCGGCACGCAGCACGCCGACAGCCAGACCGCCGAGCAGCGCATCGGGAAGATGGTCGCCGACGGCAAGCTCGTGATGGAGGCGCTCACGTACATCCGCGGGCGCTCCATCCCGCACCAGTTCATGATCGTCGACGAGGCCCAGAACCTGTCGCCGCACGAGGTGAAGACGATCGTCTCCCGCGTCGGCGAGGGCACCAAACTCGTCTTCACCGGCGACATCGACCAGATCGACAACCCCTACCTCGACTCCAGTTCTAACGGCCTGTCCTACCTCGTCGAACGCATGCGCGGCTCTGGCATCGTCGGGCACATCACGCTCGCGAAGTCCGAACGCTCCGACCTCGCGAGTTTGGCCACCGAGAGGCTGTAATGCCGCGAACATCAACGCCTCAACCCACATCTGTGCAGGGACCCGGCGGCGCGAGGTGAAGGTGTACGACGACCGGGCATGGGTGCGCAAATGCCCCCGCTGGTGGTTCGTCGCGACGCGAAAACCCACGTCGAATATGTGGAGAAACGCGCCGGCGTGGATGATCGCGTTCTTCGCCGCGGGAGTGCTACTCGTCATCGTGGGCGCACTCGCCACACTCATCGACGAGTCCGGCGTGCTGATGTTCTTCTGCTACGTGATCGCCCTCCCGATGCTCGGCGTACACGTTGTGTACTTCGTCCCGATCATGGAACATCGCGCACTTCGGGCGAACAAACGCTGCCTCTGGTGCCTCTATAACTTGTGCGGCGTCCCACAAGTGGACGACGGTTGCACCGTCTGCCCCGAATGCGGCGGTGCCTGGCGCTTACCCGACAGCGGGGCTCCGCGCCAGGGCTGAGATGCGACTTGGGCGGCGAATCCCCTTGGAGACCCGCGAGCCGCGATGTACGTTTCATGCGGACACACAGCGCTCGAAAGAGGCCCCGCATGCTTCGTTCCGCCCTTCTCGGCCTCGTGACCCTCAATCTCGTTGCCCACGCAGGCCCGGTGGTGCCGCCGCCGAACGACGCGTGCGAGGGCGCCCAGCCCGTCGCGCTCGGCGACCTCGTGCTCGGGACGACGCAAGGCGCGACGCCGGACCACGCGTGGCCCCGCGTCTGCGGCACGCCGCTCGAGGGCAGCGCGGTGTGGTTCGTGTTCACCAACGGGCCGGACGCGCAGCGCGTCGCCGCCTCGCTCTGCTCTCCCGCCAACGACGGCGCGTTCAAGTCGTCGTCGGTCTTCGTGTACGAAGACCTGTGCGCCGACGCCGGCTGCGCACCCTGCCAGTACGTCGCGCCGATCGCGGTCGGGACGGACCCGGGCGAGCTCCCATGCACGAACACGGCGCAGGCTGGCGCGGCCTGGTGTGCGCGCGCCGGAGGCCGTTACCTCATCGGTGTGGTCACCGACACGCCGGGGATCTTCGAGATCGAGCTGCTGGCCCTCGCGCCCTGCACCACCGCAGAGGCGATCGACAGCGATCAGGACACGGTGCCCGACGCCGACGACATCGCACCCGCGATCTACGACCCCTGCCAGATCCCCGAGGCCTCCTTCCCCGTCATCACGATCGAACAACTCTCGCTCTTCTATGGCTCGACATCCACCCAGCCCCTCTCCGATCACGGGCGGTTCAGCGTGACGATCCCCAATCGCGGCGACGACTTCACCTACCTGTCGCTCGAGATCGAGGGCCTGCCGGCGATCACCAACATGCCGCTGTGGACGACCGACTTCCCCAGCGCCACCCCTTTCGAGACGCGCGCCACCCTCGTGCCGCTCCCGACCCAGCCCGGCGTCGCGCTGACGGATGTCGAGATCCGGTACTGCATCACCGACGTCCCGGTGCCGGGCGTGCCGAGCATCGCGCCCGTGCAGACGGTGCCGGTCGTGCAGAGCGAGCGCCGGTTCGGCGGCGCAGTCCCCGCGGGGCAAACGGTCGTCGGTGTCGCCCCCGCGGCGCTGGGCCATCAGGTCTTCCAGGACGGACGCACCAGCGAGGTCGTCTTCAACATCGACGAGGACGACGACACCGTTACCGCGCAGGAACTCCTCGACTGGAGCAAGCGGCCGGGCTTCGACATCATTGATCTCGACGAAGCCAATGAGAGACTCGCTTGCGGCCCCAACGCCTGCGCCAACAGCCTCAAGTGGCTCAACGAGAAGTACTGCCTCGAGGTCGATGACATCACCAACGCCACCGACGACGAACTTCTTGACGATCTTCGAGCGCGGATGGGCTCCGACACCAGCACCGGCGAGACCTGTTACGGCGACGGCACCCGCCTGCCCCGGAGCGAAAAGGGCTTCCTCAACGGCAAGGAGAACTTCATCACCGACAACGAGATGCCGCTGCGCATCGGCGGGCAGGGCGCGACATCGCCCAACCCGGGGCAGGGCGTGGAAGTCGATAACTTCGTGACCAACACCGGCCTGCTGCCCTCGTTCCGACGCGGCGCGGACATCGAGGTGTTCACCAAGTGGGGCGGCACCAGCGGCACCGACAACGGGCACTGGCTGAATCTCGTGTCCATCGTCGGGCTCATGAACGAGGACGGCGAGCTCTGCTACCACGCGATCGTCGCGGACGACCGACGCCAGGGCCAGCCCGACACCAACCCCGCGGATGAGGACACCGTGAAGCTCGAGATGCAGGGCAACACGTGGACGTTCTCTCGAGGCAGCGGCCCCCACAACGTCTACACGATCTGCGGCTACACGACCGAGGAGCCGACGACCAGCGCCAGCTTCAAGGTCATCAAGAAGGAGCGGGACAAGTTCGCGATGAAGATCGCCGGCGTGGACGAGAACACCATTACGGAGGCGACCGCGCAGTGTCTCAAGGAGATCGCGGCGTGTTTTAACCACCTCTCCGGAGCCCTCGGGAGCCAGATCTTCAACGTCGGCCCGGGTCAGCTCGTGCCCATCGGTGCGGTCAACGTCTCTATCGAGCTCATGCTCGAGGGGTTCACAATGGATCAGCGTGCGCAGGCGCTCTGCGACGCCGTGGAGGCGCAGTCCGGCAACCGGGCGATCACCGACCCGCTCTGCACACCCGCACCCTCCGAATCGGTGCAAGCTCTCATCGACGCCACGAACACCGCGTTGGCAGACGCCTCCTCCACGCTCGATGAGCTCTTCGCCCTCTACCCGCCGGATGCGGACCTCGACGACATCCCCGACGCCGACGACCCCTGCCCCGATCGCACCAACCCCAACCCGATCGATTGCGACGGCAACGGCATCGACGACGTGTGCGAACTCGACCCCGCGACCAACGACCTCAACGACAACGCGATCCTCGATGTCTGCGAAGGGCTGAGCGCTTGCCTCGCCGACTTCGATCACAACGGCGCGGTGAACCTCGGCGACTTCGGCGTCTTCGGTGCCGCGTTCGGCTCATCGGTGGGCGACGCGAACTACAACGCCGCCGCCGACTTCGACAACAACGGTTCGGTCAACCTGGGCGACTTCGGCGTCTTCGGCAGCGAGTTCGGGCGGACGGACTGCCTCCCATGATGCCGTTGCAAGTGCCGTAACCACAATCGATTACAGATTTGCTCTCGCCCCGTTGCGCGGTAGGCTCCCTGTTCCGAATCCCCACACATGGAGCCCGCTGTGCGCACACCACTCGCGATCGTCACCGCCCTCACACTCTTCGCACCGATCACAACCGCCTCGGCGGATCCGATGACCGATGCCTACATCGGTGCGCACGAGCGCTGCCTCATCGAGATGGACCAGCCCGCGGGCGGCGCCTTCGTCGCGCCCTTCGAGTTCGAAGGCGAGCGGTACACGCTCGTGCTTAAAGAGCACAGCGTGCGCGCACCGGGCTTCCGCGTGCTGGTGGATGACGGCACCGGCGTGCTCAAAGAGACCCCGCCCGCGCCGGTCTCCACCTACCGGGGCCAGGTGCTCGAACTCCCCGGCTCCAGCGTCACCGCCCTCCGCACCGCTGCGGGCCTCACCGCCCGGGTCGTGCGCGCCGGTCACGACGACGCGTGGGCGATCCAGCCTGCCTCCGACTTCGAGGCCGGGCGCCCGGCACACGAGCACATCGTCTACAGCAGCGCCGACCTGCTCCCGATGCCCTTCGGTTGCAACGCGATCCTCATGCAGGACGACCGCCCCATCGTCGGCAACACGCCAAAGGCTGCGCGGGGCGGCACGCTCAAGGTCGCGCAGATCGGCTGGGACGTGGACTACGAGGCTTTCCTCGAGCTCGGCAGCGTCGGTGCCGCGACGACCAAAGTCGAGGGAATCATCCTCGACGTGAACACTATCTACGAGCGCGATGTGTCGGTGCGCCACGAGATCGTCGAGATCGTGGTGCGCACCTCCGCCGCGACAAACCCGTACACCAGCAACCTCGACAGCGTGCTGCTCCCCGAGATCAGCAGCGAGTGGCTGTCGGCGCCGCTGAACACCGTCGAGCGTGACCTCGTCCACCTGCTCACCGGGCGCGACATCAACAACAACAACGTCATCGGCGTCGCCTACGTGGATCGCACGTGCAGCCAGACCTCGGGCATCGGCGCCAGCGAGAACCTCTCCAACACACTCACCCAGACCGGCTTGGTCGCTCATGAACTCGGGCACAACTGGAGCGCGAGACACTGCAACGGTGACGGCGACTGCCGCATCATGTGCTCGAGCATCGGCGGTTGTGACGGCCTGGGCACCCCCAACTTCGGCCCCGTCGCCATCGCGAGCATCACCAACAAGCGCGACAGCGTGGACTGCCTCCACGACGCCTCCAACTGCGTCGCCGACTTCGACAACGATGGCGATGTCGATCTCGGCGACTTCGGCGTCTTCGGCGCCGCGTTCAACAGCATGACAGGCGACGCCAACTACGACCCCGCAGCCGACTTCGATAACGACGGCGATGTCGATCTCGGCGATTTCGGCGTCTTCGGTGCCGAGTTCGGTCAGACCGGCTGCTAAGTGCCGATCGCCCCCGCGAGGGACATGACCGTGCGCTCGTCGAACGCGTGACCGGTCAGCATCGCGCCGACGGGAAGGCCACTCCCGATGGATGCACCGCCGGGACAAGGCACGCTCACGCTCGGCAGCCCCGCGAGGTTCGCGGGGATCGTGAAGGCGTCCTGCAGGTACAGCGCCAAGGGATCGTTCTCGAACGAGCCGAGTTCGAACGCGGCGCTCGGCGCCGTCGGCGTGAGCACCGCAGCGCACCCGCTCTCGAAGACACGCTGAAAATCGTTCTTCACCAGTCGGCGCACGCGCTGCGCCGTGGTGTAATAGGCATCGTGGTAGCCGGCGCTCAGCACGAACGTACCGATGACGATGCGCCGCTGCACCTCCTCGCCGAAGCCCTCGCCCCGCGACCGCGCGATCATCTCGCCCACCGAAGCCCCCGCCTCCATCGCCGCACGACGACCGTACCGCACCCCGTCGAACCGCGCCAGGTTGCTCGACGCCTCGGCGGGTGCCAGCACGTAATACGCGCTCACCGCCCCTTCCACCGAGGGCATCTCAACATCCACGAGTTCAACACCACGCGCCACCAACGCCGAGCTCGCGTTTTCGAATCCGGCGGCAACACCGGCGTCAACCCCATCCAGCAGCGCCCGCGGCACACCCACCTTCAGGCCCCGCACATCACGCGCCTCATGACACCCCGAGTGCCCGCGCTGCGCGCTCGTCATGTCCAGCGGGTCGTGCCCCTCGATCGCGCTCAGCCCGAGCGCCGCCGAGTCCGCATCCCGCGCCAGCACGCCCACCTGATCCAGGCTCGACGCGAACGCGACCAGCCCGTAGCGCGACACGCGCCCGTACGTCGGCTTCACACCGACCACGCCGCAGAAGGAGGCGGGCTGGCGCACCGATCCGCCCGTGTCCGAGCCCAGCGCCAGCGGCACCATGCCCGACGCGACCGACGCCGCCGACCCGCTCGACGAGCCCCCCGGCGAGCGCGACGTGTCCAGCGGGTTCCGCGTGACACCCAGCGCGCTGTGCTCGCCCGAGCCGCCCATCGCGAACTCGTCCATGTTCGCCTTGCCCAGCACCACCGCCCCGGCGTCCTCGAGTTTGTGCACAGACGTCGCGCTGAAGGGCGAGCGGTACCCCTCCAGCATCATGCTCGCGCACGTCGTGGTCCCCCAGTCGGTGCACAGGTTGTCCTTCACGAGCGCCGGTACGCCCGCGAGCGCCCCCGGGTCCTCGCCCCGTTTCACAGCGTCATCGATCACCGCCGACCGCGCCAGCGCGCGCTCGCGCTCCAGCGACACCACCGCGTTGATCTCCTCGTCCAGCGCATCGATCCGCGCGAACGACGCCTCCACCAGCGTGGTGCACAACACCTCGCCCGTGCGCACGGCGCGTGCGATCTCGCGCACCGGGCGGTCCAGCCAAGCGTCCGCACCCCCGCCGGTCACGACGAACCCCCGTCGATCACCTTGGGCACCTTCACGAAGGGCGGGTGGGCGACCGGCGCCATGCCCATCAGGTCATCCGCCGCAAGCGATTCGCCCGGCTCGTCCGACGACAGGGTGCCCACGCCGTCCAGCGGATGCACCAGGGGCTCCACGCCTTCCAAGTCCATCGCCCCCATCCGCTCCACGTGCGCCAAGATCCGCTCCGCGCCGCCGACCAAGGCCTCCAACCGCTCGCCGGGCAGATCCAAGTGCGCCAGCCGCGCGGCCTTCACCAACGCGTCGTGCAGGGTGTTGTCGGGGGTATCGGGCATGGGGCGTCAGGATAGCGGGCCGCCGCACGCGGGCGCTACGGGCCCTGTTCCAGCCACCATCGCCACCGCCGGTGCCGCGCCCGGCACAACATCCTGTACCACCGCGGCAAGCCGATGTGGAGCACCACCACCACGATCAGCAGGAACACCACGAACGCAAGACGCCACCAATGCTTCGCCTCGGCGTGCGCAAAGCTGATCGAACCAACGTGCGACCACAGGCCGCGCCACGACGGGCTGGCGGGCGGCAACAACACACTCGTGACCCCGTTGCGCGTGTGGGTCACGCTCGCAAAGGGTTGCAAGGGTTGTGTGGGCCAATACCAGCCGAACTCATCCGCCCGCTTTTCCAAAAACCTCTGTGATGCAGCGGACCGGAGGATGAGTACGAGCGCCACCCGCTGCGCCGGGCGCCCCGTGGTCCCGGGATCCACCCCCGATACCCACGCGACGATCTCCTCGAACGTCACCGCCGGATCCCGAAGATCCAGATCGGGCGGACCCGCCACAGAGCTGCGCGCGATGCAGGTATCAGAAAGCGTCGGCCCGAGGTGTGAGTAGTCACCCTCCTCACCGGAGGGCATGTCTGTTTCCACCCACACATGCTCTTGTTCGACGGTCAGCACTCCGAGGCCCGGCGGTGTTTGCCCGAGCGTGAACAGCATCACGTCCCGGCGCACGAACGCATAGGGCGGCTTGGCGAGCACGAAGAACATGATCGCGGGCAACGAGCCGATGGTGAGAGTCCATCGTGACAGCCGGGCGACACGATGCGCGTCCATACCCTGCTTCATCCGAGTCCACGGGAACACCGCGCGCACGCCCAGGTCCGCGAGATCGCAGCCGCATTCAGAGCATCTGGCCGACGCCCCCGCCCGCTGCCCGGACAGGTCGTACCCGCAGGCGGTACACCACGCCACACGCGGCACGCTCCGCCACACCCTGATCTCGCGGCAGAGCGATATGAAGAGCGCCCAAGCGAGAACCGGCGCGGACGAGACCACGAGAATGAGAGACCAGTTCACGCCACACCCCCACGCCCTCTCCAGCGTTCAACTTCGTTCACGGCGGCGAGCCGCCGCGAACGACCCAGCACACAGAACACAAAGAACACCACCACCGACGGCAGCACATACCACACCGCGCTCGAGCGCTGCACCCACGTCGTGCGCTCCCAATCCGCGCCGATCCGCGGGGCGAGGCCGAGAGCGATCGAAATGCTTGATTGTTGGGGAGTCGGGGTGGCGGAGACCTGTGTGATGATGAAAGAGGTGTTATGCCGGTGCAACTGGATGTTCCTGTATTCGGGTTCGAGCATCCCAAGGGCTCGCCCCATGGAAAATCCCTCGCGTCGTAGTGCGGTGACGAGGAGTCGAAGATGGCCATTTTCGATTGGAGGCGTTCGCATGCGCGCCCAATTTATCGCTGCGACACTCGGCTCGGCACATTCACGGATATCGATGGGGGTCGGGGTCTCTTTTCCATAGGTGAGAATGAACGAATCGACGTACGTCGCCGGTCCCGTCAGCGAGGGGAACACGTGTTCGAGCGGGCTCGTCGCGTACCCCGGGTGCGTCACGACTTCCTCGCGCATCTCGATAGGCGGAGCGAGATTCGTGCCAACAAACGCACCTTCCCGTGTCGTCCGCACTGTCTGCATCACCGGCGGATACCTCAGCACCATCAAACCGCCCATCCCGAGCGCGCACAACAGCGCGATCGCGAATCCCCAACGCGTGCGCCGGCGTCCCCCCACCGGCCCGCGAAACTCCACGCCGCGCTCCGCGATGACTGCTCCGCACTCCGGGCACGCCTCGGTGGTCCTCGCGTCGCACCCGCCCAGGTCGTACGAACACCCGGCGCACCGCATTGCCTTGCCACGCCCCGTCCGCAACGACCACCACGCGCACAGCGCGATGAGCATCCCGAGCGTCAGGATCACACCGAGAAAGAGCACGGGGAGCCTCCGATCCTCCCCCGCAACCTACCACCGGAGCCCTCATGCTCGTCGATACATCCCCATCACGCCCCGGCACGCCACGCGATCGCGCTACGCCGTAACGACCGGCGCACCCTCCGCCCGAGTACGACGAAGCCCGCGAGCACCACACCCAACGGCAGCAGGCACAGCGCGACGTTCGAGAACTGCACCCACGTGGTCCGTTGCAGGTTGCCGCCCCCGATCTCCGCGAAACCCATCGCACGCGCCAGCCGGTTCCGCGGCTGCACCCACGTCACCGAGCTCCCGATCTCGTTCAGCAGGCAGACGTTGCTGCGAAGCGCATCGTGCGCCGAGAGCGCCTCCGCGAACGCATCGAGTTCGGGCCGCAACGACGAGAGGGCTCCGATCACATCCGAAATATCCCGGTCGCTCAGCGAGGGGATCATGCCTCGGAACCACTCGACCATCGCGGGGCCCGGTTCTTCCGCGGCACCCACATCATGCTCACTCGGCGGGATCGTCGGCATCCGTAAAACCAGCACACGCTCGAACTCCTCAGGCGGCCCGAGCGACGGCGCGAAGTACTCGAGCGGGCTCGTCACCTGATCGAGACTCTTCACGACCGACTCCTCCGCGATCAGCGTCGTGAGGGGCGCGGGCTCGCCATAGAACTCCCACCGCGTGGTCTCGGTGACGCTCTGCATCACCGGCGGGTACCGCAGCAGCACGAGCACACCGATGCCCAGCGCGATCAGCACCGACACGACGAGCGCAACACGCATCCGCGTGCTGACGCTCCACGCGTTACAACGAGCCGGTCGCTCAACGCCGTGCGCCGCGAGATCGCGCCCGCACTCGATACACACCGGCGTCTCGCTCGGCACACAGCCACTGAGGTCGTACCGGCAACCGGCACAGCGCACACCGCCCTCACGCCGAGAAGCGGGGCGAACCCCCCACCACGCGCAGCAGGCGATGGCAACGAACAAGGCTGAGAGAACCGCAACGTAGAGCACCAGACCCCCTCGGACCAAGAGACGCCCGAACCTCACCCCCGTTCGCATGAATCTACGGCATCGCCCGATTATCGCCAGTGCGATCACACGGTAATTTGTGCGTGTGCTGTCGCTTGCAACGCCTCCAGGCCGGCGTCGTATCGTCTCTTGGCCCGGCGGACGACTATCACGATGCCCCAGAGCATCGGCGTGTACGTCAGCACATACAACACAATGTGCAGCCCGTGTCGCCACCGTGTCGTCGCCAACGATGGCCGCCCGAACGCCGCGAGAAGACCGACCAACGGCTGCATCGATGCATCTCGATCAAGGCCGTTTAGCGTATTCGTGACACACGTCGTCTCCGGCGGTTCGATGTCTCCCCATGCAGCACCGAGATCCCGTACGTACACACCGATGCCGTGCGCGACACGCTCTCGGTCCGACGCGTTCAAGGACGGCGATGCTCGAGCGACCCACGCTTCGATTGCGGAACGATCGATCGAAGGCTCGAGCCGCAGCGGACCGATACCCCCGCCATCGACCCGTGCGGTGTACGTCCGCTGTGACCACCAGCCCGAATGAGGCGTACCCCGGAGCGGCATCGACCCGTGCTCATAATACGCAGGGTAAAGAGTGCGTCGTTCAACGCGGATGAAAGCCCCTGGAGCCGATGGTGCGTCGATCCGCACCACCCTCGACGCGACGTGCTTGGTCCCGAAAGGCGGGCAACTCGGCACGAGCACGATCAGGCTCACGACCAACAGCAGCAAGAGAACCGTGCGCGATGCATGCGCATTTGCAAGAAGCCGCTTCGGAACACGCTCACCCGAGAGCAACACGCCGGTGTCATCGAGCGTCTCGCCACATTCCGGGCATCTCGTCGTTCCAGCGGGCAGGCCCGTTACGTCGTACGCGCATCGAACGCAACGCGGCACCACACCGCCCTGCGATCGTGCGTGCCACCACTCTCCCATTCGGTATTCGAAGAACCATAACCACGAGAGCACGCACACATAGACGAACGCCCACATACCATCGTCGAGCACCATCACGAACCACCGTTCGGTCAGTCGGGTCGTGTGCCCACCACGGCGCGTGGAAGGCCCTCGAAGTCATTCACGATACGGGCCTCTCGAAGACCGGTTCCGTGCGCGATCGCCAGCGCCTCCTGCGCGCAGCTCGACGCCACCTCCACCGCGAACAACCCGCCCGGCGCGAGCACCTCCAGCACGCCGCGGAGAATCGGCTCTGCGTGGCGCAGCCCGTCGGGCGAGGAGCGCAGCGCGAGCGACGGCTCGTGGTCCTTCACGTTCGGCTCCACCGCACCCCACTCGTGGTCCGGGATGTAGGGCGGGTTGGCGACCAGCGCATCGAAACCGCCCTCGGGGATGTGCCCCTCCAAGGCGCCGAGGAGATCGCCCTCCACGAACGCCACCCGGTCCGACACGCCCAGCCGCTCGGCGTTCGATCGCGCGACTTCGAGCGCATCGCTCGAGACATCCGTCGCGACCACACGCGCACCGCCGATCGCCTTCGCGACGCTGATCGCCAAGCAGCCCGAGCCCGTGCAGACGTCCGCGACCGTCATCGGCACCACCTCGCGCGCCGGCGCTTCGACCGGCTCGCCCTCGTCGTCCGTCTGTACACCAGCCCCGGACCCCGCCCCCGCCCCCGGCACGTCGTCGTAAGGGTTGGCCGCGTGCCTCCCGGTGCGCTTGGCGTGCTCGATGACCGCCTCCACGAGCACCGCGGAGCTCGGGCGTGGGATAAGCACGCGCGGGTCCACCTCGAAGTTGTGTGTAAAAAACACCGCCTCGCCCACGAGGTACTGCACCGGCTCGTGCTTGAGGGCGCGGACGACCAGCGCCCGCAGGCGCTCGCGCTCGTCCGCCGACGCCGGGCGGTCCGCCTCCATGTACAGGCGCATGCGGTTGCAGCCCACGACGTGGGCCATCAGCAGCTCCGCGAGCACGCGATGCGACTCGAGGCCCCGCTCGCCGAAGGCGTCGGACATCCATTTGAGGAGCGAGCGCGTGGTCCACTGTGTCTGGGGAGGTGCCGCCATCGTCTGAGCATATGGGCGGGGGTGGCAGGGAGTACACGCCGCAACAATCAGGCCCACCCTCCGCGCGGCGTATACGCTCTGGTTCACCCACGACGGAGACCGGGAGCATGACCATGACCACCACAATCCCCGCCAATGCCAGCGCCTTCCTCGACGAGCTCGCCACCCGCCTGAAGGCCCATGATCGCTTCGACAGCGCCGAGCGCAAGGGCCACCTCGTGACCGCCCACGCGACCGGCACGCCCGAAGAAGCGCAGTTCTGCGTGGAGGTGGACGACGCGGGCGTGTGGTTCACCTGGGCCACCGAGAACCGCTACCTCAGCCAGTCCATCGAGGCCTCATTGATGTTCAGCGGCGACGATCTGGACGACATGGTGGACGAGGAGATCGTCGATACCGGCTGGAACCTGGGCAAGCTCGTCCCGAACACCCACTGCCGCGACGAGGACATGCGCTTCGTCTTCCGCTGGAAGACACCCATCGGCCCCAAGGCCATCGACGCGAAGGACCACGCGCCCCACTTCGCCAACGCCCTGGCCGGCGTCGTCGAGGCCTTCGTCGAGCTCGGGGACATGTCCGAGGACGAGGACGACTGAGGCACGCCCTCTCTCGGATCGCCAGGCGCGTTTGAATCTTCGAGGCACTGCGCCACTCGTACAAATCCCGGCTAGCATCGGCTTCGCAGCGCCGGGCGACGTGTCCGAGCGCGGTCCGTGCGCCCCGAACACAAAGCCTCCGTCATGCGCGTCCTCATGCTGGGATGGGAATTTCCCCCCTTCATCTCAGGCGGTCTCGGCACCGCCTGCTACGGGCTCACGCGCGCCATGGACGCCCTCGGGCACGACATCCGCTTCGTCCTCCCCAGGGCGGTGGGCGAAGAGACCGCCAAGCACGTGCGCCTCATCGCGCCCGATGCGCCCCCCGACAGTGCGCCCGAGGACGCGCTGTCTTCGAGCGACACCCCCATCCTCGCCCCGGACGGCAGCCTCATCGGTGGCAAGGGCTCGGCCACCAGCCAGCAGCCGGGCCCGCCCAAGCAGGGCGACAGCCCGCTGGACTTCAACCTCCCGGGCTTCGAGCACACCCGCTTCACGGGCCTGCCCTCGGACATCTTCGCCCCCTACATCGGCGCCGCCGCCGCGGACCAGGACACACCCGCTCTCGAACCCTCCCGCTTCAAGGACCTCCCGCCCGACGTCCAGGCCTCCCTCCGCGTCCACGCCGACGCCCTCCGGGCCGCCGGCGTCGAAGTCCCCGACGAGTGGTTCGAAGCGACCGCGGGCATGCACACCGCTCCCTCGGCGGGGCAGGACTACGCGGGCGACGTGATGACCGTCTCACAGCGCTACGCGACCATGGCCCTCCGCCTCTGCGCCAAAGAAGACTTCGACATCATCCACGCCCACGACTGGATGACCTACCCCGCCGGCATGGCCCTCGCCCGCGCCACCGGCAAGCCGCTCGTCGCCCACATCCACTCCACCGAGTTCGACCGCTCGGGCGAGAACGTCAACCAGCCCGTCTACGACATCGAGCGTCGAGGCATGCACGCCGCGGTCCGCGTCATCGCCGTCTCCGAGCTCACGCGCCAGATCGTCAGCGCCCGCTACGGCGTAGACCCCAAGAAGATCGACGTCTGCTACAACGGCGTCGAGCAGGGCGGACCCGTCCCCCCCTCCGGCGCCCGCATCAACCCGAAGGACAAGATCGTCCTCTTTCTCGGGCGCATCACGATGCAAAAAGGCCCCGAGTACTTCATCACCGCCGCCAAGCGCGTGCTGGAGAAGATGCCCAACGTCAAATTCCTCGTCGCCGGCTCGGGCGACATGGCCCGCGGCATGATCGAGCAGGCCGCCGACCTGGGCATCGGGCACAAGGTCCTCTTCACCGGCTTCCTCCGAGGCGACGACGTCGCCCGCGTCTTCCAGATGGCCGACCTCTACGTCATGCCCTCGGTGAGCGAACCCTTCGGCATCGCACCCCTCGAAGCCATGAGCCACGACACCCCCGTGCTCATCAGCAAGCAGTCCGGCGTCAGCGAGGTGCTCACCCACGCGCTGAAGGTGGACTTCTGGGACACCGACGAGATGGCCAACAAGATCATCGCCATCCTCCGCCACCCCCCCCTGAGCCAAACCCTCCGCGAGCACGGCACCTTCGAACTGCACAAGCTGACATGGGACGGCGCCGCGAAGAAGTGCCTGGAGAGCTACGAACGCGCCATCCGCGCGGTGGACGGGGTGAAACAGCCCGGGCTGCCTGCTTGGAGCTGATGATCCTGCAGGCAGCGGTCTCCGCCGGTGTGCTGGCCGGGTGGCCGTAAGCCGCGCAGCGGATTTCGGCACAGACCACTCTCGCACCACTCTCGCACCACGATCGGCAACCTGCGGCTGCAGGCGACGACCACCCGAGCTGTGACTTGCGCAAAATTTTCGCGCGGCCACGTCTCCGAGAGCCGCGATTCCAGCAATCGGACACGTCAATTCACGGAATCTCTAGGAGATCGGCTCCGGACTGCGCAATCATTTCTTGAGAGGGCCGCGCTAGTGGCGGCCCGTAGAGAGACACGTCACCCAGCCGTGCCCCGCGCGGCGCATGCCAGAAGTTCACGCCATGACACGTCAACCCGCTGTCGGAGCGCTCCTCGCGAGCGCTGGTCTCCTCGTTTCGGCGCACGCCGCCCACGCGCAGTTCGACACCTTCTCGGGCGATATCCAACTCGGCGGCGTCCCCGTCGTCTCGCTCGGGTTCGATTTCATGGGCCCGCTCGCAATATCGAGCCTGGACGTGCCCCTTGGCACGCCCGGGAACACCGCCGAAATTGACGTGTCCAGAGACGCGATCATCACGCACACGGGCGATCTGATGCTGGGCTCGGGCGCCAACACATACACGGTGTTTGACATCGGCACTGGCGCGTCATGGACGACGACCGGCGCGGTTGATATGTCGTCGGGGATCAACTCTACCGCCTATCTCGAAATCGATGATGACGTGTCGCTCAGCTTCGGGGGCCACGCCACGATGGCGAGCGGGGCGCAATCGATCGCCGGGCTCCGCACAAGCAGTGGATCGAGCGCCACCTTCGGCGGCGACCTCAGCGCCGCGACCGCCCTCGGTTCAATCGCGGAATTCTCCATTTACGAGTCGGGTGTGACACTTGATGTCGCGGGTTCCTTCGACCTGTCGAGCGCCGACCAGTCACAGGGCTACGTGGAGTTGGAAGACGGCGCGCAGGCCACCATCGGCGGCTCGTTCACACTCGGGCAAGGCAACGGCTCAAACAGCGGGCTCTACATGTCCTTCGGGACCGAGTTCCACGTCGGCGGGCACATGGCGATGGGCCACAGCGACACCAACTCGGAGCTCTATTTTTCAATGATTTCATCGAGACTGACGTCCGCATCACTCAGCATCGACGGGGTGATGGACGGCGGCAACGACGTGAGCTATTTCGAGATGAACACCGGTTCGAGCATCGAGACCGGCGCACTTACCATGACGGGCAGAACCAATTTGCAAATGTCCGGCGGGTCGACGCTGATCGCGGGAGATGTGCGCATCGAAGGAGACAGCACAGACGTCGTAGCGCAAGATGCTTCCTCACTACAACTCGGCTCGCTGAAGATCGCGGACCGCGCGACCGTCGAGATCACCAGCGGGTCGAGCCTGGACATCGCAGGAGACCTCACCTTCGAGCCCGCCACCAACAACCCGCGCGCCACCGTGCTGACCATCAGCAACGCGAGCAGCACGCTGAGCATCGGTGGGACCATCGTCGGCAACGCGAAGGTGATCGACTTCAACGCGGGGCACCTCGAGATCGGCGGCGGGTTCACCATCAAGAACACCCTCGACGCAGGCCTCCGCAACTACAACAGCAACCGCACGCTCACGGTTGGCGGCCTCCTCACCGCCGAGATCGGCGTCTCGATCGGCAACGGCGGCACCGTCCGGGCCGGGAGCATGACCGCCGCCAGCGTCAACAGATTCAACTCGGGCGCCGGGAGTCTCATCGTTGACACCATCCTCCTGGACAACGCGGGCCAGACCACGACCGAGCTACCGACGTTCACGACCCCGGTAAACTTCTCCTTCGACGCCGTGCAGAACGACGGCCTGCTCGGGCCGGCGTTCATCAACAACAACACCACCGTCGGCATCGTCAACAGCGCGATCGGCGAGATCCGCATGGGCGAGGGCGACGACGTGACGCCCGCGTGGATCGAGAACCGCGGGCGTATCGAACTGCTCGGACGCAACGTGCTGGGCGGGCTCGCCACCATCGACTCCCCCGGCACGATCCTCAACCACACGGGCGGCGTGATCTTCGCCCAAGAGTCCGAGATCCGGACAACGGGCGGCATCAACAACCAGGGCACCATCGGCTACACCTTCGGACGCTCGAGCGTCTTCGGCGGCGTCACCAACACCGGCCTGATCACCATCACCGGCGACAGCGCCGTCACGTTCTTCGGCGACGTCTCCAACAACGGCACGATCCACCTCGCCCTGGGCGGCTCGCTCACCGGCGCCGCCACCGTCTTCGGCACCTACTCCGGCGCGGGCGACGTCTCGGGCGGCGGCGACCTCTTCCTCCTGGGTGATGTGCAGATCGGCAACTCCCCCGCCGACGTCCTCTTCGACACCTCGCTCTTCCTCGGCGCGACCACGGACACCACCATCGAACTCGCGGGCACCGGCCCGGGCGAATTCGATCGCGTGTCGATCACGGGTGACTTCGACATAGCGGGCGACCTCGGCATCGCGTTCCTCGACGGCTTCCTCCTCGAAGAGGGCATGGTCTTCGACATCTTCAACGTCGGCGGCACGCGCACCGGCGGCTTCAACGGCCTACAGGAGGGCGACCTCGTGGGCACCTTCAACAGCGTTGACCTCTTCATCACCTACGACCACGACGGCTTGGGCAACGTCGCGCTCTTTTCGGTGCCCGCCCCCGGTGCCCTCGCCGTGATGACCATCGGCCTCGCGGGCCTCGCCCGCCGTCGGCGTCTCTGATCCCACACACCACCCAGCGCTTCACCCACCGACACCCGCCCAACACGCGAGCGCCCCGGCCTATCGAACAGAACGCGCGTAACCTCCCCGCATGGGCATCCAGTGGATCATCCTGATCTTCCTCATCGCCGCCGTCTGGCTCTCCCGCGGCACACTGGGGCGCTCCCGTAAGAGGCTCTACGCCGCGATGCACAAGGGCACGCCCGTCTGCGGCACCTGCGGCTACCCCGCCGACCCGCGCGCCACCGACCGCTGCGCCGAGTGCGGCGAAACCTACGCGCACGCCGGCACGCTCACCCCCGCCCTCGCCCTCCGCATGGGCCCGCCCTTCCCGCTGCTCGCGGCGTCCATCCTCATCGGCGCCGTGATCATCGGCACGATGGTCGCGAGCGCCGTCGGCACCGCGTAGAACCTCGCATCGCACGGCACCGCGAGTGTCGGGTACATCAAGAAGTATCAAGACTACAGAGCGATCACGACACGCACCGTGAACGGCGTGCCACGCCCGCACAGCCTCCGCGTCACGCACGAAGGCCCCACCACGATCGCGAGTCAGCACATGCTGGCGGGGTCCGGCACCGTCACGTTCGAGTTCAGGCAGGGAGCGGTGACGACAGACACCGTCTTGTACGACTTCAAGACAGACACGTGGGAGCACCGCTCCGAAACGGGGTCGGGCATTCAATCAGGAACGAGTGCAGACATCACGCTCGCGATAGACGCGATGTTCCACAAAGCGCTCTTGAAAAACGGTACCGCGGCGAATGCGTGGGCGGGTTTCGCCGACGAACTCGACGATGCCCGTTCCGTCGCAACCACAGCGCTGAGTCCCGCCTGGTCGGGGCTCTCACTGAGCGGCGTGCAGGGCGGGCAGGGGTTGTTTCCCGCGGGAACCGGCACCAGCTACACCTCGTCCGCCTCCCCCATCAGCGGCGTCTCCACGCTGCGCGAGGCGCTGCAACTCGCCGCCGGGCTCGTGCCGATCGCGGTCGGTGTGATCCTGATCGTTCGGATGCACCGCAAGCGAAGACGCGTGCTCGCGCCCGTCGCCGCCTCACTCGCGTGAAGTACGATGCCGACCGATGTCATCGGCTCCCGCCAGACCGACGCACGCCAGGCGGCTGATCCTCCGGATCGCCAAGTTCATCCTGCCGCCGGTTCTCCTGCTCCTCATCGGTTTCGGCGTGATGTTCGCGCTGATCATCACGTCGGCATCGCGGGCGACGGACGCGAGCGCCGTGATCGATGAGCCGCGGCAACTGGAGCCGGGAGACGGCCTCGCGGTGAACTGGGTTCACACCGGGGCCGCATCTGATGACACGAAACTCCGCGAAGTATTCGACGACACCACGATCGAGGCGCATCACCCCCACGTTCGCGTTTCCTTCGATTCCGGCCGTTACAGCACGATCGGCTCGGTGACCGCGCAGAAGATCGCGAGGATCGAAAACACGGGGCCGAACGCCGTGAGCTTAGATCTGCGGATATCCGGGCCTCCCGGAGCGGAGTACTCGGTCGGGGAGGACCGGGGTGTCGGCACGGTGCTCGCGATCATCGTCGTGAGCACGATCTTTAACATCATCATGGTGTTGTGGT
Source organism: Phycisphaerales bacterium (assembly GCA_029260475.1). GTDB lineage: Bacteria > Planctomycetota > Phycisphaerae > Phycisphaerales > UBA1924 > OFTM391. The sequence goes on along the minus strand of JAJDDE010000137.1, from coordinate 25,012 downwards.
TTGTGTTCGGCTCCGTGTACGTGCTTGTAGTGTCGATCAAGGAGTGGTCGGCGGCGTCCTGAACCCGGCACCTCTACGATCCCCCCGTGCCCCTACTCACCGACCACCCCCTCCTCCCCGCCCGCGATCTCGGCGTCATCGAGTACGCCCGGGCCTTCGCCGAGCAGCAGCGCGTCCACGCCCGCGTGCTCGCCGATCGCGACACGCCGGGCACGCCCCTGGGCGAACTCCTGCTCCTCGAGCACCCCGCCGTCATCACCGTCTCCAACCGCGCCGGGGCCGCCGACCACCTGCTCGCCTCCGAAGAACTCCTCGCCCAGCAGGGCGTGGCCCTGCACACCACCGATCGCGGCGGCGACATCACCTATCACGGCCCGGGCCAGCTCGTCGCCTACCCCATCCTCGATCTCAACCGCCTCAACCTGGGCCTGCACGACTACATGCGCGCCCTCGAGCAGATCGTCATCGACTGCTGCGCCGCCCTCAGCGTCCCCGCCCAGCGCGACACGGAGGCGACGGGCGTCTGGACGACGACGGACCCCCGCGCCAAGCTCTGCGCCATGGGCATCCGCGTCCGCCGCTGGGTCTCCATGCACGGCCTCGCCCTCAACAACACCACCAACCTCGACCACTTCAACCTCATCGTCCCCTGCGGCCTCGCGGGACGACCCGTCTCCACCCTCGACGTCGAAACGGGCGGCAACGCCCCGAGCATGGACGCGCTCAAGTCCGATGTGGCCCACCGCTTCCAGTCGTGGATCACGGCTCGACTCGAATCACGCAACGCCGGAGAGGCACCCGCTCCATGAAAACACTCGTCGTCGGCGGCACCGGAACCACCGGGCAACACCTCGTGCTCCAACTGCTGGAACGCGGTCACCACGTCACGGTCATCGTGCGCAGCCCGGAGAAGCTGCCGCCGTCGGTGCGTGATCACGACAACGCCCATGTGGTGAAGGGCACGGTGCTCGACCTGAGCGAGCCGGAGCTGGCGATGCACGTCCGCGGCTGTGACGCCATCGCCTCGTGCCTCGGGCACACGCTCAACTTCCACGGCATGTTCGGCTCCCCGAGGCGGCTCGTCACCGACTCGCTGCGCAGGCTCTGCCGAGCAGCGGAGCAGTGCGCCCCCGCGCAGCCCGTCAGGTTCGTGCTGATGAACAGTTCCGGGTGTCGGGACACAGATATCCCCGAGAGCGTCTCGCTGCCGGAACGCGCCGTACTTCTGCTGCTCCACACCCTTCTCCCGCCTCACGCGGACAACGAGCAGGCCGCGGCCTACCTCCGCGGAGAGATCGGTCAGGGCCACCGAGCGGTTGAATGGGTCATCGTCCGCCCGGATGCGCTGGTGAACGAGGAGGCCGTCACGCCCTACGAGCTGCACCCCTCCCCCATCCGCAGCGCGATCTTCGATTCCGGGAAGACCAGCCGGATCAACACCGCCGATTGCATGGCTGAGCTCATGGTGACACCCGCGTACTGGTCCCGCTGGGCCGGGCGGTCACCCGTCGTTTACAACGCGTCTCACGCCTAGTTCTCGAGCTGATTGAGATCTAGGCCCCTCGCAAGACACCCGGTACGCGAACGCGATGGTCGAATCACTCCACCGCGCCCCTACACTCCGAACCGACCCCTTTTCAGACGAAGCCACGCAGGAGCGTCCCGTGAACGAGCAGCCCGAGCAGAATCCCAGCCAGCCGGTCCCCCCCTTCGACGCCTCCCAGGCGCACCACGCCAAGCCGCGACTGCGCCAGACCGTGCAGGGCACCCCCATGCCCGGGCAGGCCCCGAACGGGCAGCAGGTCGTGATGCTCGCCCTGGGCGACCGCGCCCAGATCGCCGAGCGTCAGGTGGTTACCAACCCGCTGGCGCAGTTCTACCTGCCGCACATGTCGGGTGAGCTGCCCATCGAAGAGGTCGCCGCCCGCGCGAAGCACGCCGCGAGTCTGCAGGACGGCGTGCCGCAAGAGGCGGTGGACCTGCTCACCGTGGACAACGCGCAGGCGCTCGTCGCCCAGCTCGACAACGCGGGCCTCCTCGAAGGCCCCATCTTCCAGGCGCTCGTGGACAAGCTACGCACCGACTTCGACAACTCAGACACCCTCCCCCCCGGCTCCACCGCCGCCATCGCCGATGCGCTCGTGCAGCAGTCCAAGGGCGAGGGCGAGGAGGCGACCGACCAGGAGAAGGCAGAGAAGGGCCCCGAACTCCTCCGCGCCCAGTTCGATTCGTGGATCGACCAGGCCCTCGAGCCCGTCGAGGACCCCGCCTTCAACACGCTCCCCAAGGCCATCATCGCACCCCACCTCGACTACTTCCGCGGCTGGCCCAACTACGCCCACACCTACGGGCGCCTCCGCGTCGTCGATCGCCCCACCCGCATCATCATCCTCGGCACCAACCACTTCGGGCAGGGCACCGGCGTCGTCGGCTGCGACAAGGGCTACGAATCGCCCCTGGGCACCTGCGAGTACGACCAGGACTTCGCCCGCGTCCTCAAGACCAAGCTGGGCGACGACGGCGCCGAGAAGCTCTTCGCCAACCGCTACGACCACGAGCGCGAGCACTCCATCGAGCTGCACATCCCGTGGATCCAGCACGTCTTCACGGGCGACGACGGCAACGCCCCCAAAGTCTTCGCGGCCCTCATCCACGACCCCTCACAAGCCAACGGCGCCTCCTACGACGGCCAGGGCCTCGACCTCCAGCCCTTCGTGGACGCGCTCAAGGACACCATCGCCGAGTCCGACGGCACCACACTGATCGTCTCGTCGGCAGACCTCTCCCACGTCGGGCGCTCCTTCGGCGACCAGCAGTCGCTCGTGGGCGAGGACGAGGCCGCGACCCAGGCGCGCGAGAAGGTGCTCCAGCACGACCGCGAGATGCTCGAGCTCGTCAGCAAGGCCAAGGCCTCCGAACTCGTCGCCTCCATCGCGTGGCAGCAGAACCCCACGCGCTGGTGCTCGGTCGGCAACATGGTCGCCACGATGCTCGCGACCGACGCCCAGGCGGTCCGCATCCTCAACCACACCGCGACCGCCGACCAGCAATCCGTCGCGATGATCACGAGCTGCGCCGCGGTCATCGAGTAGCACCAGGGCGAATCGGGGCCATCACTTGCGGGGAGACGCCCAGGCGTCACAATGCCCTCTACCACCCAGTCGGCGGCGCACCGACCGTGCGCAGGAACGGAGCGATCCCGATGGCCTCAGTCTGCTTCTATTTCCAGGTCCACCAGCCATGGCGCCTCCGCCGCTACTCCGTCTTCGATGCCGACCCCTTCTACTTCGACGACGAGGCCAACAAGGAGATCCTGCTCAAGGTCGCCAACAAGTGCTACCGCCCCGCGACCCAGCTCATGCTGGACCTCGTGAAGAAGAACAACGGCAACTTCCGCCTCTCCTACGCCCTCACCGGCACCGTCATCGACCAGCTCGAGCAGTGGGCCCCCGACGTGCTGGACCTCTTCAAGGCCCTCAGCGACACCGGCTGCTGCGAGTTCGTCGCCGAGACCTACCACCACTCACTCAGCTTCCTGTACTCCCGCGCCGAGTTCCGTGAGCAGATCGACATGCACACGCAGCGCATCCAGGACCTCTTCGGCCAGACGCCCAGCGTCTTCCGCAACACCGAGCTGACCTACAACAACGACGTCGCGCAGTTCATCGCGGGCATCCAGGACGCGAAAGGCTCGCCGCGCTTCAAGGGCATGCTCTGCGAGGGCGTGGACCGCATCCTCGCCTACCGCTCCCCCAACTACGTCTACCGCCCGCCCGTGGACATGCCCAGCGCCATCGACGGCAAGCCCTTCCGCCTGCTGCTCAAGAACTACCGCCTCTCCGACGACATCGCCTTCCGCTTCGGCAACCGCGCCTGGGAGGAGTGGCCCCTCACCACCGAGAAGTTCGCACACTGGGTCCACCAGATCAACGGCGACGGCTACCTCTGCAACCTCTTCATGGACTACGAGACCATCGGCGAGCACCAGTGGGCCGACACCGGCATCTTCGAGTTCCTCGCGGACCTGCCCCGCGCCATCTTCGACCACCACCCGGGCGAGAACCACTTCATCACGCCCTCGGAGGCCTTCGAGCAGTTCGACTCCGTGGGCGTCTACGACGCGCCGCACATGACGAGCTGGCCCGACACCGAGCGCGACCTCAGCGCATGGCTCGGCAACGCCATGCAGTCCAACGCGCTCACCGAGACCTACAAGCTTGAGAAGCCCATCAAGGAGGCGTACCAAAGGGCCAAGGACGCTGGCGACCACACCGCCGCCGAGCACCTGGGCCACGTCCTCAACGACTGGCGCAAGCTCACCACCTCCGACCACGCCTACTACATGTGTACGAAGTACTTCGCCGACGGCGACGTCCACAAGTACTTCAACCCCTACGACTCGCCCTACGACAGCTACATCAACTACATGAACGTGCTCGACAACGCCCGCACCCGCACCGAGACGCCCGCGGGGGTCTGACGCGCCTCACCCAGCCAACCGCGTCGCGTAGATCGCCCGCAGCTCCGGCAGCGCCCACGCAAACCGCGCATCCTGCTCGCCCGATTCGATGAGCCCCAGCCAATGGCCAGCCCGGTCCTCGGGCCCGGTGCGCAGGTACACCATGAGCGCCATCAACCGCTCTTCGCTCGGCGACGAACTCACGTACACGTGCAACGCCGCCCGCGCCGCCTCCTCATCGTCGCCCCGGTGCGCACAGCCCTGCGCCCACACAACGAGACCCCGCGCCCCCGGCGCCAGCTGTTCGGTGAGGTCCACATCGGTCGCGAACGAGTACAGCGCCCCGATCGCCTCGGGCGAGCCCGCGTCCACCCACGCGCGGACGCGGAAGTCGTCCGCCGTCTCCTCCATGGAATCCTCGCGCGGAATCTCCCACTCCATGCGCGCCATCACGCGCCGCTCCAACGCCGTCACCGGCGGGCGCACCGACCACACCGGCGGCTCGTACCCCAAGTCCCACGCGCGCACCAGGTCGTCACTCGCCGCCTCGCTGTCGCCCAGAGCCGCACGAACCCGGGCGCGCATCATGTAGCCACGCTCGCTCTCGCTATCGACAACCAGCAGACGATCCAGCAGCGTCAACGCGCCCTCCCAGTCGCGCTGGCACACCAGGATCGACGCCTCGATGAGTCTCGCCCGCGTCCCTCGGACGTCGCGGACATCTTCCAAAGCCTCGTGGTACCGACCCGCGTCCCGCCGGGCCTCGGCCCGTCCGAGGTACGCCCCCTTGAACCCCGGGTCGTACCGGATCGCAGCCGAGAAATCGGCGACCGCCTCCTCGTACCGCAGCTCGGCCATGTGCAGCCCCGCGCGCTTGAAGTACGCCTCGCTGCTCTCCGGCTCGCGCTCCACCCACCGGTTCATCGACTCCAGAGGCGTCATGATGCCCATGGGTTGCATCACGAGCACGTCCCCATCCCCCTCGGGCTCCAGATTCGTGATGACCGGGATGATGACGGGCTCGTCGTCCGCCTCCTGCTGGGCGAACCCCACAGCGGAAACCAGCGAGACAAGCCCCAGCGCCAGCAGGTGTCGTGTGTGCATACCCCACGGTACCCCCGCCCGCAAAGCCCCGTTGCAACGCACGTATCCACGAGTGTGCCCCGGGTGGCCGTACGCCGCGCAGCGGATTGCGGGAACGGAGATCGAGCATCAGGGCCCACCACGCCGCAACCCGCTTCGCGGGGTACGCCCACCCAGACCGCGGGTACGCTCACCCACATGACCACGACCATCGTCCCGGCGGACCCCACACGCCCCGACCACCTCGACGCCATCGTCCGGCTCTTTCACGGCTACTGCGATCACTACAAAACGGCGCACACCGACGACGCCATCCGCACCTACTTCACCGACCGCCTGAGCGCCTGCGAATCGGTCGCCTTCCTCGCGCACATCGACGGCGCTCCCGTCGGCTTCACCAACCTCTACCCACAGTTCGCCTCCACCACCCTCTCGCGCTACTGGATCCTCAACGACCTCTTCGTCGCCCCCGACCACAGGCGTGCCGGCGTCGCCCACGCGCTGATGCAACGCGCCGAAGACTTCGCGCGTGATTCGGGTGCCGCCGTCCTCGTCCTCAAGACCCACGTCACCAACGACGCCGCCCGCGCCCTCTACGAATCTCGCGGCTGGATCCTCGCCAACGACTTCCTCACCTACAAGGCGGTCTTCTCATGAACGCCGTCCTCCTCGCGATCGGTGCCGGCCTCTGCTGGGGTGTCGGCGAGCTCTTCACCAAAGCGGTCCTGCACACGGGCAAGGTGGGGCCGATCACCGCGATCTGCGTGCGCTCCACCGTCGCGATCCCCGTGCTCTGGCTCGCCTATTTCCTCTTCGTGCATCAGCGCGGCACCGAGCCGCGGGACTGGATGCAGGCGGGCGCCCCCACGCTCCTCAAGCTCACCCTGGGCTCGGGCCTCGTCGCGGGCGCCCTCGCGATGCTCTGCTTCTACGGGGCCCTCTCGCTGGGCGAGATCTCGCGCGTCAAACCCATCGCCTTCGCGCTCGCACCCGCCCTCGCGGTCATCCTGGGCTGGCTCGTGCTCCACGAAACGATGTCCTGGCGCAAGGCCATCGCGCTCGTGCTCATCGTCACGGGCGTGGTCCTGCTCTCTGCCAAGAAGGCCTGAGCCTCAGCCGCCGAAGAAGGGCACGACCAGCTCCGCGCAGACGCCCACCAGCACCGCGATGCCCAGCATCGCCAGCGTGATCTGCACCGCCATCACCAGCACCGCGCGCCAGTACCCCCGGAAGTGCGGCAGGCGGACCGCCTTGTACGCCATCGCCGTCCCCAGCGCGAGCAGCGGCAGCGTCACCCACCACGCGTCCACCACGCCCTGCGACAGCTCCGAGAGCGGGTCCACAAAGGGGGTGTACGCGAGCACCGTGCTCAGAGGCGACGACCACATCACGATCCAGCCCCCCCGTCCTCGTCACGCAGGTTCGGGAGCAGGCAATCGATGATCGCGACGGCGTTGCACATGCCCGCGATGACCACGAAGAGCGTCCCGATCTCGTTCACACGCCCGATGGACTGGGAGCCCCCCCACTGGACGCGGGCCCAGTCAATCGCCCACGCCAGGGGCCCCAGGCCCGCCTGAGGGAGGAACCACCAGCGGTCCTGAACCCGGTCCACCGCGTCGAGTCCGCCGATCAGCAGCCCCAGAGCGACCATGAACAGGATGCCCGACGCCAGCAGCACGCCACGCTTCCGCTCACCCAGAGCGAAATAGCCCAATCCGGGCAGGAGCAGCGCGAGCACGCCCGCGCCGGGGTCGAATCCGTGTGGGGGGGGCGATTTCGGGTTGGCGGGGGCGTTGGGCATCGGGGAGGGAGCAGAGCATACCCACGCCCCACCCACCCCGCCGGGCCTCTTCGATGATGGGGTCCGCCAGTTCTCGGCGTGGTCAGGGCACACGATCGCACGGTTTCCGCGGACGGGGGTTTGACACAAGCGCAGACAGTTGTATTGTGCCCGCGCACGCGCGGAACAGAGGAGCCGGCCGGTGGCCCGGTCGCGCGGGGCGTCAGAAGGAAGACCGAATGCGCATCGCAACACCACCCCACATCACCGAAGAGTTCATCGAGCTGGCCCCCGAGCGCACCGCGCTCCCGTGCCGGCGTGACGACCAGCCCGCCTGGGCCGACCGTCTCGCGCCGTTCATGTTCTCGGACCTCGCCAAAGACGATGACGATGACGACATCATCTGGGACGAAGACGACGACGATGACGACGACCTCATCGACGACGAAGACGCCTCGGACGACGAGGAGGACGATCTCGAGCTCGACGACGACGATGACGACGACGACGCCTATTTCATGGACGACGACGACGCCGAAGACGACGAGGACTAGCCCTCCTCCGACCGCCCTCGCTCATCACCCGTCCCCCGCGGGCCGATAGTCCCCCTTGGACCATCCTCAGGAGGACGCCATGCCCCGCGCCGACAAGAACACGCCCACCAACCCCGACGCCCCCGCCGCCTCCATGGACCGGCGTTGCGGCCTCGATCGGCGCGACGACCCCATCAGCAACCCGAGCCAGGTGGACCTCGACCGCAGGCGCGGCCCCGGGCGACGCCTCACCGACTTCACCAAGTCCGCCGAAGAGGGCGAGCACAACGCCGAGCAGTTCCTCTTCGTCAAGGCGATCGACGCCTTCAAGAAGGCCAACGGCAAGACCTTCCCCACATGGACCGACGTCCTCGAGGTCGTCCGCCTCCTCGGGTACCGCAAGGTGCAACAGAGCGTCGTCGCCGACCTCGACTGCGAAGACTTCACCGAGAAACCCGACACCCCCCACCGCGTGCGCACCTACGCGCACGACAACGACGACGACGCGAAGAAGGCCGCGTGAGACGCTGGTGATTAGGGATTAGTGAGTAGTGAGTAGTCAGTAGTGAAGAGTCGTAGCCCGGTGCCATCATGCAGCGCTTCGCTGCATGATGCCGCTGTGCTATCGCACTACGCAGCGAAGCACTGCATAGTGGCAGCGCCCCCCTCCCCGATACTCCCTACTCCTCTACTCCCTACTCACTCTCTCCTCACCCCATCCGGTTCGCGAGCACGAAGGCCATCTCCAGCGCCTGCGCATAGTTCAGGCGCGGGTCGCAGGGCGACTGGTAGTTCTCGCCCAGCCCGTCGTCGGCGAGCCCCGTGGCGCCGCCGGTGCACTCGGTGACGTCCTCGCCCGTGAGCTCGAAGTGGACGCCGCCCAGGTGGGTGCCGGCCCGCTCGTGGGCGTCGATGACCGCTTCGAGTTCTTTGAGGATGTGCTCGAATGAGCGCGTCTTGGTGCCGTCGCGGGTGCTGCGGGTGTTGCCGTGCATGGGGTCGCTCGTCCAAAGGACGGTCTTGCCGGCCTTCTGCACCGCCTCGATGAGCCTCGGCGCCGCGCTCGCCGCGTGATCCGCACCCAGACGCGTGATCAGCACGAGCTTGCCCGCTTCGTTGCTCGGGTTCAGCGCGTCGATCGTCGCGACCAGCTCCTCGGGCGTGGTCTTGGGCCCGATCTTCACGCCCACCGGGTTCCTGATCCCCCGGCAGTATTCGATGTGCGCACCGTCCAGGGCCCGCGTCCGCTCGCCGATCCACGGGAAGTGGGTCGTGAGGTTGTAGTACCCCTCACGCCGCGGCACGCTCCTGGTCTGGGCGCTCTCGTAGAGCAGGTTTAGCGCCTCGTGGCTCGTGAAGAAGTCCACGCGCCCCATCTCGTCCACGCTCTTGTCGCCCAGCGCCTCCATGAAGGTCAGCGCGTTGGCGAGCTCGGTGGCCATCGTGCGGTACTGCTGGCGCATCTCAGGCCGCAGCCCCGCGTGGTCGAGGAACCCCAGGTCCCACTGAACAGGGTGGTGCAGGTCCGCGAAGCCGCCGTCGATCAGCGAACGGATGAAGTTCAGCGTCACCGCGGCGTGCTGGTACCCGCGCACCATCAGGTGGGGGTTCGGCTCGCGGTCCTCGGGCGTGAAGGGCATGCGGTTGACCAGGTCGCCGAAGTAGCTCGGGAGTTCCACGCCGTCGCGCGTCTCCATCGGCTTCGAGCGCGGCTTGGCGTACTGCCCCGCGAAGCGCCCGACGCGGATGACGGGCTTCTTCATGCCGTGAACGAGCACGAGGGACATCTGGAGCAGGATCTTCAGCTTGTTGGCGATCGGCTCGGGGCGGCAGTCGTCCAGGCTCTCCGCGCAATCGCCCCCTTGCAGCCAGAACCGCTCTCCCCGCTGGGCGCTGGCGACCATCTCGCGCAGGTGCTCCACCTCGCCCGAGGTGACCAATGGCGGGAAGTCGCGGAGCTTTTTCACGGCCCGCTCGACGGCGGAACGGTCGGTGTACCGGACCTGCTGGGCCGCGAGCTTGGTCATCCAGCTGTCGGGTGACCACCCGGCGGCACCCCCGGTCGGTGGTGTGTGCGCGCTCTGATCGTCTGTCGTGTGGGGCACGGGCTGGCTCGTTACTTCGGTCTCGTGGGTGCAGGAGGGCGGTGTTGATCGGACGGGCGGGAGTATACGAACGCTCTGGCCCTCGGCAGAAACTGCGCCGGAGTAGAAAAAAAGACCGTCGTGATAAGAAAGTCCGCGAGAAAAAGTAATTGAGGACTTCCTCAGCGACGATAACTCGTTTCAACACACGGACGCACCCGCCAATCGTGGCGCGGTCGTCCCCACCCACACAGACGGCGGCATGGGCGCTCCGACGAGTCTCTCCCCACCCGCCGAACCACGGAGTGCATCCAAATGCCGACCCCCCGCAACACCACCGGGCGTTCCCGAACCAAGTCGGGCGCCAAGCGCACCGCCTCGAAGCCCGGCGCCCGCAAGACGTCCTCCGCCAAACGCACCGCGTCCCACAAGCGCACCGCGAAGAAGGCGACCACCAAGAAGTCCACCGCCCGCAAGGCCTCCCCCAAGAAGACCACCGCGAAGCGCAAGACCACGACCCCCAAGGCGAAGAAGACCACCGCCTCCAAGGCCAAGAGCACCGGAGCTCGCAAGACCACCCGCAAGCCCGCCGTCAAGAAGGCCAGCGCGAAGAAGGCCACCGTCCGCAAGACGACCGCCAAGCGTCGCACCTCGACGACCGCCAAGAAGACCGGCGCCAAGAAGACGACCGCTCGCAAGACCACCGCCCGCAAGCCGGCGACCAAGCGCACGACCGCTTCCAAGGCCAAGGCCACGACCCGCAAGTCCACCGCGAAGAAGACCACGGCCCGCAAGAGCACCGCCAAGAAGGCCGCCGGTCGCAAGACCACCGCCCGCAAGACGACCGCTCGCAAGCCCGCCACCAAGCGCACGGCCGCCTCGAAGGCCAAGACCACCGCCCGCAAGAGCACCGCCAAAAAGACGACCGCTCGCAAGGCGACGACCCGCAAGCCCGCCACCAAGCGGACGACGGCGTCCAAGGCCAAGACGACCGGGCGCAAAACGACCGCCAAGCGTCGCACCTCCACCACCGCCAAGAAGACGTCCGGTCGCAAGACCGTGTCCGGCGGCGCTAAGAAGACAACCACTCGCAAGCCCGCCACCAAGCGGACGGCGTCGGCGACCAAGCGCAAGACCACCGCCCGCAAGCCCGCCGTCAAGAAGAGCACCCGCTCGACGACCGCCAAGCGCAAGACCACGGCCCGCAAGCCCGCGTCCCGCAAGACGACCGCCAAGCGCAAGACCACGGCTCGCAAGCCGGCCGCTCGGAAGACGACCGCTCGCAAGACCTCGAGCCCCAAGCTCCGTCTCAGCGGCACCAAGCGCTCGAACACGGGTCGCAAGACCACCGCCAAGCGCTCGACCTCCCGTCGCCGCGCCGCCTGATCAGGCGCGACAACGCAACACTCATCGCAACGCCGGCGTCGCACAGGACCGCCGGCGTTGTGCGTTTTTGGGAGCGGCGATTCAGACGGCGCGCGACACGCGGTCCAGCACCCGCAGCACCTCCGCGACCGACCACGCCTGTCCGCAGCACCCCTCCTGGTCTCGCGGCGGATCCCCGTCGTACACCTCCGCGATCTGCCCGAGACAGCCGCTCGAGAGGTCATCGACCAACCCCCGCAGCGCGCGCGCCGCTTCGTCGCGAGCCGCCTCGGAGTGACCGCCGACGCGGAGCACCGCGTCGCAGTACGCACCGATCGGCCAGGGCCACACGGTGCCGTTGTGGTACGCCCCGTCGCGCTGCATCATGTCGCCCTTGAAGCGCCCGATGTACCCGGGGTCCTCGGGCGAGAGGGTGCGCATCCCCGAGGGCGTCAAGAGGTGCTCGCGGCAGACGTCAACAACTGACGCCCAGTGCCGCTCGTCCAACGGCCCGAGCGCCAGGCTCACCGCGAAGAGCTGGTTCGGGCGGATCTCCTCCGAACCGATCCACGCGCCGTGCCCATCCGGCTCCAACCGGTCATAGAGACCCAGGCCGTCGGGGCGCACGAATGCCGCGTTGAACGCCTGGCTTGCGCGTCCGGCGAGTTCGCGATACTCCGCGGCTCGCGCGTCGTCCCCAATCATCGACGCCACGCAGCGCAGCCCGTTGACCCACAGCGCGTTGATCTCCACACACTTTCCGAAGCGTGGCGAGAAGGCGATGCCCTCCCGCTTCGCGTCCATCCATGTGAGCTGCGTGTCCTGGTCCCCCGCAAAGACAAGGCCGTCTGCGTCCATCCCGATGCCGAACCGCGTGCCGGCGCGATACCCATCGATGATCGCGTGGCACGCCCTCAGGATCGTCTCCCCCGCCGGCTCGCCGCTGGCTTCGACCAACTGCCGCGAGGCGTTGAGGAACCACAGCGACGCATCGACCGTGTTGTAGTGCGGCTGATCATCGTCATCGAACAGGTTCGGGATCATGCCCTCGCTCTCGTGCGCCGCGAACGTCTCGAGGCAGGCCCGGGCATCGACGTAGCGCCCCGTCGTGATCATCAGCCCGGGCAACGCGATCATCGTGTCGCGACCCCAGTCCCCGAACCACGGGTACCCCGCGATCACCGTCTTGAGCGAACGCCCGCCGACGGTACGCTCCACGAGGAAATCGTCCGCCGCCCGCACGAGCACCTCGAGGCGATCGTCGCCCTCGAAGCCTCGCGACGTCGCGTCAAGGTGTCCCTCGCGTTCACTGGCATCGAACAGACCGAAGTCCGGTTCGTCGGGCGCGAGTGCGTACGCGATGGTGAACTCCGTCGCGCCGGGGTCACACCCCACCGCAAGCGTCCCCGGGCTCCACAGGCGCTCGCCGTACGCTTCTTCCTCAGAACGAGCGAGCGCCGTCGGGTAGCTCCGGTGCTCCGTCAGTCGCTCGGCCGGCGTGTAGATGCCCCGGTCCCAGCGCAGGGCCACCGTGTGCCCCTGCGCCCTCACGCGCACGCCGTTGTCCGCATTCGCCGTGTCGTACCGGGACGGGTCCGTCTCGCCAAGCGCGTGGTGCATATCGCGGAGGGTGATGTTCGGGCGCAGCTCGACGGTCGTCGCGGCCTGGGCCTCCACGCGGTACCGCACCGCGCCCGTGTTCGACCGCCAGCCGACGCGCGCCGACTTCGTGATGCGCACGCCCCACTCCTCGTACACCCACTCCACGCCACAGCGATGCTTCGTGAAGGACACCAGACGTAAGGGCCCGGCGCCCTGCACCCATTCCTCGATCGAGTGCACACACTGCACCCGCCCGGTCGGTGGTCGCCATGCGGCGTTCAGGAGACCGTGGTACTGACGATGCGGGACGCCGGTGGGGCAGCCCATCGCGAAGCCGCCGTTGCCGATGGTGAGCAGCCACTCGTCCTGAGCCGCGGCACGAAGGCGATCCCCCTCCAGCACGAAACCGCCCACCGGCAGCGCCCCTAACACCTCGCCCACACCCTCTTGTGCGTTGCCCATAGCGTGCCATCCTACCGGTGCGTGAAGCGAGGGCGGATCGCGCCGGTATGATCGAGCAAGGCATGCCGCACCTCACCCGCACCATCCACTGTTTCGCCGCCGATGACGCCGGTCGTCTGGCGGTCGCCTCGGTGACGGACACGCCGCTGGGCGCCAAGGCGTCGCTCATCGAGGCCATCCCCGGCGCCCTCGAGATGCCCGCGGGCCAGCTCGCCTCCAAGCTGCCGACGATCAGGAAGGGCGACGGGATCGTCTTCGTCTGCCCCTCGTCGCTGGCGAGCCCGCGCCCCTTCGCCCTGACCGTCAAGAACTGGCCCGGCGCGAAGGACGACGTCCTCGCCTCCGTCGCCACCCTCTTCGCTCTGACGCCCGACGATGCGCGAGTCGGCCTGCTGGACCTCGCGAAGGATGATGCGGACGAGGCCGCCACCCCGAAGGGCGTGCTCGTTGCGGCTTCCGCCGCCGCCCTGCGACCGTGGCTCGAGCACCTGCACGCCGCGACGGGGCACACGCCCGGCGCCGTCCTCGCGCCCGCGCAGTGCCTGCCCGCGTTGGGGCTGCGCGACGAGCACAGCCGCGTGCTCGAAGCCATCGGCCCGGACGAGACCGTCGAGCACACCCTCCGCTTCGGCGAGCCGACAGACATCGCTTCCTCACCCACCCACGACGACCCGGCCCCCGCACGCACGCTGCCCGGGGCCACCGCCTCGGGGGGTAGCGGCGCGATCTCCCTCGCCGAGCTCGCCCTCGCGGGTGCGCTCACGCCCACCGTCGCCGGTGCGCGCACCGCCCCGGTGCAGGGCGCGATGCCCGCGCCGCGCTCGCGCTGGGTGCTGCCCGCCGCCTGCGTGCTCGTCGCGGGCGTGTTGATGTGGTTCGCGCTCCGAGCCCCCGAGGCCCGCACGCAGGCCCTGCTCCGCGAGATCGATGCACGTGAGCAGCAGATCGCCCCCGACGCCCGGCGCGTCTCGGCGCTCCGCGACGAGGCCCGCACGCTCCACACGCTGCTCGACGGCGTGATCGCCCCGACGATCAACCCCTGGACGCCCGCCCTCCCCGACCTGCAGGCCGCCCGCGACGCGATGCCCGAGGGCGTCTGGCTCTACGACATCTCACTGACCCAGCAGGGCATCGAGATCAACGGCGTCGCCCCCGACGCCCGCGCGGTGCTCCGGGCCATCGAGTCCAGCCGCGCCTTCACCGGCGCCAGCTTCGGCATGCCCCCAGCGCCCGTCCCCGACCGCGCGGGCGAGCGGTTCCGCCTCGTCGCCCAGCGCACCAGCCTGGGACAGAGAGGCGCCAAATGAAGGACAGCACCCGCACCACCCTGCTCCTCTCGCTGCTCGCGGTCGTCGCGCTGGTCGTCGTCGTCGATGCCTTCCGCGACAAGGGTGCCCCCGCCGACGAAGCGCCCGCCACCGACCTCACCGATCGCGTGCAGGGCCTCGAAGACCGCGTCACCCTCGTCGAGCACGAGCAGGAGTGGACGCAGGCCCTGCAGGAACGCGAGCGCCAGTGGACGGACATTCGGGCTGCCTCCATCGAGGCCGCGACGCCCGAACTGGCGGTCGCGGACTTCCGCTCGATGCTCGTGGACGCCGCGAGCACCTTCGACCTGAAGGTGGACCGCACCGATCGCTCGACGAGCCGCCCGCTGGAGGGCCTGCCCCCGTCGTCGGCACGCGTACACGAGCTGGAGGTCCGCCTCACGCTCTCCTCGCACGACCTCCGCGCGCTGCACCGCTTCGTGGACAGCGTGGAGCACCTCCGCGATGTGAAGACGCACATCTCCGAACTCACGCTCCAGGGCCCCGGCCTCGCCCAGGCACGCGAGAGCGCAAGCGTCACGCTCACCATCCGAGCCCTGGGCATCACACCCGCGCCGGACACCGCCTCTGACACGGGAGGCAACGCGTGAAGCTCACCCGCGCCCGACTCGCGCCGCCCGGCCCGCCCAGCGCCACACCCGGGGCCTACGCCGGTCCTGCGGCCCTCGCGCTGCTCCTCCTCGCCGGCGGCTGGTGCGCGCTCGCGTGGACCACCGGGCGTGCGAGCATCTCCTACACGGGCGATGAAGAACTCCCGTCCGCCGTCGTGCTGCGCCTCGACCGTCCCGGCATGGAGGAACGCTCCGAACGCATCGCGCGGCTCAACACCAGCAACCCCTTCGACGACGAGGGCTGGTTCTGGACCCGCCGCGCCGCCGACACGGGCGGCGCAGTGAACCCCGAATCGACCGGCGATGTCCCGCCCCTGCCGATCAACCTCACGACACAGGCCAACACACCACGGGTAACCCCCGACGGCGAGGTGCAACTCACCGCCGAGGAAGACCTGCCCGACGACGTGAAGGCCGCCCGGAACAACCTCGAGCTCAAGGGCATCCACCGAGACCTCGCCGGAACACCCATCGCGAGGATCGGCTTCGTGCAGTCCACCAGCCGCGGCACCACGATGCCCCGCCGCCCGGGAGAACTCTTCAAAGACCCCAAGCACGACAAGACGCCCTGGATCGTCGCGCGTGTGGACACGCAGCGAAATCGCGTCGTGCTCGTCCGCTCCGGCGCGACGATCGCGATCGACCTGTTTCCCAAGGGCGTGACCATCGCCAAGGCGCCGCGCGAGCCGCAATCGAACGCGGACCGCACTCCCTTCACGCCCGCCCCCGGCACACCGGGCGTACAGGGTCGCACGCCCGAGCAGATCGCCACGGACTTCCGCGAGGCGGGCATCCCCGAGGCGGACATCCTTCTGGCCCTCGAATTAATGGAGCTGCCGACCGAGAGTGTCGAGGTCCCGGTGACCGTCATCAACGCGACGCCCGAGCGGGTACCCGCGATCGACGATGATCTGGTCAAAGAAGCCACCGGCGACGCGCCCGAGGGCTTCAGCGACATCATGCGCCAACTCAAGGCGATGCAGGACGAGGCCGAGGCCCGGCGCAAGCCCAAAGCCGACGGCTAGATCAGCGGCTCGGCTTCACAACCGTGCCAGGCAGTCGTGGCCTTGCAACGACTTCCGTTTCGCGGGGCCGCTCGGTCAACGCCGTGATCCCCACCACCCCGACACCGCCCAGGTCCCTGCACACTCCTGTCACAGGATCGATGCGGTAGAGATGTGATTCTTTGCCGTTTGCATCAGTTGAGTAGAGACAACCGTCGGAGGCCATCGTCAGCGCGTCGAGGTCCGTGACCGGCAACCGAGCGACCAGCGATGCCTCGCCGGTGTGCAGACTGATCGTGTACAGCCCGCGAGAGTGATGACCATCGCTGTCGCCCAGCGCGTAGAGCGCGCCGTCCGGGCCGAACTCGATGGCCTCGATCACGCTCAGCCCCTCAAGCCTGACGATCGGCACGGTCTTCCCGTCTTGGCCGATCACGTCGACCGAGTCGAAATCCGTGTCGAGCACATACATCGTGAGCAATGCCGAGACCGCGAAGCCCCGATGCGTGTTTGTGCCCTCCGCCTCGATCGAGCGCGCCGAACTCACCTGTGGCACACCCTCCTCGAACACCATGATCGACTCCGAATGGTGGTCGTAGCCGACGATCCACTCCACCCGCGAACCAAAGAGCTCCTGTCGGACCGTCGAGAGGTTCGAGATGTGCCGCCCCTCCCACCCCTCGGGCCACACGATCGGCGTCGGGTCCCCCGTCACCACCGACCCGTCCTCGAACACCTCCAGCGTGACCACCTCCCCCGCCTCCGTCGCGCCGATGAGCACGACCGGCGCGGGCACCTCCGGCACCACGGGCTTCGCCTCGCACAGCGGGCACCCCGCCAGCATCCCCACCGTCAACAGCGTCCCGAGCATGGGCCACCTCCTTCGTGGATGCAGCGCCAACGCCCACCACCGGGTTCAGTCGGTCACCACGAACCCTGCACCAACGGCCTGCGCCTCCCCCGCCCAAACGCGATCGACGACACCTTCAGCCCCAGCGGCATCTGATGCCGCTTGTGCTCGTTGAGGTCCGTCAGGCGCGTGATCCGCCGGACCACCGCCTCGTCGAACCCCGTCTCCTCCAGGATCCGGTCCGGGTGCTGGCGCTGCTCCACGTACCGGTGCAGGATCTCGTCGAGCACCTCATAGGGCGGCAACGAATCCGAATCGAGCTGTCCAGGAGCCAACTCCGCGCTGGGAGGTTTGGTGATCGTGTTCTCCGGGATGGGAGGCCCGTCGAAGCCCGCCTCCTCGTGATGGTCGTTGATCCACCGCGACAGGGCGTACACGTCCTGCTTCAGCACGTCGGAGATCACCGCGAGCCCGCCGTTCATGTCGCCGTAGAGCGTGCAGTACCCGACCGACAGCTCGCTCTTGTTCCCCGTCGCCAGCGCGATAGCCCCGGCCTTGTTCGCGACCGCCATCACCACGAGCCCGCGCAGGCGGCTCTGCACGTTCTCCTCCGCGACGCCGCTCGCAGCGGGCAGGTCCAGCGACGTGAACAGTCCCGCGACGTCCGCTTCCACCGCGCCGTGCATGGATCCGATCGGCACCAGCCGATACGCCACGCCCAGGCGCGCGCACAGTTCGCGGGCATCCTCCACCGAGTGGCCCGACGAGTGGCGGCTGGGCATCGCGAGCCCGATCACGTTCGAGGCGCCGAGCGCACGCGCCGCGATGGCGCAGACCACCGCCGAGTCGATCCCCCCGCTCACCCCCAGCACGCAGCGCCGCACGCCGGTCTTGCCGAAGTAGTCCCGCACGCCCAGCACGAGGGCGCGATAGATCAGCTCCTCGCGAGGCGTGCCCGCCAGCGGGTCCGCCGCCCGTGGCGCACCCTCCGTCTCGACGTGCAGGGTGTCTTCTGCGAAGAGCGGCGCGCACGCGATGGGTTCACCCTCCGTGTTGCACACCTCGCTGCCGCCGGGAAAGACCAGGTCGTCGCTCGCGCCCACGAGGTTCGCGCTCGCGACGATCACGCCGTGCGCCTTCGCGTTCTTCGCGACGATGGCGCGTTGGGCACGCAGCTTGTCGTGCGTGAACGGGCTCGCGCTCGCGCACGCCACGATCTGTGCGCCCGCGCGCACCAGCTCCGCGATCGGCTCGGGCCGCCCCGCGTACCGCCCTCCGCCATCCGAGGCGTCCACGATGTCGTCACCCCGCCACAGGTCCTCGCAGATCGCGAGCCCCACACCGACGCCGTCCACATCGATCACCGTCGGCACCACGCCCGCCTCGAAGTACCGCTCCTCATCGAACACGTCGTACGTCGGGAGCAGCCTCTTGGCGTACACCGTTTCCACAACGCCGGCCCGGCACACCACCAGCGCGTTCCACACCCGACCCGACGGCGCGGGCCAGGGCGTGCCGACGAGCAAGGGCACCTCGCTCGTCCACGACGCCGCCAACCGTTCACACGCGTCCCGGCACGCTTCGAGGAACCCCTCCTGCACCAGCAGGTCTCTGGGCGGGTACCCCGACAACGCCAACTCGGGCCCCACCACCAAGCGGGCACCCTCCGCGACCGCCGCCCCCCCCCGTTCGAGCAGGAGCGCCGCGTTGGCCCCCAGGGCCCCCACCGTCGTGTTGCATTGCAGTAGCGCCAGTCGCATAGGGGGCGATCGTAGGGCACGCCCCCGGGGACAACCGCTTCAGTCAGAGGGCCCAAGGGCCGATATCTACACCATGATCAAGCACGCGACCATCCTCATCGGGCTCTGTGCCCTCACGGCCCTCAGCGGCTGCGAGAGGCGTGAGCAGCTCAGCGTCTGGGAGACCAAGGTCCGCTACGCCAACTCCATCGTCCGCGGCGCCGATGTCGGCATCGCGTGGACGATCAACGCCGACGCCTTCGACGAAGAAGAGGGCGTGCTCCTCGCGGTCCGCCTCGACGACGGCTACGGCAAGTACTACTTCGCCGAACGCGCCCAAATCATCGTGGACCCCAAGAAGGACACCGTGGGCCTCAAGCTCATCAACGTCACCGGCGCCGTCGCCGCGGACACGAAAGCCGCCGAGTCATCGGGTGTCTACCAGGCCGCCCAGATCCTGACCGAGCCCGTGCGCGTGCCCTACGACATCCGCCCCTGATCGGATCAGTCCCCCCGGTCACTGTCGAGCACGTCTCTGTCGATCCGGTCCGACCCGAAGAAACGCCCGCTGATCCCGTCCGAGACGCGCCCCAGCGCGCGCAGCATCGCGTCATCGACGCCCTCCGCCATCTCATCGAGACCCCCCGAGTCGATCGTGCGCACCGCGTCGGGTGACGCGAGCGCGATCACCAGATCGCCCAGCACCGCCGCGGGGGGCCGTTCGCCGCCGCCCGGGTTCGTCGCGAGCCAGGCGCGCGTCGCCTCGCTCAGCTCAGCGCGCGAGGCGCGCTCGCGTACCCAAAGGCCCAAGGCCACAGCGCTCTTGTCGTTCGTCATGCGTCGCTCCACCGCCGGTTGTGTTCAGCCACCGCACGAAGCATCACCCGCCGGCGCGCAGGCGTCAACGCGTTTGCGCGCACCTTTGCAACGAAACAGCGTCACGTCCCATCGTTATCAATCACGACCCGCCAGCACGCCGTCCATCCAGTCCGCGATCTCGTGCGCGACCTTCGGATCCAGATCATCCAGCAGCGCGTACTCGTCTACGCCGCCCGTGCGCGCGGTCTGGAACAGATGGTTCTTCCCGGGCATCACGATCACCCGCGACTCGGGGCGTCGCCCGCCCGCCAGCGCGTCGGCCATGCGCGGCGCGTTGAGCTCGTCGGACACCTGCTGGTCGAGGCTGCCGTACAGCGCGAGCCCCGGCACCGGCATGCGCCCGATCGCGCCCGTCGGGTCGTGCTCGAGAAACCGCTTGAACCACGCGCTCTGAAACTGGGGCATCGACTGCTGCGCCTGCAGCTCCGCGAAGTTCGACGGCATCGCCCCGCCCGTCTGTGTCATGACGAGCTCGGTCGTGAGCTCGAGCACCGTCTCATCATCAGCACCATCCAGCAGCGCGCGCATCAGCGCTTGGTGCGCCACGCGCACCCGCTCGAGCTGCTCTTCTGCAATACCCGCGGCCCGCATGAGGCGCACGCTCTGGTCCGTCAGCACCTCGTGCCCGGGCGCCGCGGTGCCGCCCAGAAAGACCACGCCCGCGCGCACGTTCCCGCTCGCCGCGAGCTCCGCGGCCACCCCCGCGCCCTCGGAGTGACCCAGCACGAACACGCGCTTCCAGTCCACGCCCTCCGTCGTGCTCAGCGCCTTCACCGCCGCGCCCCCGTCGGTCACGAAGTCATCGATCGTCGCGCCAGCGAATTCGCCCGTGGATTCGCCCACGCCCCGATCGTCGTACCGCAGCACCGCGTACCCGCGTTCCACGAAGACCTCGGCGAGTGACTTGAAAGGCGTCTTGCCGAAGATCGCCGAGTCCCGGTCTTGCGGCCCCGATCCGGAGATGAGCACCACGCCCGGGAAGGGCCCCTCGCCCTCGGGCATCGACACGGTCCCCGCGAGCGTGACCCCGGGGGTATCGGTCTCGATCGCGACCTCGTTATCAGCGGCGAACGCGCAGCCGCACACGAGCATCGCACCGGTGCATATCAACGTCTTGAACATCGCGTACCTCCTGCCGGAGTGTACGCACGCTCAGTCGGAGGCCTTCCCGCTCGCAAGCGGGTGGTCTTCCCATCGCATGGACAAGCCGTGCTTCACGTGCACGAGGTCCAGCACGCGCGACACCACGAAGTCCACCACGTCCGTCAGGCTCGTGGGCCCGAGATAGAACGCGGGGTTCGTCGGCGCGATGATCGCGCCCGCCATCGTCAGCCGGCGCATGTTCTCGATGTCGATCAGGCTCAGCGGGCTCTCGCGATGGCACAGGATCAGCGGCAAACGCTCCTTCAGCGCCACCGCCATCGCGCGGTACACCAGCTTGTCCCCCACGCCCGACGCCGCGGCCCCCAGCGTGTTGCTCGAGCAGGGCATCACGATCATCCCGTCGTGACGGAACGATCCGGAGGCGATCGTCGCGCCCACGTCCTTGGAGGGGTGGACGAAGACCCGGTGCTCGCGCAGGTCGGCACCCTCGGGCAACCCCGCCAGCGCGTGGACATCCAGGCCCGTCATGCCCAGCTCGTCGTGCAGCAGGCGCTTGCCGTAGTCCGTGACCGCCAGGTGCAGCTCGTGACCGCTGCCAACGAGCGCCGAGATCAGGCGCTGCGCGTACCAGGCGCCGGAGGCGCCGGTGATCGCGACGACGAACCGCCGCCCCGTCGGAGCCTTGGGCCCGTCAGCGTTGTCCAGCGCAAACGTACGGTCGGTGGTCATCGAACAAGGGTAGACTCGGTCGTGACCCCCGCCCCACGCGCTCACCGAAGCGCAGGAGACGCCCTATGCCCCGCACCAAGACCCTCGCCCTGGCCCTCACCCCCCTGCTGCTGGGCACCGTCGCCTGCACGCCGCAGGCCCGATATCCCGCGATCCAGGGCGATGTTGCGACCGAGACCCTCAACATGCTCCCATCGCCCCTGGTGATGCGGCTGGCCCTCCACCGCGTCGCGACCCGGCACATGTCTGGCGTCACCGCCTACGACATCATGCTCCCCGCGGAGGTCAACGACGAGACCGCGACGGACATCGCCGTCGCCCTCGGGGAGGACGTCTACGTCACACGCCAGCTCAAGAGCGACCGCCCGGTGCTCCGCATCGCCCGCGTTTGGATCCTGGGTGACACCGCGACCGTCGAGGTCGAACGCCCCGTCCCCGCCGCCGGCGCCCGCCAGCTCCTCACCGTCCGCCTCCGTTCCGACATCCGCGGCTGGCGCGTCGAAGGCGTCCGCTCCTGGCCTGTTGGCTTCCGCTTCGAGCCCCAGACCGCCGATCCCATGATCATCGAAGAGTCCCGGCCCGGCGAGAGCATGCCACCCGTAGAGGACATGGGCGACGACCCCGCCCCCGAGCTCGAGATGGACACCGCGCCGGTGGACGACTCCAACGACTCGGCCGAGTTGGAGGAAGTTCCTGAGTGGTCGGATCCGTTCATTGGGTACCCCAACCGCTGATTCGCGGCAGGCGACCCGCAACTGCACCCGGTCCCGGATCGCGAGGCAGATCCGTCCGCATACCCGGGCGACCGCTCGCGCATCCCGCACAGCCCGCACAACCGGACCCCAGAACCTCCGCGGAGCCCGCGCCCGCCGTGCCCTCATCGGAAACGGTGGCATGGTTCGTCTGTGCGCGTCGTGAGACCTCTCGCGTCACGCGCAGCACTCCGTGCACCAGGGCGGAGGGGCTCACGTCACCACGGTTTCTCACTTTTCTCACGCAGTGGGCGCGGTCTCTGCGCTCCGAGATGAATCTCACTTCTCTCACGATCCGGCGGCGGAGCCGCCACGCACAGGGTCAACGGATCATCTCACTCCTGTGCTGAGCCCATGCGCCCCACTTACGTATGGGCTCGGCTTCACGCGATCTCATGACCATCGGGCGAGAGCCGGCGGGTGTCGCCCACTACCATGGGCCCATGAGCGAAGACACGCCTTCACAGGCCCCCCCAGCCGAAGACCAGCACGACGCCCACCGCCTCGAGCAGCAACGGCGCGAGAAGCGCGACGCGATCGCCGATCTCGGCGTCGATCCCTACGGCTCCGCCACGTCGGACCTCATCTATCTCAACGACGCCCGCGACAAGTACGCCAAGAAGGCCGACGACGCCTGGAACGCCGAGACCGCCCGCGCCAAAGAGGCCGGCGAAGACCCCAACAGAGACGCCGACCAGCGCCCACGCGTGAAGGTCGCCGGGCGCATCGTCCTCAAGCGCGACGGCGGCAAGCTCATCTGGCTCCAGCTCCGCGACCACACCACGGGCCCCGCCTCCCTCTTCGAGGACCCGGAGATCCCGACCGCCGTCAAGCGCAAGCTCGACCCGGACCTCCAGATCGCCATCTCCAAGAAGGACGTCGAGGCCCCCGGCTTCGAGATCGCCCAGCAGTTCGACCTGGGCGACACCGTCATCGTCGAAGGCCCTCTCATGAAAACCCGCAAGGGCGAGACCACCATCTGGGCCAGCGCCGTCGAGATCGCCAGCAAGTCCATCACCCCCCCGCCCGAGAAGTGGTCGGGCCTCACGGACATCGACCAGCGCTACCGGCGCCGCTACGTGGACCTCCACACCAACCCGCGCACCATGTGGACCATGCGCATGCGCTCGCGCCTCATGTCACTCATCCGCACCCACATGGAGGCCCGCGGCTACCTCGAAGTAGACACCCCCGTGCTGCAGGCGCAGGCGGGCGGTGCCGCCGCCAAGCCCTTCGTCACGCACATGAACGCGCTGCACATGGACCTCTTCATGCGCATCGCCCCCGAGCTCTACCTCAAGCGCCTCCTCGTCGGCGGCATGCCGCGCGTGTACGAGGTCAGCCGCAACTTCCGCAACGAGGGCCTCTCGCCGCGCCACAACCCCGAGTTCACGAGCATGGAGGCCTACGAGGCCTTCGGCGATTACAACACGATGATGGAGCTCGCAGAGGGCCTCGTCCGCGCCTGCGCCGCCTACGTCTGCGACGAGTACCACGACGCTGGGGACCTCGTGCTGCCCTTCGGCGACCTCAACATCGACTACGCCGACAACTTCATGCAGATCACCTTCCGCGACCTCTTCAAGAACGCCCTGGGCTTCGACGTCGATGACCACGACAGCGCGATGAAGGCCGCGCCGAAGCACAAAGTGAGGACGCACACCGAGGAGGGCGCCGAGCGCGCGCCGATCCTGATCATCAACGACCTCTTCGAGGAGGCCGCCGAGCCGACCATCGACCCGCAGCGTCCGACCTTCGTGACCGACTACCCCAGCGCGCTCAGCCCGCTCACCAAGCCCAAGGCCGACGACCCCGCCTACTGCGAGCGATGGGACCTCTTCATCGGCAACATGGAGATCGGCCCCGCCTACACCGAGCTCAACGACCCGGACGTGCAGGCCGCCAAGTTCCGCGAGCAGCTCGCGGGCCAGGGCGCCGACGAAGAGACCTTCCGCAACTTCGACGACGACTTCGTCCACGCCCTCAAGGTCGGCATGCCCCCAGCAGGCGGCATCGGCCTGGGCCTCGACCGCATCTGCATGCTCCTGCTCAACGCGAAGTCGATCCGCGACGTGATCCTGTTCCCGATGATGCGCCCCGAAGCCGACTGAGCGCACACACGATCGAACCCCGGGCGGCAGCCCGGGGGCGGTTCATCCGATCTACATGGACCTCGGGTGCCCTGCTCGACCGAAGGTAGGGCAGGACCAGAGGCGCACAGATCCTGCCCAAGCTGCGCTTGAGCAGCGCACCCACCAGCTCAGCGCAACGAGCGCAAGTTCGGGGGCGTAGTGGACGATTTCTCCACGACTCGTAGTACACCTTGTGCCTCTAAGCCCGCATCCGTGAAGAACTCCCACGACCCGGAGTCTCCGCTGATGGTCAGGAAGAGATTGTGGTCGACCATTTCGGGGTGACAACGCACGACTCGCTCTTGGTCAGTACCAGAGCCCGTCAACGTCCAGTGGGCAACCCCCTCGTTACCGAAGATGTGTGCCGATTGGTCAACCCCCTCGAGTGTCCACGGCGCTGGCTGTAAGCCGGGCAGTTCAAGCACACCGCGAGCGACAACGCTTGCTGACTGGCCGTCGAGCAGTTCCAACTCCAACCACACGTGCGGGAACCGCATCTCGTCCCACCAGAGG
>JAJDDE010000136.1 GCA_029260475.1 Phycisphaerales bacterium | reverse complement strand
GGACAACGTGATGGACCTCTCCACGGGTCCCAACATCCATGAGACGCGCGAGTGGATCATGCGCAACAGCCCGGTGCCCATCGGCACCGTGCCGATCTACCAGGCGCTCGAGAAGGTCGGCGGTCGCCCCGAAGACCTCACCTGGGAGCTCTACCGCGACACGTTGATCGAGCAGGCCGAGCAAGGTGTCGATTACTTCACCATTCACGCGGGCGTGCTCCTGCGCTTCGTGCCGTGTACGGACGAGCGCACGACGGGCATCGTCTCGCGCGGCGGATCCATCATGGCCAAGTGGTGCCTCGCCCACCACAAGGAGAACTTCCTCTACACGCACTGGGACGAAATCTGCGACATCATGGCCGCCTACGATGTGTCGTTCTCGATCGGCGACGGCCTACGCCCCGGCTCGATTGCCGACGCCAACGACCGCGCCCAGTTCGGCGAGCTCCAAGTGCAGGGCGAGCTGACGAGGCGCGCCTGGGCCAAGGACGTCCAGGTCATGAACGAGGGCCCGGGTCATGTGCCGATGCACATGATCAAGGAGAACATGGAGAAGCAGCTCGAGTGGTGCGGCGAAGCGCCCTTCTACACCCTCGGCCCGCTCACGACCGACATCGCCCCCGGCTACGACCACATCACCTCGGCCATTGGTGCCGCGATGATCGGCTGGTACGGCACGGCGATGCTCTGCTACGTCACGCCGAAGGAGCACCTCGGTCTACCCAACCGCGAAGACGTCCGCGAAGGCGTGATCACCTACAAGATCGCAGCCCACGCCGCCGACCTCGCCAAGGGCCACCCCGGCGCCCAGTACCGCGACAACGCACTCAGCAAGGCACGCTTCGAGTTCCGCTGGGAAGACCAGTTCAACCTGGCCCTCGACCCCGAGAAGGCCAAGTCCTTCCACGACGAGACGCTCCCCGCCGAAGGCGCCAAAGTCGCCCACTTCTGCTCCATGTGCGGCCCCAAGTTCTGCTCCATGGAGATCACGAATCAGATTCGCGCCTTCGCGCAGGAGAAGGGGATGGACACCGAAGAAGCCGTCGAAGCGGGTCTCACGGCCAAGTCCGAGGAGTTCAAGGACGCAGGCGGAGAAATCTATTCGTA
Source organism: Phycisphaerales bacterium (assembly GCA_029260475.1). Taxonomy (GTDB): domain Bacteria; phylum Planctomycetota; class Phycisphaerae; order Phycisphaerales; family UBA1924; genus OFTM391. The sequence goes on along the minus strand of JAJDDE010000136.1, from coordinate 4,890 downwards.
GCGATAAAGGTCGTTTGCGAATCGAATTGAGCCTTTTCCCCGATCCGCCCCGCGATCTTCAGGGCGCCAACATGACGCTTGGGCGGGGCAACGTGATGGTTGCTCAGGCAACACAAATGTTGGCCGGACAACACGGAACTTGGGGTCTCCCAAAGTCGTTTGTTTCTGTTTTCTAGGTTGCAGGTGAGGCGCGCGCACCTAGGTTCGAGGCTGCGAACGGAGTCCTCGATGGCAGCCATCACTCAGACCAGGGGGCGCTGGTACCTGCGCCGATCCCGCAAGCCCAACAAGCTCCTCGGCGTTGATCCGGAGCCTCGTGAGATCGAGAACTGGCGCGCGATCTGGGCCGAGGCCCGCGAACAGGGTCAGCCGAGCAAGGGCGGCCGCCCAACGAAAGAGGAGCAGGCGCTGGCGGTCCTGCGCGCGAACCCGTTGCTCATGCAGCGCGTCCTCGACGGCAGCGCGCTCGTCCCTCTTGACCCTCCGCCTCCTGTCGCACCGGATCCGGAGAACCCAAACGGATGGCCGCGCATCACGCCGGACGATGCGATTCGGGATCTGCTCGCCAGCATGCCCGACGGCAACACGAAGGACGGGGCCGCCTCCGCGCTCAACATCCAGGCCGACGCCCTGGGCCGCGAGAGCTTCGAGACGTGGACAGGATGGTGGCAGTGGCTGTATGCGACCTACCCCAACAAGCACACACGCCAGAACCACATCTCGGCTGCGAATGCCCTCATCAAGCACGGGCGCAAGAACACCGTGCGCCGGTACATTCCAGACTTCAAGCCTGTTGCAGATCGCCCGAAGCTGACGAAGAAGGCGAAGCGCAAGGCGCGGCGACTGGAGACGATCCCTGTCCCCTACGCACTCTGCGAGATGGTCGGCCTTACGAACACGTCGCTCCTCCTCAACGGCGACTGGCACTATTCGACGCTCGCGGAGCACATTTGCGCACTCGCGGGACCGCACATCGGAGACGCGCGCGTGATGATCGGCGGATGGGGCAACGACGGCCCGGCCGGCCAAATGGGCTGCGAGCACTGCGACGGTCGGGGCAACATGGTCGTCGAGGGCATCGGCGGGCGCCAGATCGTCACTGATTGCCCGCACTGCCAAGACTGGGGGTTCGAGTGGAACGGCCCCGGCGGGCTGGCGTGGTGGCGCGGATACCGCGTGAAGACTGGCGAACGCATCAACATTCCCCTCGCACGCTCGCTCTCGAAGCTGCTACGCCCTCTCGCCTGCGCGAGGGGCCTCAAGTACCAGGGCAAGCCGGGACGCGGCACCGCAGGAAGGCTCCCAAAGAGCACGATGCAGTTCCGCACGGCGCACGACGCCATCGAAGCTCGGGCCGGCGTGAAGAAGGTGAAGGGCCAGTCCTGGAAGCGATTCCGAACGGGCTTCCACCGGGTCCTTCAGAATGAACTTCGTTTGCCGAAGCCCGTGCGGCAACGCCTCCTGGCCCATCAGGTGGGCGACGAGGCCGCGATCGGCGCCTACGCTGCGGTGCTCGATCAGGAGTTGGTGGATGCAGTGCTCGAGTACGAGAAGCTCTTCCTCGCCGCCGAGCCTGAGCGCACTGCCGGATCCGGAGCGGCATGACCCAACGCCCGATTGCCGAGATTCGACGCGCTCATCCCCCTCGTTTCAACGGGAGAGTCGATCTGTCTCGGGCAGACCTACTAAGCAAGTTGAAGGCGGCCACAGGCTTGACAAAGAAGGACCTCATCGGCCGCGGCCTGGAACTGCTTGACGCCGCCGAGCGAGCGGGCCATATGCCGGAGCTCGAGGTCGAACCGCCCGACGAGCTGACGCGCATCTGCATCGATCTGTCCCCCCGATCGCGGTTCATCCTCTCCCGCCTGAGGCGGCGGCGGTACATCGTCGGGGGTCTGATCGAGATGAGCATCGACCTTCTCCTGAGGGATCCGCGTGTCGCCGATGTTGCGCGGGCTGCGGCCGGCTTCCGCAGGTGACCTCGGCCTCCGGTCATCAAGACCGCCCCCACCGCTCGTCGTCCTCGAACGAGCCCGGCTGTCGGACCCGGCCCCTAGGCTGTCAGATCATGGATTCGTTGTCTTCTGAGTCGCGCTCGCGCGAAGAGCCGGGACCGGTGCTGAGCCGCCTTCTGCGCACGTTCATAGAACACACGGCCCCCCTGGCCCTGGACCCGGAGCCCATCCACTGGAAGTCGGCCGACGAGAAGGGAGTCGGCCCCGTGCGACGCGCTTGTCGGGCAACGGATCGCGCGGCGCAGAGGCTTCGCACGCCGTTGAACCGGAACGCATTCCTCTGCGGCTGCTTGGACTACACGGAGCACGACGCGGTCGAGCATCTGATCGTCGGGCTCGGCTACCGCCATGGCAGCACGACCAAGGTGGTGTCGATCGCGCACGTACTGGGCAGCAAGAACAGCGTCCCGGTCCCATCCTGGGTTCTGAGCGCGATCACTGAACATCTACGTACCGACGCCAGGGCCGAAGCCCTCGTGTTCCACAACCATCCGAGATGGTGGGCGAACGACGTGCTCGACAACGCTCCGATTCCATCAGTCCAGGACAGGCAAGCGCTCGAGGCGCAACTGCTGAAGCCCGAGCATGTGATCCGCAGGCTCTTCGGCGCGGGCACGCTGCGGTTCTACTTGGGCGAGAACGGCTTCGTCCGCGAGTTCAGATCGCCGCCCATCAGAAGCCTCCTGAAGTGGGTGGGCATGCTGGAAGGTGGACCGAGATGACGGGGATCACGCCCGAAGACAGCAGGCTCCGCCAACACCTCGCCCGCTCGCAGATCGAACGCATCGAGATGGTGTATGTGGACACCCTGAAGCGCTGGGGAGAGATCCCGGTCATTGTGGTCATGGATCCGCGCGACTCGTGCGCGCAGACGATCTGCAAGGGGCACCAGGGCGTTTCTGCGGAGGACGTGAGGTCCGTCCTGCGTGACGCGCGCGAACGAGGCGAGCGCCCCATCATGATCGTCCCGATCGGCCTCGACGTCGCGCTGCACGACTCGTTCGCCGGGCGGAGGATGCGAGACCACATCGATGCGCGCAACCACGAAGCGTTGTGCGTTGTCGTCATCGCTGAAGAGGGCAAGACGCTGGTCACGTTTCCGCTCCCGGACTCTGCAACCCTGGACACGAGCGGACTGTAGGGCCGGCCGTCGGCGCGATAGCTAGTCGAGCTCAAACGCCTTGACGTACCCGGGACCCACATGCTCGTAGACCGTAACGGGCGGCAGTCGATGCCACGTGTGTCCCAGCATCGCCGCAACGCCCGCCGGGCACGCGAGGAACAGGTGGACACGTCCCTGCCCAACGTAGGGACGGATCGCCTCCCGCGCGGCGGTGACGACCGCCGCAGCGTCAGCGTCGTTCTGCAACGCCGCAGGGCTCGGGCGCGGCGCGACCGTCAATCGGAGTAGTGTGGCGACTGCAAGGTCCCCCGAATCGAGGAACTGCTGCACCGCGGGTACGGGATCCGCTGACACGCCAACAGCCACGGCGACGTCACCCTGTCCGCCCGTAAAGTTCGTGATCTCGGGCGCCACGGTGAGACCGCTGGGCTGGGTGTCTGAACGAGTTAGGATCGGCCCCCGCTGCGTGGTGAGCTGGAACCCATCCACCGCGCGAAGGGCATAGCCCAGGGCGAACCAGCACGCCAACCGCAGCGTACCGCGCGCGAGCGGCCGCTCGACCCGTGCCTCATCTAGGCGCGCATGGAGGCCGCGGAGGTCGGTCCACATCCTCCCGAACGCCGCAGCACCACCGGCGGGCACAACGCGCTGATCGACGGTCTCCTGCGGATACTCGTCGCGCCAGTCGAGGTGGTGGGTCGCAGTACCAGCCGCGTGATCGTCGTCGATCGCCTCGATTACCACGAGAGCGTCGTGCCCTGTGCCCACGCGCTCCATGTGTTCTGTCCGCTCTGCAAGTTGGGCAGGCGTGACCGGTCCCACGTCGTTGGTGACAAGCAGGCGCATTGCGTCGATGCCCTGACGCACGGCCGCGTCACTCGCGGTCAGTCCCGCGGCGGTCATCTGCGCCTGGGCGATCTCGTGGAGGTGCCCCAACCCCGTGCCCGCCTTCACGCGCAAGCATCGCAGGAATTCCAGAAGTTCGTTGCGTTCGACACGCAGGTGACTCGCCCACTCATCGAGCGCGGTCGAGACGCGCCCCCGATTGGAGGGACTCTGCAAGACCCTGCGCAGCGAGTCGTCGCGCGCATCGAGAAGGCCCAGGATCGGGTCCTCGGGGTCCACTGCCCGATTCGTTACGAGCTCGATCGACCCGACGGCTCCTTGTTGGCGCAGCTTCTTCCAGCCCGCGTGCAGCTTCTTGAGCAAGCTGAGTGCCTGCCCCTTGGACTCGGTGAGTAGCTCACTGCCGAGCAGGCGCTGAGCATCTACCGCGTACTTCGCCTGGATGTACCTCCAGGGGCCTCCTGCCGTTTCGATCACGACGTCGTCGAGGCTGGCCGGCACCTGCGCTTCCAGTTCAAGCGAAGCCCACGGCGTCTGCGCATACAGCGCCGGAACTGCCTCGGTCCACGCGACGAGGTGCTGGTAGTCGTCCCCGCTGATGCGGACGCCGCTCGCGCTACGCCTCTCGATCATGTCAGTTCCAACTCCTGCCCTACAGCGACGCAGCCTTCGACGACCCAGAGCATCGCTTGTGTCCAACCGCGCTCGGGGCCGACGATGATGGACGCGAACCGGTCGAAGCCCAACTCCTCGTCGCCAAGGTGCTGGATGTACGTCGTCATGTCGAGTGCGCTCGGGAGTAGGCCCGCGTGGGGATGCGTGTGCCACTCCCCAACCCACTGGCTCCCGTCCAGGGCGAACAGGCGATCGGCATGATCATCGGTGTACGCGAGATCCCGGGCGAAG
>JAJDDE010000135.1 GCA_029260475.1 Phycisphaerales bacterium | reverse complement strand
CCCCTCTTCCTCTGTGTCCTCTGCCCAACTCTGCTGCTCTGCGTACTCCCCCGCTCCCTCCCCCCCGCTCCCCGCCCCCCCGCCCCCCCGCGGTACGCGAAGCCAGGCGCACGGCCACCCCTCTTGGGTCCGCCTTGGGTGCCCGCCCCCTCTATCATCCGCCCCATGGCCCGCAAACCCGCCGCAACCCGCATCCGCCCGGACGACCTGACCGCCGACAGCCGCGTCGCGATCGTGCACGGCGAGGACCGGCTGCTGCAGCAGCTCTACATCGATGCGCTCCGCGCCAAGCTCGAAGCGGTACACGGCGAGATCGAGCCCATCCGGCTCGACGGCAAGACGGACGACGCCGCGACCATCCTCGATGAGGCGCGTTCCTTCGGGCTGATGGCGAGCCACCGGCTGATCGTGGTGAGCGATGCGGACGTGCTGCTGAAGCGCGAGGGCGTGCGCCCGATGTTCGAGCGCTACGCCGAGCAGCCCTCCGAGGGTTCCACGCTCGTGCTCCGCGCCGATGCGTGGCGACCGGGCAACCTCGACAAGAAGGTGGTCGCGGCGGGCGGGCTGCTCATCCCCTGCAAGGCGATGGATGTGCCGGGCGCGACGGCCTGGGTGGTCAAGCGCGCCCCCAAGCAGCACGGCGCGGAGATCGATCGCCTCGCCGCCGCCCAGCTCGTGGAGCTCACCGGCACGGACCTCGCGCGCCTCGACGCGGAACTCGGCAAGCTCGGCGCGGCGGTCGGCGAGGGCGGGACGATCACGAAGAAGGAAGTCAGCGCGATGATCGGCATGTCGCGCGAGGAGAGCGCGTGGGTTGTGCAAGAGCCGCTCTTGCGCGGCGACGGGCGGGCGGCGATGACGAAACTGCACGAGCTGCTGGGGGTGAGCCGCGTGCCACCGATCCTCGTGCGCCGGTCGCTCCTGGACCTGGCGAAGAAGCTGCACGCGGTGTCGGCCGCGGCCCGCGACGGGGGCAACCCCGCCAAGCCCGGCGCGAGCGTCCGCGTGTGGGGCCCGGTGATCGACGCCGGGCGACGCATCCACCCCAACGATGCGCGGACGCTGCTGGACCTCGCGGTGAACGCCGACCGCAACGCCAAGACCGGTCGGGGCGACGAGGTCCGCGGCCTCGAGGTGCTCACCGCACGCTTCGCGAGCGTTCTGGGGCGCTGAGCCGCCGATTCGCAAGCCGAGCCCCCCCCATCGCCGATGCCATCAGGTGACCACCGTCGCGCCGGAGGCGCGATCGCACCCGATCCCGGACCGACTGGTCCCCTGACCCCGACGGAGCCCGGCAGGATGCCACACGCCCGCTCGACCATCCTCATCGCACTCCCGCTCCTGGCCCTGCTCGCCGGCTGCTCGAACGAGCCCGCGCGGACCGGCGGTGGCTCGGCGGAACTCCCGGTTGTGCGGAGCGAGCCGCTCGGCATCGGCCTCGACGGGCACCGCAACAACGCGGGGCGGCTGGACGACCCGGAGGACCCCACGCTCCCCAGCGTGCCGACGGACCGGAGCCTGGACGTCTTCACCAACAACGCGGGGCGCAGCGCGGTGAACGCGAGTGATCCGATCTACGACCTCGACAGCCTGCCGCGGAACCCGGGCGAAGTGCGCACGGCGAACGTTCCCCCCGCCACACCCTCTTCGAACGACACCGCTCGCCTAACCGCTGCGGAGATCGCCGCGCGGCCCACGTCCTCGGACCTCTATAACCTGCTGGTCGGTGGCCCCGCCGGAGTCTTCGCAACGCTCGAAGGCACTCCGACGCTCGGCGACACACCTCCGGGCGACGTGACCACAGACCTGCAGACGCTGCTGGCGACGCTGGAGCGCATGACGGGCGACGCGGCGCTCGAGGCGGGGCTGCCGCTCGGGCCGGCGCTCAAGGCCGGCGCGCTCGAGGCGCTCACGCCCGGTGCGCTCGAGCGTGCGCTGGGCGAGCTCGGGGACGACTCGCCCTTCACCCCCGACGAGCGCGCGCTGCTCGGCGCGTGGGCGCGCCTGCACCGGACGATCAACCTGGTCGAGGCGGACCCGATGGACGTCGCGAGCGCGCTCCGCACCGCCGCCGACGAGACCGCCGCCCTGCTCCCGATGCGCATCGCGACGCTCGACCTCTGCACCAGCGTGGACGGCTTCGGCACCTACACGCCCTTCTTCCGGCGCGACGACGCGGTGCTCCTGGCCTCGGGCAGCGCACGCCGGATGATCGTCTACGCCGAGCTCGACCGATTCGAGACCAGAGCGGTCGCGCGCGGCTCGGTCGAAGGCTTCGAGGTGGACCTCACGCAGTCCATCGAGCTCGTCCACCTCGACAAGGGCGACGGCGCGGCGGACCTCGTCGCGTGGCGCCAGCCCGCCGAGCGCATCAGCGACTTCAGCCGCAACCGCCGACGCGACTTCTACACGCTGCAGATCATCGAGCTCCCCGGCACGCTCAGCATCGGGCGCTACCACCTCCGCCTGACGACGGTGGACCGGCACACCGGCGAGGAGGCGCAGGCCGTCGTGCCGATCGACGTCGTGGCGCTCCCGGACCTGAAGGCGAACACAGAGCGTGGGACCAACCGCGAGTAGAAGCCAGACTTGCCCCCGGCTGCCCCATCCACTCGCCACTCCCCACTCGCCTCCCTCCCCATCTTCCGCCGCTTGTTACCCTGTGCCGTCCATGCTCACGGACGAACTACAGATGCACACCTCCGCCGAACACCGCCTCCCGACCGATACCGAGAACGGGATGCTGCTCGTCATCTCCGGGCCCTCGGGCGTCGGCAAGACGACGATCACGCGCGCGATCGAGCGGTCGATCCCCGACGCCGTCTTCAGCGTCAGCGCCACCACGCGACCGAAGACCGAAGCGGACGTGGAGGGCGTGGACTACACCTTCATGAGCGTGGAGGACTTCGACGCCCGCACCGCCGCGGGCGACTTCCTCGAGCACGCCACCTACGCCGGCAACCGCTACGGCACCCTCCGCGCCCCGGTGAACGC